>CAISOD010000217.1 GCA_903887045.1 uncultured Gammaproteobacteria bacterium | reverse complement strand
GGGATGAATTTCACTTTTAACAAAACCCTTGCTTTTCATATAGTTGGAAGTTCTGAATTCATTCTTTAATGTTGACTGGAAGCTGACCATTTACTGTTTTTAACGGTTTGACAAAAGCCGCTTTAGCGGGATAGTGTTGAGTGTCTCTTTAATCACGATTACCTGTTATCAAGCTTAGGGGAATACATATGGCTGGGAAAAAGGCGTTGTTGTCCATAGAGGGCATGCCCGAAACCATTGAACTACCAATTTATCCCGGTTCCACAGGTCCCGATGTCATTGATGTCAGAAGCCTGACCAACCATGACATCTTCACTTTCGATCCGGGCTTCATGTCCACAGCGTCCTGCGAATCGAAAATTACCTACATTGATGGTGACAAAGGTGTGCTGCTTTACCGCGGTTACCCGATTGAGCAGCTGGCCGAAAAATCCGACTATCTCGAGTGTTGCTATCTACTGCTTAACGGTGAATTGCCGGATGCCAAGCAAAAAGCTGATTTCGTTAAAGCGATTCGTTATCACACGATGGTGCATGAGCAAATTCACCACTTCTTCAACGGATTTCCACGTCAAGCCCATCCCATGGCCATCATGGTTGGCGTAGTAGGCGCACTATCAGCCTTCTATCACGAGGCCCTCAAGATTGATAACGAAGACCACCGCAAGACTGCAGCACTGCGTCTGATCGCGAAAATGCCGACTATCGCTGCCATGTGCTACAAGTACTCGATCGGCCAGCCGTTCATGTACCCTCGTAACGATCTCGATTTCAGCTCCAACTTCCTGTACATGATGTTCGGTACACCGTGCGAAACGTACGAGCCAAGCCCTGTACTGGCAGAAGCAATGGACAAGATATTCCTGTTGCATGCCGACCATGAGCAAAATGCTTCCACGTCAACCGTACGTCTTGCCGGCTCTACCGGCGCCAACCCTTACGCGTGTATCTCATCCGGCATCACTGCGCTATGGGGGCCTGCCCACGGCGGTGCCAACGAAGCTGTGCTTAAGATGCTGACCGAAATAGGTGACGAGTCGAACATCGACAAATGCATCAAGCGGGCGAAAGACAAGAACGATACTTTCCGACTGATGGGCTTTGGGCATCGCGTGTACAAGAACTTTGACCCGCGTGCGAAAGTAATGCGTGAAACCTGTCAGAAAGTACTGGCAGAACTCGGCAAGGAAAACGATCCGCTGCTGAAGATCGCCATGAAGCTCGAGAAGATCGCTCTGGAAGACGAATACTTCGTCGAACGCAACCTGTATCCAAACGTCGACTTCTATTCTGGCATCATCCTGAAAGCCATTGGTATTCCGGTGAATATGTTCACGGTGATTTTCGCGACTGGCCGCACGCCTGGCTGGGTTGCCCATTGGCACGAGATGATCAGCAACCCGTTCAAGATCGGGCGGCCACGCCAGTTGTACACCGGTCCGACGATGAGGGATTACCCGGAGAAGTGAGCAATATTGATGTGACGCTAAAGCCCCGGATTTGGGGCTTTTTTGTTTCCGGGGGCTGACTCGGCACATCCCCTTCTCAAGCCTTTTGAGCGACTGGCAGCGTCCAGAATTGCTGGAACCAGAAAGCGCCTGCCTCGCCCAGGGTCGCTGCACGGGA
Organism: uncultured Gammaproteobacteria bacterium; assembly: GCA_903887045.1. Taxonomy (GTDB): domain Bacteria; phylum Pseudomonadota; class Gammaproteobacteria; order Pseudomonadales; family Pseudohongiellaceae; genus CAILUG01. Next base: position 4,018 of record CAISOD010000217.1, on the reverse strand, counting down.
ACTGCGCTGCATTTGTTTCGGAGCCACCGATTCCAGCTCAAAAAAAACCCACATCTTTTGGATGTGGGCTTTCTTTTGTTTGGCGTCCCCAGGGGGTTTCGAACCCCCGTTACAACCGTGAAAGGGTCGTGTCCTAGGCCACTAGACGATGGGGACTGGAACTGTTTTGAGCCATACAAATGGTGGAGCCAAGGAGGGTCGAACTCCTGACCTCAACGCTGCCAGCGTTGCGCTCTACCAACTGAGCTATGGCCCCGCTTACACTTGATCCATCAAGGCCTGTAGCAGATTCGGCTACATGTCTTGCTGCATTCCCGGGGCTCTCCGGGAAAGGCGTGCATTCTATTGAGCACCTCATGGAGTGTCAACAAAGCAGCCCGCGATTTTTGTGGCGACTGCCGGATGTTTCCAGCGCGGTTTTGTGCACTTAGCCGCTGAATTGTTGGTATTCCTTTTCAAGCAGTTTTTGCTGTTTGCCGGAGATACCACCAAGTACTGTCACCGCATTCCGCAGGCGCGCGCGGCTGAGATCAAGACCGAGTATAGCCATCGAATCAATCACTGATGTCGATACGGAGGTGCCGGCAATCGCGATGAACAACGGAAACAGCAACTCGCGTATTTTCAGCTGCAACTGCTCTGCAAGTTGGACGAAAGCCTGCTCGATATTGTCACGTTCCCAGATCTTGATGTCTTCGAGACGCCACGCAGCAAACTGCAGAATCCGCACACAGGTTTCAGGTTCGAGCTTGCTGTGGGTAAAACTCTCCGGCTTGATCGCCGGCATACCGGCAAGGAAGAAGCCTGCCAACATCGCAATGTCAGAAAAACGCTCTACCCGCGGTTTCACCAAAGGCACGATTTGCCGTATGCGGTCAGCATCGAATGCCCAGGCTGCGAACCTTTCTATGAACTGTTCATCAGTCAGCGACTCGCGCAGATAGCGACCATTCAGCCAGTCGAGTTTTTCGGTATCGAAAACCGGGCCACCTAGAGAAACCCTCATAATATCGAAGTTGCTGATCATCTCCTCTACGCTAAACTTCTCGTTACCATCCGGCATCGACCAGCCCATCATTCCCAGATAATTGATCACTGCTTCAGGCAGGTAGCCCATGCGCTGGTAATAACCGATGCTCGTGGGGTTCTTGCGCTTGCTGAGTTTGCTTTTGTCAGCATTGCGAAGCAGCGGCATATGGCACAGCACAGGAGCGTCCCAACCGAAGTACTGGTAGAGCAGAAGGTGTTTCGGTGCCGAGTTGATCCATTCTTCGCCGCGAATAACGTGGGTAATTTCCATCAAATGGTCGTCGACCACATTGGCAAGATGGTAAGTAGGCAGTCCGTCCGACTTCATCAGGACCTGCATGTCGACCTGACTCCACTCGATCTCGACTGGCTCGCGCAGCATATCTTGGATAATGCAAATGCCTTCGCGCGGCACCTTCATACGGATCACATGGGGAAAACCGGAAGCGAGTTTGCTAGCGACGTCTTGCTGGGTCAGGTGCATGCAGTATCCGTCGTAACCCGGCTGTTGCTTGTCGATGAGCTGCTGCTTGCGTACTTCATCCAACCGCTCGGCGGTGCAGAAACAGCGGAAAGCATATCCACTATCGAGCAGTTGTTGCGCATGCTGTTGATAGATAGCCGAGCGTTCGCTCTGCCGATACGGCGCATGTGGGCCTCCCTTGTCGGGGCCTTCATCCCAATCCAGATGAAGCCATTTCAGTGCAGCGAGGATGTCATCCTCCGACTTGCGGGTGCTGCGTACCTGGTCAGTATCTTCGATACGCAAAATGAATTTGCCGCCGTGCTGGCGTGCAAAACACAGATTAAACAAAGCGATGTACGCAGTACCAACGTGGGGATCTCCGGTCGGTGACGGCGCAATACGGGTACGAACTATGCTCATGTGGGACCCTGCGAAAAATTACAATTATACCGGCTGCAGTGGTGTTATTGATCCTTCACTGATGAACGCAACCGCTTGGTCATGCCCTGCTTTTTCTTGTTGTCTACCCGCTTGCGAACTGAAGATTTGCTCGGCTTGGTGGCAATACGGGGTTTAGGTTTGCGGGTGGCGGAACGGATAAGTTCGGCCAAACGGGCCAAGGCTTCATCGCGATTCTTGTCCTGTGTGCGAAAGTTCTGTGCCTTGATGACGATAACGCCATCACCCGTAATGCGGAAGTCGGATTTAACCAGCAGACGCGCCTTGACTGCGTCCGGCAACGACGATGCATTGATGTCGAATCGGAGATGTATTGCCGAGGACACCTTGTTGACGTTCTGGCCGCCTGCGCCCTGCGCACGTATCGCGCTGAAGCTGATCTCATTGTCAGGGATTCCCAGTGTTGGCGTGATGACCAGCATCGTCATTTTCCGTGTTCGTTGATAAAGCTTTTGATCTGCGATGCCACCAGATCGCCAGCAAGACCAAGATACAACGCCACCGAAAAATGATTCTGACCCACCGCATGCACAAAGCGCGGCAGGCTTCCCTTGCTCCGCTGGACTGCAACCAACAGTGCAAGAGCTTGTTGTTCGAATTGCGGCGGATCGAATTCGGCCAAGGTCACCAGCAACGGCACATCTGTGAACGCGAGTCCTGCCAGCGATGAATAGCCCGGATACAACGACCGATCAGTACCAAGATAGGCAGGCTCCATCGGGCTCGGTGGCATGGCAGCAAAGTCATAAATGCCCGACAGCAGGATCAATCCACGCACGCAGTGTGGTTTTGGTGCATACAAATCTGCATGAGCGATATAGCCAGCTACGTGCGCCGCACCGGCCGACTGCCCCATCAGGAAAACCCGCGACGCGTTTAGGCCGTAAGCTGCACCATCACGCTGCAGGAAATCCATTAGCAAACGCAAATCCTCGATACCGCTCGGCCATTTGTGCTGCGGCGCCAAACGGTAGGTAAATGTCACTGCGTTGAAACCGTTGCGTACGGCCCACTGGCCTATGTTGCTGTAAAACGGCGAGCCTTCGGCATGCTTATCGCCGGCGAGAAATCCGCCACCATGCACGAACACCAGCACAGGACGCGCAGATTCCGCCTTGGTCGCAGCAGTAAAAACATCGATCCGATTACGCTCATGTGGGCCATAGGCAACATCACGTAACACCTTGATGTCACTGTACGGGGTCTGCTCGTGTAGCGGCGTAACCAGATTGCGGGTTGCCACCAGTGTGGCAGGACTGATTTCTCTGCCGATGGCGGCCAGTGTGGTGCGGTACTGTTCGAAATGCATGGCTTTATCCCCTCTTTATCCACTCTCCACGTGCGCGCCATTCTACCCGACAGCAACAGCAGGTTTGCGTTAGACTTGCGACGCCGCGCCATAGGAGTCAATCATGGACATCGCTACCGTCAACAATCAATTTGCCAATAGCTCGCCGCAGGACATCATTCGTCATGCACTTTCATTGCCGGGCAAAGCAGTTGTTACTACCCATTTCGGCCCCTTGGAAGCAGTGATCCTGCACATGGCGTCGCGGGTGAAACCGGATTTGCAGGTACTATGGATTGACCACGGCTACAACACCAAGGCGACTTACCGCTGCGCCGAAATAATCATTCAGCAGTTGAAGCTTAACGTCGATGTATTTACCCCTCGTGTTTCCGCTGCACGTCAGGAAGCCGCTCTCGGCGGCATTCCGGACTACACCGAAGACGCCCACAAGATATTCACCGAAAACTTCAAACTGGAACCGTTCCGCCGGGCGATGACAACGCACAAACCTGCGATCTGGCTGACGGCACTGCGCAAGGAGCAGACCGAGTTCCGCCAGTCGCTCAACGTGTTTACGACTGACGACAAAGGCGTGTTGAAAGTAGCACCCCTGTTGCGGTGGAGCGAAGCGCAGATGCGTGCATATCTTGCAGAACATTCGCTGCCGAACGAAGACAGTTACTATGATCCGACCAAGGCGCTGGAGAACCGTGAGTGCGGTCTACACACGTCATCGCTGTAACTCCTCGTCACCACAGCCAACAATGGCTGCC
>CAISOD010000216.1 GCA_903887045.1 uncultured Gammaproteobacteria bacterium | reverse complement strand
CTTCAATGAAGCGATAGCCCTGGCGTGAAATGCGCGTGGCCAGTGACTGCCGCAAATCGAAGGCCGCTCGTTCCGACACCAGTATTTGCATCAGGCTTTGCAGGCAGGTGAAGAAAAACACAAGAGCGGCAACGCCGCCAAACTGCAGCAACAAGGGCTTAAATTCGAAGTTGCCTGCCACATAGGCATCAATGCCGTTGGCGATCAACCGCGGAATGAACAGCGTGAAGATATTGGCCAGCACGGCCAGCACAATGAGCAGTGCTACCTGCTTGCGATAGGGTGCGAGGATGCTGAACAGGCCCGGTGCACGCGGCCCTTTTGGCCGCCCGGGCCTGGTTGTAGCGGTAGCTTGATTCACGGTAGAAAACAGCAATAGACGACAAATTCCGGTCGCGCATCTTATCCCGGTTCGGCAGCCGACATCCTCCGTTTGCTGAATTATTACGGGTCTTTACCGCAAGCAGTGTGATCCAGGCGCCATGCGCTATGGTCGGTGACGGCGAGGAAATCCAGCGGCTGCTTGCAGCGCACGCTGCGTCCCATGTACTGCACGCTGTCGCCACGGGCGTGGCGGTAAGCGTCCTCCGGCGTTGTTTGGGTTCCCGACGCCGCAGCGTCGAATGACAACCCGTTATGTAAATGCAGGTTGCCAAAAAACGCCGCCCGCTCGGGCGGCAGTGCTGTGACCAGGCTGGGACCGCAGCAGAAATAACGAACTGCTTGGTGATCAGGGGACATGGGCAACATCCGCAAACAAGACAATGACTCTTACCTGCGTAGGCAGTTAATGTTGCGACCGCAACAAGTCAGCAATGCAACTACTCCACCAGGGACTTTCTGCTGTAAATCTGATGCAAAATGACAGCCAGACGCAGGGCGAGACGCAACATCCATTCCAGATAGAGGGCCAGTCATATGCAATCCGAATTCTTCCGTTTCAGCCGAACTGTTCACGCATGGGGAGGCGCGGCGCTGGCACTTCTGCTATTGGTGATCAGCCTTTCAGGCAGCATTCTGGTCTGGAAAAACGAGTTCGTAACAATGTCGCTGGTAACAACTGATGCGGCATTTGACGCTACACCGCAAGCGCTGGCGGCAATCGCCGATGCAGTGGAAGCGCAATTCAGCAGCGACGATATTCTGCAGATACAGTTTCCTACCGCGGAGTTTCCGTTGGCCAGGATAACCCTGGCCGACGATCAGTATGCCTATCTCGATGGCAGCGGCACTGTTGTTGCGCAATGGGTGCTGAATGAGCGCTGGGAAGAATGGCTTTACGATTTGCATCACCGGCTGTTGCTGGGCAATGTCGGACTGGCCATTGCAGGTTTTGCCGGCATGGCAATGATCCTGCTGCTTGTTGCAGGTGTCATTGCTTTCTGGCCGAGCCGTCGCGGTTTTCGCCACGGCTTCTGGCCGCAAAGTACTGCAAGTTCCAGCTTGCAGGCCGCTCACCGCAATATCGGTATCGTGGAAGTGCTGCCCTTTCTTCTCGCACTTGTCACCGGGACGATTCTGGCATTTCCAGAGCAGGCGGAACAATTGTTGCTGGAACCCTTTCGTGGTGAAGAGTACAGCCAGGATTTTTCTGACAATCTCGACACTGTTGCCGGTGCAGAGGCGGGCAAGTGGTTGCCGGCAATGCAGCGGGCGCTAGCCACATTTCCCGGTTCGCGTATTCGCACGGCCCAGGTGCCAAACGGGTACTCACCTTACCGCATCATTGGTTTGCAGCAGCCAGGCAGTTTGCACCCGAGCGGCCAAAGCAAGGTTTACATTGAGTCTGTCGGTGGCTGGATGGACATCCGCATCAATGACCAGGCGCAACATATCTCGGAGCGCCTGTACAACTTTGCCTACCCCTTGCACACCGGCAGCTTCGACAATCTGTTTTACAAAGTGCTGTTGAGCCTCAGTGGCATCCTTGTTGCCGCACTCAGCGCGCTCGGCCTTGTCAGTTTCCTGAAGCAGTTCAAACGTCAGGGCTGAACCAGCGGGTGCAACTGTTGTTTACTCATGTGTTTACTCATGTGTTTACTCATGTGTTCACTCGTGCTGATGCGCAGGCTGTGCACTTTCTTCGCCATGATGCTGCATCATCTGATCCATCATCATTTGCATGTTCTTGTGCATCAGTTTCATGTGCTGCGTCATCAGTGCCTGCCGTTTGGCGGGATCCTGCTCTGCCTTGATGGCAGCCATCGCAGCCTGCATCTCCTGCATTTTTCCTGCATCGGCATAGTCGCCTCGGCAGCAAGTGAGGTCGGTGCGGCTTTGGCATTCCTGCCTGGGTTACCATGCGCTCACCCCTTACCGGGAAAGACCGGCGCTACAGCCGGATTGGTTCCATCCATCATTGAGCAGAGGCATTCGTGAAATTCCATGTGTCAGCTTTGGCGCTTGCGCTGGGCTTGCCGGCTTTGGTCCTGGCGCAAACTCCGATCAACTTGCCGGCCGTAACCGGCCCCTTGCCGGTGACTGAGGCGTCTTATCCGCTGATGGCGGCCAAGCGCATGCAGGAGGTAGTTGATCTGGCAGCGGCAGGTTATGTGGAAGAGGAATACATTCTTACCGGCAACGCCAACCTGTATGAGCGCGCCGCAGACGGCAGCATCGCCGTCAAAACCGCCGACGCTCCCTACGGCACCCGTATTCTGGTGAGGCGTCCGGCTGATGCAGCTGACTTCAGCGGTAATGTGATTGTGGAGTTGCTGATCGAAGCGCGCTCCTACGACTGGGCCTTTGTCTGGGCAATGTCGTACGAGCAGATCATGCAACGCGGCGATGTGTTTGTGGGTGTTACCCACATGCCGCAAAACATCGATGCGCTGAAAACCTTTGATCCCCAGCGTTATGCCGCATTGTCGTTTGCCAATCCCAACCCGGCTGAAACCTGTGGCCCGCAGAACAGCACCTCACCGACGGAGGAGGGGCTGCACTGGGACATGCTGAGCCAGCTCGGTGCCTTGCTGAAAAGCGGAGCCGCCACCACGCCGCTGCACGGGTTGGATGTGGAATATGTGTATATGGCAGGGCATCACGGCCATGCCGCCACCTATGCCAATACCTTCCACAACAGCACCACACTGGCTGATGGCAAACCGGTGTACGACGCTTACCTGCTGCCAAGTTCGGATGTGCCAACCAAGCTCACTCGCTGTGGTGCCCCACTGCCAGCGGGCGATCCGCGCCTGATCATCAGCAAGGTCAACGTGCCGGTGATTCGTATCGTGCCGCAGGGAGAGGTGCTGGGAGTGTTGGCCACTCGTCGTGAAGACAGCGACGCTGCCGACGACCGTTTCCGCTTGTACGAAGTGCCGGGTGCGCCGCGCATGGATCGCATCTATTTCCAGCACATTCCGGTGGTGGAAGACCAGATCAAAGCCGGCCAGCCAGTGACGGTGGGCAAATGGCCCTACAACTACACCTGCACCCCCGATATCAATCTGCTCGACTACCAGGCGAAGCGTTACGTGATCAACGGCGCGTTGGCCAATCTCGACAACTGGGTGCGCACCGGAACAGCACCGCCGCGGGCAGAACGCATTGCAGTCAAGAATGCAGGGACACCACAGGCAGCGTTCGATACCGATGAATTCGGCAATGCTAAAGGCGGTGTGCGCCACACCTATGT
>CAISOD010000215.1 GCA_903887045.1 uncultured Gammaproteobacteria bacterium | reverse complement strand
GTCGACAGGCGGGCGATGGCTTCCACCTGCAGGTAGCGGCGCCGGTAATCGAGTTCACGACTGACGGTGGTGCCACGGCTGGTGACCACGTTGTCGCCGCTGAACTGCAACTGCTCGGCCCTGATGCCGAGGGCAAATACCTGATTCAGGCGCAAGCCTGCATCGAAGCGTGGGCCAACCGCATTGAGTTCGGTGGCGCCGCTGACATATTTCAGATCGGCACTGGTGGCTTCCACCGCAATGCCCAGTCCTGCATAGGAATTCTGGCTCGGTGCATACAACAGGCCGAGATCGTACCTGTCGTTGCTGCTGTGCAGTTTGTCGCTTTCCAGTCGTTTGGCGGTACGTGCCAGTGTGCGCAGAAACAGCGGTTGCTGCAGCGCAACCGGCAATTTCATCAGCGAATCATATTGGCCGACATAGCCAGAAGCCTCCGATGCCAGCGCCGCCGGTGTAAGGGCGGCGGCGGGATTGGCCGCCAGCCGTGCCGTGGCCAGCCGGTTGGCGGTCTGGTAGCTCACCTGGCGGTTGACCAGCTCGCCCAGATCGGCGCCGGTAGCGTAGAAGCGGCGCAGGCCTGATTGCCCCATATTGCGGGCCCACAGCGCCTGGGCTGATGGCGGCTCGGCAGCGCTGGTGATACTGGTGCCGGTAGTGAGCAGCACAAGGGCAGCCAGAACAGCTAGCGTGAATGAGGCTTTTGGTGGCATGGCACCGGTCCTTCAGGGGCAGGGTTGCAGCGGCATTCTAACGTCAGTCACGCAAAGGCCGGATGGACTGTCGTGGGTAAAAGTGGTCTCACTTGATCGAGCCGACTGTGCAGCAGGCAAGCACCGCGTAGAATGCCTTGCAGTTGTGGGCGCTCGACGCCGCTTTACTTTCTGTTGGAGCCAGCATTGTTTCCCCGTCATTCCGGTCGATCACTCGTTACTGTAGTCCTTGCAGTGCTGGCGCTGGTTGTGCTCGCGGCGTATGTCCGCAGCAAATTGCTGGGTCCTGTGGCAAGCGGCTACGAAGTCACTGCGCAAGCGTTGCAGCAGCAAGTGGTGGCCAGCGGCACTGTCAGCAGCCAGGCCTTGGCACGCATCGGCAGCGAAATCACCGGCGTGCTGAAGGCGCGTCATGTGCGTGAAGGCGATGTCGTCAAACCCGGCGATCTGTTGCTGGAGTTGCGTGATGACGAACAGCAGGCGCGCGTGCGCGAAGCCGAAGCCGCATTGGCGGAGCTCGCAGGGTCGTTGCGCCCGCAAGCGGAAGCAGCACTGCGCGAAGCTGTTAATGCCCATGAACGTGCCGGCAGTGAGCTGACACGACGCGAAGCCTTGTACCTGCGTCAGCAGGTGTCGGTTGAACTGATCGAGCAGGCACGCAGCAATGAAGTCGCTGCGCTTGCCGCCCGTGAACGTCTGCAGGTGCAACTGGCAGCAGTGTCCAAGGGTGGCACCACCGAACAACAACTGACAGAACGCCTGGTGGCTGCACAGGCCGCACTGGCGAAAACCCGCATCGTCGCCACCGTCAACGGCACCGTGCAGTCACGCGCGGTGGAGCCCGGCGATCTGGTGCAGCCCGGCCGCACGCTGCTGGAAATCATCAGTGACAACAGCCGCGAGATACTGGTGCCGGTAGATGAGCGCAGCTTCGGTGCGCTGGCGCTGGGTCAGAGCGCACAGGTGGTGGCTGATGCGTTTCCCGACCAGATACTCACGGCCACCGTAAGTTTTCTGGCACCGGCGGTCGACACATCGCGCGGTACGGTGGATGTGCATCTGGCGCTCGCGAGTGACGCCGGTTTTCTGCGGCAGGGCATGACAGTGTCGGCCACCATCACCACCGCCTCCCGCACCAATTCGCTGGTGGTCGGCAACGAGGTGCTGCGCAAGGTGCGCGGCAATCAGGCCGAAGTGCTGCTGGTGCGCGACAACCGTGTGGAAGCTGCGGC
>CAISOD010000214.1 GCA_903887045.1 uncultured Gammaproteobacteria bacterium | reverse complement strand
TTGCCGCAGGAAATACTCGGCCGCAAGCGTGCGTTGACACCGCTGTTGTATGCTGTGTTGGCATTGCAGCCTGGTGAGATGCTTGACGAGACGGAATTGCCGGACGAACTGACTGGTTGGCGGCGCGAAGCCATCCTGCATCCCTTGCTGAAATTGTTGCGTCCATGACAAATACCATCGACTCAACAACCCCTGTGCTGTGCACCGTGTACCGCAGCAACCGCGAAGCCGGGTTGTATGTGTACGTGCGGCGCGCCGAAGGGCTGGAACGGGTGCCGGTTGATCTATTGACCCAACTTGGCCCCACCTCGGAAGTGTTGACGCTGCAACTGACAGAGGATCGCAAACTGGCCCGTGTCCGCGCCACTGACGTACTGGCTGCGCTCGCCGACAAAGGCTACTACCTGCAAATTCCGCCCGATTTCAATCCGGCGCGGTTTTCACTTGGGGGCTGATATGGACGAGCGACCGTTTTGGGAAACCAAAAAACTCGGCGAGATGAGCCGAAGCGAATGGGAATCATTGTGTGACGGCTGTGCCAAATGCTGTGTCCACAAGCTGGAAGACGAAGATACAGGCCTGATTCACTACACCCGCGTCGTGTGCCGCTATCTCGATCAGGACAAGTGCAAGTGCACCGTTTACCCCAAGCGCCGCAAGCTGGTGCCTACCTGTCTTGAACTGCAACCGGATGAACTCGACCAACTACACTGGATGCCATCCACCTGCGCCTATCGTTTGCTGCACGATGGCAAGAAACTGCCGATCTGGCATCCGCTGATTACCGGTAACCGTCAGGCCATGATTGCAAGCAGCAATACTGTAACCGGCAGGGTGATCTCGGAAGACTTCGTGCATGAAGAAGAATGGCAGGATCACATAGTCCCGTGGTCATGAAGAGGAATACACATGGAAGCCGCTGATTACCGTATGGCGTGGATCATCTACACCATGGCCGGCATCGTGCTGGCCTTCCTCGCGTGGCGTGTTTTGTACAAATACCTGCTGCGTGAAGTTGCTTACTTACTACAGTGCTTCCTGCTGGCACTGATGTTCACGCCAGCTTATGTGTTGGAAGATCAGCGCATCATGGCGCCTGCCTTGATCGTATTCCTGATGGATGTAATCACCGTTTCACCAACGGCGGGCATCCGAGCGTTGATTCCGCTGGTGCTGGCATTGATGGTCGCATTGATCGTGGCGGTACTGCTGATTATTTCGCACCGGATTCGTCTGCGCCGGCGGCAGTAGTATCGCTGTTCTTGCCGAGCAGGTCGTATTTGCGCAAGTAGCCGCGTAATTGGTCATAGGTGAGGTCTAGCAGCTTTGCGGCCTTGCGCTGGTTGAACTGGCATTGCCGCAGGGCCTCGTTGAGGATGCGGATTTCGTAATCCTGTATCTGCTGCTTGAAACCGAGAGAGCTGATCATTGGTTCCTCTCCTGCGCTTGTCGTCGGGCCGGGTGCGTTGTCGCCTGCCGCCACCGCTCTCGCCAGGCCCGGGCGGGCACGACTCAGCGGCCGATAGGGCGATGCAAACGGATCGAATACCACTTCCTTCACCGGCTGATCCGGGTCTTCGCACTGGTAAACACAGCGCTCAACCACGTTTTTCAATTCGCGGATGTTGCCGGGCCAGTCGTATTCGAGCAGGGCGTTGGCAGCACTCTTGTTGAAGCCCGGAAAATATTCGCGGCCGAGTTCCTTGATCATGTTGATCGCGAAATGGCGCGCAAGAATCGGAATATCTTCAACCCGCTCGCGCAGTGGCGGTAACGTAATGACATCGAAAGCCAAGCGATCCAGCAAGTCTTCGCGGAATTTGCCGGCAGCCGCCAGCTGTGGCAGGTCGATGTTGGTGGCAGCAACGATGCGCACATCCACCTGCAGCGGCTTGTTGCCGCCAAGACGCTCAATCTCGCCGTACTCTACGATGCGCAGCAGCTTTTCCTGCACGGTAAGCGTGGTGGTGGCCAGCTCATCGAGGAACAGCGTGCCATTGTCTGCCCTCTCGAAATAGCCTTTCTGTTGTTTGGTGGCGCCGGTAAACGCGCCAACCTCGTGGCCGAACAGTTGCGATTCGAGCAGGCTGTCGCTGAAAGATGCGCAGTTGATCTTGAGGAATTCCTGTTGCCAGCGTTTCGACAGGAAGTGCAAACGTGCCGCCACCAGCTCTTTGCCAGTCCCACGCTCACCGATGATCAGCACCGGCTTGTTGAGTGGCGCCACCCGCGAAACGTGCTCCTGCATCTGCAGGAAAGTGGCTGACTCGCCGATCATGCGATCAGCAGATTCAGAGAGACTCATGGAGCGATCCTTGTCGACGGTTTGTCGTGTCGAACAGGTGTTTAATGCCTGCGGCGAAAATTACCACATGTTGGTGAGATTCCGAATGCTCTGGTGGCCCAACTGCGAGTCCTTTCTGAAAAATACCCTTATAAACAACAAGATGGGATGTCAAAAGGAGTTGGCACATGGCCTGCTTAGAAGAAACTGTCGATAGTGAAGTCCGCTATCCACTGGTCTCAACCCGCACAATAGGAGGAACTTATGCAACACAAGGTACTGGCAATCATCATCATGGCGCTGGCAATGACCGGTTGCGTGTTTGCACCCGGTGGCCATGGCGATCGGGACGACGACCGCCACGGCGAACCCACGATTGGTCAGCAGTTGATCGATCTGGACCGCGCCCGTGACGAAGGCATCATCAGCGAAGCCGAATACGAGCGCACCAAACAGGACTTCCTGGATTCGGCTCGTTGAGCCAGGCCCGGGATACCGTTACCGTAACCGTACCAACGAGGAGGCCATATGGGCATCTTTTCAAGACTGTCAGACATCATCAACTCGAATATCAACTCCTTGCTTGATAAAGCCGAGGATCCGGAAAAACTGATCCGCATGGTCATCCAGGAAATGGAAGAAACCCTGGTGGAAGTCCGCAGCACGACTGCCAAGATCATTGCCGACAAGAAGGAACTGCTGCGTCGCACCGACAAACTGGCCAAGCAGGCTGAAGATTGGCAAGCCAAGGCCGAACTGGCGTTGAGCAAGGGCAGGGATGACCTGGCCAAGGCTGCACTGCTGGAGAAATCCTCGGTAAACGAGGTGATTGCGCTGGTGAAAGACGACATGGTCAAGCTCGACGAATCGCTCAACAAACTAAGCAGCGAAATCGAACAGCTGCAAGCCAAGTTGAACGACGCCAGGGCCCGCCAGAAGGCGATCATGATGCGCGTGTCGGCGACTAATTCCCGCCGTCAGGTCAACGCCACGCTGTACAACAACAGCTTTGACAGCGCGCTGAACCGTTTCGAACACTTCGAGCGCAAGATTGACTCGATGGAGAGCGAAATCGAAGCCAGCACGGCCGGCAAAAAAGGCATCGCTGCCGAATTCGAGGCGCTGGAAAAGGAAGGCAAGATCGATGCAGAGCTTGCGGCCCTCAAGTCCAAAATGGAAAAGAAATAGGTCACTATCATGCAACCTGAACTAATTCTCCCGATCATGATCTTCAGCATCCCGCTGGTATGGATCGTGATGCACTACAAGTACCGCGATCGGAAAACATCTGGTTTCACTGAGGATGAATCGAGGCAATTGCGTGAATTGCTCGATATAGCCGACAGCATGGCCGACCGCATCAAGACGCTGGAATCGATTCTTGATGCGGAGGCTCCTGATTGGAGAGAGCAGCATGACAAGGACTAATCGCACGCTGCAACTCGACAAGGAGAATGCCAAATGGCTCGGGGTCTGCGCTGGCCTGGCAAACTTCCTCGAAGTGGAAGCCTGGACGGTAAGACTGGTATTTCTCGGCACCATGTTTTTTGGGGGCTGGTTCCTGGTGCCACTTTATTTCATTGCGTGGTATTTGCTCGATGACAAGTCTGGTGAAAAGTCCGGCCGCATCAAGGACAAGATCATGGAAAACCACGCTGTAAAACATTTTCGCTCGGTGGACTATCGCAAGAAGCTGTACCGCAACTCCCAGGACGGTAAATTGTTTGGTGTGTGTGCCGGAATTGCCGACTATCTGGAAATCAATGCGTTTGCTGTGCGCATGGCCTTTCTGTTGCTGACCTTCCTAACCGGTTTTCCGATACTGCTCTACATCGGCGCACTTCTTGTGCTGGAGAAAAGGCCGCTGGCGGAATATTCAAATGAAAGCCGCTCGCACACGTGGACTGCGCAGTTCCATCGCGAGCAAGAAACTGCAAAAGCGAAAGCAGCAGATGCGGGACGTACTCAGCAGGAAGCAACGCCAGAGGCAGGCCAGCGCAATGAATCGCGTCGCACTGAGCGGAGCAGACCGCGCGGTGAGTATTCACAGCGGCGTGAATTCCAGTATTGCTCGCGCAAATTCGCGGCGCTGCAACAAAGGCTGGCAAGGCTCGAAGCCTATGTCACGTCAAACCGGTTCAAACTGCACCGCGAATTCAGGAACATGCAGTAGCAACAGGCCGGTTTCCGCGTCCGGCTTTTTATGGACTGTCCATGCCTGGTGCACATAAGTTGGGCGCTGGAAAAGCCGAATGGCACTGGCCTATACTCGGCTCTCTTTCCAACTTTACTCCACCAGGAACAACACCATGAAAAAAATGAAACTGGCTGCAGGTCTTTCGATTGCGCTGCTTGGTGCCATGCTGGGCCAACAGGTACTGGCGCAGGATCCCGTTGTCGGCACTGTCGACGAAGCACTGTTCACCGACAGCGATCCTGTCAAACACAAAAACAAACAGGCAGCGCTGCACATCATGCGCGAACTGCTGCAATGCAACCAATGGAGTACTGCCGGCAACTGGCTGACTGACAAGTACATCCAGCACAATCCGAACGCTGCCTCCGGCCTTGCTGGTGTGATTACCTTTTTTACAGAGGTGATGAAGCGCCAGCCTACCGCCAGCTGCGACAAACTGACCACGCCGATCGTGGCCGTGTTGGCCGATGGTGATTACGTCACCGTAGTACTTCCGCGCGAATACGACCACCCGGTCAACAAAGGCCAAAAATACAGTACCACGTGGTTTGATATGTGGCGCTTCGTCGACGGCAAAGCCGATGAACATTGGGACCCGGCCACCATCACGCCGCCAGCTGCACAGTAATCGTTTCTCTCGCTTGATGACCGTGATCGGGACTGGCGCTGCCGCTTTCCCGATCTGGTTCCACCCTGTGGCATGAACCACAAACAATTCAACAGCTTCTGCGCCGCGCTACCGGCTACTACTTATGTCTGCCAATGGGGCGGGGCTGATGTATGGAAAGTCGGCGGCAAGGTGTTTGCGACTGCAGGCTGGTCTGATCGCAGCTTTTCCGGGATTACCTTCAAGACCACACCACTTTCGTATGAAATCCTGTGCGAACAACCGGGGCTGAGGCCGGCGCCGTATCTGGCATCGCGTGGCATGAAGTGGATACAGCATTTCGACAAACCGGGTTTGGCGGATGCTGATCTTGAGTACTACCTGCGGCAGTCGTACCGGTTGGTAGCACTGGGGTTGTCGAAGAAGAAACAAAGACAGCTTGGGCTTTAACTCGTGTGAGCCGGGCAACCAGACACCCTCCGTTGCGAAGTGTCTTCCGCATTGCCGGCATCAGTGTCTATTGTTGCCAGAGCGAGTTGATGTAGTAGGGAAGGAATACCGATACCCCGTCGATGTGGCTGATTTTGCCGTCGACGATCTTGAACAGATCCAGTTTGCCCCGCGAGTTTGGATATTCCACCTGCACCGCCAGCGGTTTGCCATCGAGCATGGTGTAGTCGACATAGCGGGCAGCATGGTCTTCGATGGACAGTGCCACGACTACACCAGTCTCTGCATTCACCACTGGATAACGGCGGGCACGGATACGATCGACCGGTTTGAATACGCCGGCTTTGAATTGGGCTTCACAGCCCTGGACTGCTTTGGCGGCCCAGTGGTCGCCACTGGTAATGCTCATGCCATTGGTCTTTTGTTCGCAGTCGTTGGTGAATGAGGTCTGCAACTGGCCATTGTTTTGCTGCTTGCTGTTGAAGTAGCCATCCACCAGCGCGATCAACTGTTCACGGCTCTGGCGACCCGCAGCCGGCACGCCTTCACCGAAACTGGTGTGACGCACGTAGCCGTCTGCCTTGGCAAATACTTCAGGCTGACCTTCGCGACCGAGATAACTCTCAACTTCAGTGATCTGGCGATTCAACACTTTCAGCCGCAGGCCGTGATATGCCGCTTGGCCATGTTCGGTGGTAAGGCCGAACCAGACGACATTGCCGGTACTGGCATCAGGCAATAACAAGCCTTCGCCCAGGATGGCGGGATCAGCGCCCCAGAAGCCATCACCGATCATCATGCCGACATTGTTTTCGGTGTAGCGGACCTGGTCTGCCCACGGCAGTTGTGATGAATCCTGCTTGGCCACGTCGAGCAGGTACTGGGTCGCGATAGCGTTCAGGCAGTTGTTGTCACACACTGGCGTTTGCGCGTGGATGCCAGCTGAAAGCCAAGCCAGTGAACAACACAGTGCAGCCAGTCTTGATTTGCTCTTCATCATCATGGGCTCCTGGTTCAGCGGGTCTGGTAGTCGACGTTGGAGGTGGCAAACGGCGACGGCATGAAGTAGGGGACATAGGTGAATACTGCTTCGACGCGCGAGATTTCGCCGCTGCGGATCTTGAAGGCTTCCAGCAGCGAGATTGAGTTGGGCCACTTCAGCACGGTTTTCATTTCGCGACCGTCGGTGAGCTTGTAGCTGTCGAAGGTGTTGGCGTGGTCGAAGAAGCC
>CAISOD010000213.1 GCA_903887045.1 uncultured Gammaproteobacteria bacterium | reverse complement strand
TCATCAACGACATTCTTGATTTTTCAAAAATTGAAGCGGGAAAAATGGAGCTGGAGTGTTCCGAGTTTGAACCTGTAGAAGCTGTGGAAAGCGTATGCGAACTGCTCCGGGAAAAAATTGTAGACAAAAAGTTGGAACTTGTTGTCGATATGCACCGATTGCCTGCTGCACTGCGCGGGGATGCTATGCGTCTGAAACAGGTCTTGCTCAATCTCTTGAGCAATGCAGTCAAATTCACTGAAGCAGGAACCATTACCATCCGGGGCTTGGTGGCAAGTGCTTCAGATAGCGCGATGAATATTCGATTTGAGATTGCGGATACCGGTATCGGAATGACTGAGGCTCAGCAGGAAAAACTGTTCAGGCCCTTTGAGCAGGCAGACCGTTCAACGACCCGACAGTATGGTGGAACCGGGCTTGGCCTCTCGATCAGTCAAAGCATCATGAAGATGATGCACGGCGCTATCGGTGTCACTAGCAAGCTCGGCGCAGGCAGCACTTTCTGGATTGAAGTACCCTTTGGATCAGTAGTGCCCCCCGTGCACTCAGCGCTTTCCGGCAAGCACCCACACCAGACAAGCAGACCACCCGATGATGCAGAGCTTGAACTTCGCGCGCGCGGCGGTGGCTCAGTGCTGCTTGTGGAGGATGACCTCATGAATCAGTTGATTGCGCTTGAGCTGCTGCACAGAGTCGGAATGGAGGTTGATTTGGCCCATAACGGCAAAGACGCTGTCTTCATGGTGAGTCAGAAAGAGTACGAGTTGATACTCATGGACATGCGAATGCCGATCATGGATGGCATCGAGGCAACCGGGCAAATCCGGAAAATCCGGGGGAAGGAGAACCTTCCCATATTGGCGATGACAGCGAACGCTTTTTCGAAGGACAAGGAAACCTGCAGCGACGCCGGCATGAATGACCACATCGCAAAGCCGGTGAAGCCTGACCTGCTGTATGCACTACTCCTTCGCTGGTTGCCAAGAGTGCGTAGTCCAGACGAACCCAGCAAGGCAACGCCGGTGCAATGGAATTAGGTGTCAGTGTGACACCCAGTTCCAGGCCCTACCCTCAAAGTACGCTGTTTGCAATACCCTCAGCACGCGCCCGCAACTGCCCACAGCCGGCATCCACGTCCTGACCGGCGCTATTGCGCACTTTGGTGAGCACATAACCGCTGCGCAGGTACTCGATAATCTCAGCGATGCGTTCGTTATCAGGGCGCTCGTAGCTCACGCCGTTGCCGGGGGTCAGGCCCGCACCCTCCAGACTGTTGAAAGGGATGACGTTGAGCAGCGCGTACTTGCCTTTGAACAGGCGCAGGATCGCATCCAGTTCGTCCTGCCCATCGTTGATGCCTTTGAGAAGCGTCCATTGGTACTGGATCGGATAGCCGGTCTTGCGGGCGTACGCCTCGCCCAGTGCCATCAGTTCCTCCGGCGCAATTTTGGGCGCGCGCGGCAGCAGGTGTTCGCGCAGTTCGGCCTTGGTGGTGTGCAGCGACAAGGCCAGCGCCGGCCGCACGCGTTGCTGCGGTAGCAGGTCGAACACACGGCGGTCGCCAACGGTGGAAAACACCAGGCTCTTGTGGCCGATGCCGCCTTCGGTGCCCAGCAGATTGATGGCCTCAAGCACATTGTCGAGATTGTGCGCCGGCTCGCCCATGCCCATGAACACCACCTTCTTCACCGGGCGAATGCGGCGCGCGAGAACCACCTGCGCCACAATCTCCAGACTGCTCACCTGGCGAATCAGGCCACTTTTGCCCGTCATGCAGAAGCGGCAACCGACAGCGCACCCGACCTGAGTGGACACGCAGAGCGCGTCGCGCGGCAGCAGCACGCTTTCGATCAGCTGCCCGTCGGCAAGCCTGACCAGCAGCCGAACCGAGCCATCGGCAGCGGGATGTTGGGAATGAATCTGTGCCACGGCGTCCAGCGCTTCACTGAGTGCAGGCAAGTCATTGCGTATCGACAGCGGCAGAAAGTTTTCCTGCTGCTGATGGCGTGGCCCTGCGCCGAGCGGCTTGCCGTTCAACCACGCGCGCAGCAGCCGCCCCCGGTGAACCGGCAGGGCCTTGAGGGCGTGCAGGCGTTGATCGAGATCGGCAAGGGAAACAGGTGTCACAATTCTTGATTCCGAAACTGTGGGACGTTACACCGACGGATCGGGATCACGCTTTAACAGCACTTTTCCCAAACCGTACTTTCAGCGGCACTCCCACAGCCACACTGGCGCGCGCTAACGTAGCCAATGTAACGCTGGTGTCAGATGCATCCAGCAGCCTGTTGATGGCCGCCCGGCTGGTATTCATGCGGGCTGCCATATCGGTTTTGCTGATTTGCTTCTTTTCCATGGCCTTGGCCAGTTGCCAGGCCAGCACGCGCTTGATGGCAGCGGCTACCACTTCCTCGCGCACGCCATCTTCATCTAGCAACTCGTCCAGATCGGAGCCAATGTGCTTACTCTTCATGGTCATGCCTTTTGAGTGTACGTAGTCTATTGATTGCCAGGGCAAGTTCATTTTTTGGCGTTTGCTGCGACTTCTTGATGAATACATGCAACACCACCATCTG
>CAISOD010000212.1 GCA_903887045.1 uncultured Gammaproteobacteria bacterium | reverse complement strand
TGTCCTTGCTGGCGACCACCACCGTGACCGTGGCGCAGACCCGCGCTGACACCCGGCTGAATACCATGTTCACCGAGGCCGGGCGTTCGCAGGCGATGTTGCGCATGCTCTTGCGGCAACTGCCGAAAGGCGCTGATCTGCACAACCACGGTTCCGGCGGCATTTTTGTCGAGGACATCCTGGCGATGGCGGCTGCCAAAGACGGCTGCCTCCTGCTGGCGACGATGACCTTGGCTGCACCTCCCTGTATCGACGGCACCAGCGTACCGGTGCGCGGTCTGGAAACGCGTGATGTCACCCTCTACAACGATGCCATCGACGGCATGTCGACCCGGGGACAAAAGCTCAACGTGCGCGAACCGACCGAATCCGGCCACGAGCGCTTCTTTCGCAGTTTTGGACGATTCGGCTTCGGCACCAGCGGTGAGAATGCGCGGGTACTGGCGATATCGCTCGAACAGGCAGGCTATGACAACAACCATTATCTTGAATTGATGATGGGCCCGAGTGTCACCACCGATCTCAACGCGTTGTATGTCAAAGAAGCCTGGAATGAGGCCGACATGCAGGGCCGTTTCGACCGGCTGGTACCACAGCTGAATGCGGTACTCGCCGACGCCAGTGCCGCCACTGACCGGATGCTGCAAGGAGCTGCTGCCATCAACAACTGCGACAGCATGACACCTGGTGTCGGCTGCGACGTAACGCTGCGCTTGCTGATGACGGTAAGTCGTGAAGCCAGCCCTGAGCAGGTATTCGGCCGCATGGCCTGGAGCTTTGCGGTAGTGAACGCTGATCCGCGTTTTGTCGGCGTCAACATTGCGCAGCCGGAAGATGGTCCGGTTTCACTGCGCGATTACAGTTTGCACATGCGCATGTTCGCTTTTTTCAAACAACACTATCCGCAGGTGAAACTGACACTGCATGCCGGTGAGCTGGCGCTCGGTCTGACGCCACCGCGTGATCTGCGTTTCCACATCCGTGAAGCCGTGGAAGTGGCTGGTGCATTGCGCATTGGTCATGGCGTTGATATTGCGCATGAAGACGGCGCGACTGAATTGCTTGCACGCATGGCGCGTGAACACATCGCGGTTGAAATAAACCTTACCAGCAACGATGTGATCCTTGGCGTGCTTGGTGCCGAACATCCGTTGACGCTGTACCGCGCCGCTGGCGTGCCGGTAGTGCTGTCCACAGATGATTCCGGGGTTTCCCGCAACGATCTCACCAATGAATACCTGCGTGCCGTTACCGAACACGGACTGCAATACACCGACCTGCGCCAGATCTCGCGCGACAGCCTGACCTATTCGTTCATCGAAGGCGAAAGCCTGTGGGATGCCAGCGGCATGCAGCTGACTGATATCTGCAAGGGCCTGCCGAAAAAGCCATCACCCGCGTGCACCACCTTGCTGACCACCAGCGCAAAGGCGAAAGAGCAATGGCGATTGGAGCAGGCATTTGCGGGGTTCGAAGCGCAACTGCCGAAGCTACTGCAGGCGATTCCACCGGCGGCGCTTTAGCTGCGTACCGGCTACCCAGAAGCAACAAGCTGCTGAAGGAAAAGAAAAAGGGAAGACATTGCTGCCTTCCCCTCCGCTACCGCCTCGATTTCCGGTCTGCAATCAAAGCAGATCAAAAATTCATGTTGAGACTGAGCTGATAGCGCCGACCGAACTGGTCGTGGCTGTTGCTCAAGACCTGGCCGCCGGCACTGGCAATGATTGGCGGATCACGATCAAACAGGTTGGTGATGTTGAACGTGGTGCGCCAGTTACCGCCATTCGCAGTGACCTTGCCGTACGACAAGGCAAAGTTGGTAACGGTCTGTGAGGCGATATGGGTGTTGTCGATATCAACACCTTCGATCCAGGCAATGTTGCCATTCACTCCAGCAGTCCTGTTTTCGTTCAGTGTGTCACCGTAATAGTTGGCCTGCAGACGGAAACCGAAATCACCAAGATTGTAGTTGGCAGTTACGGTGCCGGTTACATCTGCACGCTCCTGGGACCC
>CAISOD010000211.1 GCA_903887045.1 uncultured Gammaproteobacteria bacterium | reverse complement strand
GCAAGTGGCGTTGCAGCATCCCGACACCGGTGCGCTGTCGCTGTACCAGCAGGGTGCATTCGTGCCCTATCACAGCGATGCCGATCCACTGCCGGTGGCCGCTACTTCGCTGTCGTGGTACGGCGGCTGGCGTGACCGGCTGGAATTCGCCGAAATCACTGCAGCCCTGCCTTCGTGAAGCCTTTTCTCATGAACCCTCTTCTCATGAACCCTCTTTTCAGGAACCGCGAGTTCCAATGGGTACTTGTATGACCGTACTGCAACTGCTGACGGGCCTCGGGCTCACGATCGTTGGTATGCCGGTGACCTTGTTGCTGGTGTTTCTCGCTACCTTCCTGTTGCAGCGCAAACTCAGCGAAGTGAGCATCAGCAGGCTGGTACAAATCGCGGTCAACATCAGTCTGGCCTCTGCGGTGCTATGTGCGGTCCTGATGTTGTGGCGAGGCATTGCACAACATCCGATCGAACTCGGCGACTGGGTCATCACCCCGTACTACCACCTCAAGTTCGAGTTCGTGCTGGACGTACTGTCGCTGTCGTATGTGTTGCTGACCTTGCTGCTGTGTACGGTCATCGCCGGCTTCTCCACCCGCTACCTGCACCGCGAAAGCGGCTACGGCCGCTTCTTCGTGTTGTATGCGGTGTTCCTGCTCGGCATGGTCACTGCCGCGTTGTCGGACACGGTCGAAACCCTGTTCGCCGGTTGGGAACTGGTGGGTCTGGCCTCGGTGCTGCTGATTGCCTTCTTCCACTCGCGCCCCTCACCACCGCGCAACGGCCTGCGCGTGTGGATCATCTACCGCACCTGCGACGTTGCGCTGCTGTTGGCTGCCATCCTGATGCATGAAGTCAACGGCGCCGGCGACTTCGATCATCTGGTCGGTGGCGAAGCCTGGCCGGATCACGAAGACGTCGCAGTCGGCCCGCACTTTGCCGTGCTGGGCGTGCTGTTCGTAATTGCTGCTGCCGGCAAATCGGCACTCTTGCCGTTCTCCAGCTGGTTGCCGCGTGCAATGGAAGGGCCTACGCCATCGAGCGCGATCTTCTACGGTGCGCTGTCGGTACATCTGGGCGTGTTCCTGTTGCTGCGCATCAGCCCGGTGCTCGACAGCGCGCCGTGGCTGTCGGCCATCGTCGTGGTGCTGGGCCTGGCCAGTGCCTGCTTCGCCTATCTGGCCGGCCGCGTGCAAACCGACATCAAGAGTGCCCTCGCCTTCGCCTCGCTGACGCAGGTGGGCATCATCATTGCCGAGATCGGCTTCGGCTTGCGCTATCTCGCCTTGCTGCATCTGCTCGGCCATGCCTGCCTGCGCACGCTGCAATTCCTGCGTGCGCCCAGCATGCTGCACGACCATCACCAGCTGGAAAATGCCATCGGCACCCGCCCGCGTGACGAAGAACTGCCGTGGGAACAGAAGCTGCCGGCGCCGGCGCAACTGCGGCTTTACCGCTTTGCGCTCGAGCGCGGCTACCTTGACGCCTTGCTGGAAAAACTGGTGGCGCAACCAGTGCTGGCCATGTTCAACACGTTCAACCGCTGGGAGCAACGCTGGGCGCTGTGGCTCGACGATGAACAGGCTCCGCCACCTTCCAAGCCCGATGAACTGGCAATCGTATCCGCCATGAGGAAGCAGCCATGATGCCTTCGTTTTTGTTGACATCGTTGTTGGCACTGCCCTTTGCCGGCGTGCTCGGTTGTCTGCTGCTGCACGAAGCGTGGAGCCTGCGCATCAGCCTCGGCACGCTGGCGCTGTTCCTGTTCGGCAGCGTAGCCGCGATGCTGTGGTTGCCGGTTGCCGCCGTTGATGTAGCCTCAATGTTCGTACTCGATACGCTGGCGGCACCGCTGTTGCCGGTGTTTGCGCTGGTGCATCTGTTGAGCCATCTGGGCACCGCCAAGACAGTCACCTCGAGCGGCTACTGCATCCGCTCGCTGCTGGCCGCTGGTCTCAGCGCCCTTGCGCTTTGCTGCCACGACGAATACGTGTTGCTGGCACTGTTGGTCCTCACGGTAATGCTGCCGCTGTGGGAACTGCGCGAGCGTGGCCGCAGCAGCCGTACTTTTGTCGTCTACATGTCGGTGTTTTGTCTGTTGCTGGGTGCCTCGCTGCTGAGCGGGCTGGCAGAGCGCACGCCGCTCGGCGTGGGCCTGCTGCTGCTGGCACTGATGGTGCGCGGCGGAGTCTTCCCGGCCCACAGCTGGATGCCGGTGCTGTTCACCAGTGCCACCTACGGCACCTCGCTGTTGTTCGTCCTGCCGCTGATGGAAATCCTCGTCATCGTCCGCGTATTGATCACTACGATCCCGACATGGATGCTCGATATCGCCGGCGTACTCTGCCTTGTATCTGCGGTGTACTGCGGCGGACTGGCAC
This sequence comes from uncultured Gammaproteobacteria bacterium, assembly GCA_903887045.1. Classification (GTDB taxonomy): domain Bacteria; phylum Pseudomonadota; class Gammaproteobacteria; order Pseudomonadales; family Pseudohongiellaceae; genus CAILUG01. The sequence goes on along the minus strand of CAISOD010000211.1, from coordinate 2,208 downwards.
TGGTGCAAACCCAGGTGAGCCGCTTCTTTGCCTTCCTGTGCCTGAGCCAGACTTCGCTGGTGATGTTCGCGGTCATGTTGCACACCGCCAACGGCGTTACCGCAGCGCTGTGCCTGTGGATGTCGGCTGCACTCGGGCTGACCGGCCTCGCCTTCTCGATCCGCGCACTCGAATCCCGCTTCGGTGCCATGTCGCTCAGCGAATACCACGGCCACTACGAACAGGTGCCGGGCCTTGCAGTGTTGTTCCTCATCACCGGCCTCGCCTGCGTCGGTTTTCCCGGCACTGTCGGCTTCGTGCCCATGGAGCTGTTGTTCAGCGGCAGTTACGAAAAAGGCCTGTGGGTCAGCGGCACGCTGGCACTGGCGGCGATGCTCAATGGCATCGCCATCCTGCGCGCCTATTTCTCGCTGTTCACCGGCAAGCGCCAGCAAACGTCGATCTCGCTGTCGGTCACCGGACGTGAACGCGCCGGTATCGTGCTGATTACACTGATGGTGTTCGGAGCTGCCTGGCTGACACCGTCGGTGGTCGACTCCCGTCATCGCACCGCGGAAGAGTTGTTGGGGTTGCAGCCGACGCTGCATGCGGCGAGATAGCGGACCGCTTCAATCAGTCAGCGTCCGGCTGCAGCAGCTGCGCCATCGGAAACGGTCCACGCGAATGCGGGCCGAAAAACACGCGCACCGCCACTGAAGCAGTCCAGCTGTGTTCACGGTCGAGCCTCGCATATTCGATGCCACTCATCAGTTTCACCCGATGTTCGGCGAGATGGAAGTTCAAGCCGGCGTACCCGGCTTGATAGCGCTCGCCACGGCGCAGATTGGCTTCGCGTTCGTAGCGGCGTTGCGCGATCAGCCCGTTGGCGTCATTGCTGCCGGCCAGTTGGTAGCGCGCCACTATTTGCAGCCGCCGCGTCAGAAAGTAGCCCGACGGCTTCTTCTACGTGCTCGATCGCACCAGCGGCCGTTTCCTGCAAGGCACGCCCTTCGTGAAGGTGAACTGGGCCAGTGGCTTCGACGCCAAACCCCGATCAACAACTGGACCGATGCCGTTGGCAACGGTGCCGTCGTCGCGCTCGACCCCAACACCGGTGAACGCAAGTGGACTTTCAAGCAGTACGACGTCACCGACAGCGGCATCCTGACGACGGCCACGGACCTGTTGTTCACCGGTGGTCGCGAGTGTTACTTCTACGCGCTTGATGCAGTCACCGGCACGGAGTTGTGGAAAGCGAGTTTGGGCGGCCAGATCGTCAACGGCCCGATCACCTACGCCATCGACGGCACGCAGTATGTGGCGATCATCTCGGGCCACTCGCTGGTGACGTTCAAGCTGCGGCAGTAAATAGGCATCAACGTCTCGCCTTGAAGAAAGCAGTCAGCAACGCACTGCTGTCGACAGCCAACACCCCCTCACTCCATGCGAGCTTGTGGTTGTAGCCGCTGTGGTCACACAGCTGCAGCGCGCTGCACACCGCACCAGCGCGCGGTTCACGCGCCGCAAATACCAGTCGGGTTACCCGCGCGTGGATCAAGGCCCCGATGCACATGGTGCAGGGTTCCAGCGTCACATACAGCGTGGTATCCGGCAGTCGGTAGTTGCCTACTGCGGCTGCGGCAGTGCGCAGTGCGACAATTTCAGCATGCGCAGTCGGATCGTGGGTTGTGATCGGCTGGTTGTAGCCTTCCGCCAATAGCTCACCATTGCGTACCAGCACGGCGCCCACCGGCACTTCGCCCTGCCCGGCCGCCTGCGCGGCCAAGACCAGTGCGCGCTGCATCCACTGCAGGTCGGCGGTGGCTTGTAGATCGGCAGCAGAATTGTGGTTCATCGTTGTCATGATGTGTTGGCGTGCCGCGGTCGGGGTCAGGCTGGTAAAGTGGGGTCAAGCAGTCCGGTTATTACCCCGGCTTTTTACCATAACCCATCAGGAATCCATGCTGAAACCCGAGTTGTTGCGCGAACTGCGCCTGCCCCCCAACAGCCATCCACAACACAAGGACTGGCTGAGTGCAGCCAGCGGGCTGGTCTTCATCAACAAGCATCTGCACGTGGTGGCCGACGACGAACACCATCTCTGCAGTTTTGTCTTCTATCCGGCGCATGGCCACGCCAATGAGTCGCCGCTGCAGTTGGTGCAACTGCTGGAGGGTGAACTTCCCCAAGCGCCCAAACAATTGAAGAAGGCCAAGCCGGATCTGGAAT
>CAISOD010000210.1 GCA_903887045.1 uncultured Gammaproteobacteria bacterium | reverse complement strand
CATCTTTGAAGCATACGACTTCATACTGTTCGGCTCACTGGCCCCTATTATCTCGGCCCGTTTCTTTGCGGGTGTCAACGAGACTGCGGCGTTCATCATTGCATTGCTGACTTTTGCAGCCGGCTACCTGGTGCGTCCGCTTGGCGCGTTGCTGTTCGGTTCGTTCGGCGATCGCCACGGCCGCAAGAAGGCCTTTGTCATCACAATCACCTTGATGGGGTTCGCCACCTTCAGCATTGGCCTTTTGCCGACCTATGACACCGCCGGTATGTGGGCACCGGTATTGTTGATTGTTTTGCGATTGATCCAGGGCTTGGCTTTCGGTGGTGAATACGGAGGTGCCGCGGTGTACACCGCCGAACATGCACCACCCGGTAAACGCGGGCTGTATGCAGGTTTCATCCAGGCGGCAGCGGGGTTTGCACTGTTCCTGTCGTTCTTTGTTGTCTATGTCACCCGCACCTTGCTGGGCGAAGAGGCTTTTGCCAGTTTTGGCTGGCGTATTCCATTCCTCATTTCGATTGTGCTGTTGGTGTTCTCACTGTGGATACGTCTCAATCTGGAAGAATCGCCGCTGTTCCGCAAAATGCTGGATGAAGGCAAGGCAGCCAAACGTCCATTGCATGAAGCGTTTGGTGCATGGCGTAACCTCAAACAGGTGTTACTGGCTTTGTCGGGCCTGATGATGATGCAGGGTGTGGTGTTCTACACCGCGCATTTCTACTCCCAGTTCTTCATCACCCAGGTGTTGAAACTGCCGCCGGCCACCATGTCATTGATCATGATGGTCGTCACCTTCTGTAGTGTGCCGTTGTACGTGCTGTTCAGTTGGCTGTCTGATCGCTGGGGCCGCAAGCCGATGGCGCTGACCGGCGCAGTGCTGTCACTGGCGCTGATATTGCCGATCTTCCAGGGCTTCACCGCAGTGGTGAAGCCGCAACTGGCAGCTGCCGGACGGACGGCGCCGGTCGTCGTTACGGCAGACGCCGTGGAGTGCTCGCTGCAATTCGATCCTGTCGGGCAGGCAGCCTTCGTGTCGTCGTGCGACATCGCCAAAAGCACGCTGACAACACTTGGCATCAGCTATTCAAATGCCGCCGGTTCACCGGGCACGCGCGCACTGGTCAGCATAGGCGACAAGACCATAACCAGTGTTGATGGCTCGGGCCTCACTGCTGGCGAGTTGGCGAGTGCGCGCGCAATATTCCGCAGCAATCTGATGGAAGCGCTGCAGCAAGCCGGTTACCCACCCAATGTTGAACCCTCAGCAGTCAATGTCGTGAGTCTGGGTGCGCTTATGTTCTTGCTGGTGGTGCTGTCGACACTGGTTTACTCACTGACACCGATCATGGCGCTCGAACTCTTCCCTACCCGCATTCGTTACAGTGCCTTGTCACTGCCCTATCACATTGGCTCCGGCTGGTTCGGCGGTTTTCTGCCAGCGATTGCTTTCGCCATGGTGGCGGCCAATGGCAGTATCTATTTTGGGCTCTGGTATCCGCTGGCAATCATCGGCATCAGCGTGATGGTACTGGCTTTGCTGATTCCAGAGACGCGACACAACGAGCTGTAAAATCCCCCCGTGCATGCCAATCCAGGAGAAAAGCAGGATGACTGACGACAAACACTACCAAGCCGGCATGGAGCTGCGACGCAGCATGTGGGGTGAGGCCGGCGCGGAACCGCGGGTCAACCAGGCCACTACGTTCAACCGTCCGCTGGAAGACATGGTCACTACCTGGTGTTTCGGTGATATCTGGCAGCGGCCGGGGCTTGATCGCAAAACCCGCAGCATGATCACTCTGGCAGCGCTGACGGCACTGTGTCGCCCCAACCAGTTGAAGGGTCATGTGGAAGGTGCGTTGGCCAATGGGGTAACGGTAGACGAAATCCGCGAGATCATCCTGCACACGTCGGTGTATTCCGGCATTCCGACCGGTGTCGAAGGATTCAATGCGGCGAAGGAAGTACTGAAGCGACTGGGGCTCGACTGAAATGGCTGATGCTGCGTTGAAACTGGGATTTATTGGTATCGGCACCATGGGCTGGCCAATGGCGGCCAATCTGGTGAAAGCCGGCTTTGCAGTTACCGTCTTTGATCTGAGCGAAGCCAGGGGGCGCGATTTCGTACGCCAACATCCGGCCGCAATTGCCACCATGGCCTTGGTCGATATGGCAGCGCAGGACATTGTGGTAACGATGTTGCCTACCGGCCGTATCGTCAGCGAGGTGTTGCTGGCTGGTCAAAAGTCCGCCTTCCTGCTGAACGTGAAAGCCGGCACGCTCGTAATAGACATGAGTTCATCGGAGCCGACCGGCACGCGCGAACTGGCAGCGAAACTTGCTGGGAAAGGTGTCATCTTGCTGGATGCGCCGGTTTCCGGCGCCGAGCCGCGTGCAAAAGCGGCAACCTTGACCATCATGATAGGCAGCGACAACAGTGCGGCGGTCGAACGTGCGCGGCCCGTGCTGGCGGCGATGGGTAATCGGCTGTTCGTCACTGGCGGCAGCGGTTCCGGGCATGCATGCAAGGCGCTCAACAACCTGCTCGGCGCTACTGCGTTTGCGGCCACCTGTGAAGCAGTGATGATCGCTGAACGCTTTGGACTCGATCCGACTGTGCTGGTCGACATCCTCAATGTGTCGACGGGCAAGTCGTTCATCTCGGAAGTGGTAATAAAAGACCATGTTATCGATGGCAAATTCGCCACTGGCTTCAAGCTGGGACTGATGGCGAAAGATGTGCAGATTGCCGCTGATCTTGCGGATGCTGTCGGTCTCGATGCACCGGTAACGCACCTGGTGAACCAACGTTGGGCACAAGCACTCGGCCGGCTTGGTTTCGATGCGGACAACACCGAGGCATTCAAGGACTGGAAGCCCTGATAACACTCACGGAATCCTTGGCCAAAATTTACAAAATCGGGGTAGATTTAAGAGAGGAAGTCGTTACAATCGCGCCTCCTTTACGGGCCCCCGGGCATTCCTTCCACGCGTTGCCACCGAGGAAACTGTATTGAACGCTGCCAAGAAATCCGCCGACAAATCCGCTGAAAAAACTGCATCGCCCCGGGCTGCCGCCAAGGGTAAAACAGCCAAGGCCGGCAAGAAAGCCAAGCCGACGCAGGCCAAATCCGCCTCTTCTCGCGGACATGCGCAGGAATGGTCCACCCGCAAGTCGCTGGAACTCTACGGTTTCGAGCGCTGGGGCAACGACTACTTCAGCGTATCGAAGAACGGTAACGTAACCGCCAAGACATTGAATGCGTCCGTCGAACTGATCGACATCGTCAACGGCATGCTCGAGCGCGACATGCAGATGCCGGTACTGCTGCGCATTGAAAACATCCTCGACGCCCAGATAAAGCGGCTCAACATGGCGTTCCGTCATGCAATCGAATCGCACGGGTACAAAGGCGAATACCGCGGTGTCTATCCGATCAAGGTCAACCAGCAGAGCCAGGTGGTCGAAGAGATTGCTGATTTCGGCAAGCGCTACAAGCACGGCTTTGAAGTAGGCAGCAAGCCCGAGATCATTGTTGCATTGTCCACGATGGATGAGCCCGGTAGCCTGATCATTTGCAACGGCTACAAAGACAAGGAATTCATCGAGCTGGGCCTGTCAGCCATCAAGCTCGGATTTACTTGCGTGTTCGTGGTCGAGACTCCATCGGAAATTCCCTACATCATCGAATGCAGTCGCCGCACAGGCATTGAGCCGATCATCGGCGTGCGGGTGAAAACCACAGCCTCGGTTGGTGGACACTGGAATTCAACTTCGGGTGATCGCAGCGTGTTCGGTCTCACCACTTCGCAGTTGGTTGAGCTGGTGGATACGCTGAAAGCCGAAAACATGCTCCATTGCCTGCAGCTGCTGCACTGTCATCTCGGTTCCCAGATTCCTGACATCAAGGACATCCGCAGCGGCATCACCGAAGTGTGTCGCTACTACGCCGATCTGGTGACCGAGGGTGCTGCGCTCAAGTATATCGATCTTGGTGGCGGTCTTGCCGTTGACTACACCGGCTGGGGCTCGACCTACGGCCAGAGCCGCAACTATTCATTGAGCGAGTACTGCGATGACATCGTCGACACGCTGAAGCAGACCTTTGACGAATACGGCGTCACCCATCCCACCATCATCACCGAATCGGGCCGCGCCACCATCGCGTATTCGTCGATACTGATCTTCAACGTGGTCGATACCACTACGTTCGAAGCCAGCAACCTGCCGGAGCCACACAAGGACGAACTGCCGCTGATCACCAGCATGCGCGATATCTACGGCAACCTCAGTGAAGCCCGTGTCCAGGAGTGCTACAACGACGCCCATTACTGGCGCAATGAAGCGCGCGAATTGTTCCGCCGTGGCCAGCTCGATCTGCGCGCACGCTCGGTTGCCGAGAACCTGTTTCTCGACATACTGCACAAGATCGCCGACCTCACCGAGAAAATGGGGCGCATACCCTCTGATCTCGAAGGCCTCAAACTGTCGCTGGCCGACATCTATTACGGCAATTTCAGCTTGTTCCAGTCACTGCCCGACACCTGGGCGATCGACCAGCTGTTCCCGATTGCGCCTATCCATCGCCTCAATGAAGAGCCGACCCGCCGCGCTGTTATCGCCGATATCACTTGCGACAGCGATGGCAAGATCGATCGCTTTGTAGGCGAAGAAGAAGTGGTCAAGGTGTTGCCGTTGCATGAAATGCGCAACAACGAGGAGTATTACCTTGGTGTATTCCTTGTGGGCGCCTATCAGGAAACGCTCGGCGACCTGCACAACCTGTTCGGTGACACCAATGTCGTCAGCGTGCGCATCAACCGCGACGGCGGCTATGACTTCGTCAAGGAAATCCAGGGCGATACCATCTCTGATGTGCTCAGCTATGTGGAGTACTACCCGAAAGAGATGCAGGAGAAGCATCGCAACACGGCCGAGCGCGCTGTGCGTGAAGGCCGTATTACAGCCCGTGAGCGTCAGTGGATCATCAAGCTGTTCAACGAAAGCCTGAATGGTTATACGTATTTCGAGAAAGAAGATTAATGCAGGGGCACGGCATGCCGCGCCCGTACGTACCAGCAGCAGATCGGGGATGATGTCATGGCAAAAGTATTGATTATTGGCGCAGGTGGTGTCGGTGGCGTGGTGGCGCACAAGTGCGCGCAGGTGGCCTCTGTATTCAGTGACATCACACTGGCAAGCCGCACCGAATCCAAGTGCAAACTGATCGCCAAACAGATTGAAGAAAAGCAGGGTCGCAGCATCAAGACGGCCCAGGTCAATGCCGACAATGTGCCTGAATTGGCAGCGTTGATCCGCAAGATCCAACCAGAGCTGGTCATCAACGTTGCACTGCCGTACCAGGACCTCACCATCATGGACGCCTGTCTTGAAACCGGCGTCAACTACCTGGACACTGCCAATTACGAGCCGCTTGATACTGCCAAATTCGAATACAAGTGGCAGTGGGCCTATCAGGAGAAATTCCAGAAGGCAGGATTGATGGCCTTGCTCGGATCGGGTTTTGATCCCGGTGCCACCAACGTATTCACCGCCTACCTGAAGAAACACTACTTCGATGAAATCCAGCAGCTCGACATAATCGACGTCAACGGCGGCAGCCATGGCTATCCATTCGCCACCAACTTCAATCCCGAGATCAATATCCGTGAAGTAACCGCCGATTGTCGCCACTGGGAAGGCGGTGAGTTCATCACCACGCCTCCGATGTCGCTGAAACAGTCGTTTACCTGTACTGAAGGCGTGGGCACCTACAACCTCTATCGCCTCTATCACGAAGAGCTGGAGTCGCTGGTCAAGCATTTTCCCACGCTGAAAAAAGCGCAGTTCTGGATGAGCTTCGGCGAGAGTTATCTCAAGCATCTGGAAGTGCTCGGCAATGTCGGCATGACCCGCATTGATCCTGTTGAATTCCAGGGCCAGCAGATCGTGCCGATCCAGTTCCTCAAAGCACTGCTGCCGGATCCAGCCTCGCTGGGCCCGCGCACGAAGGGCAAGACGTGGATTGGATGTCATGTCACCGGCCTTAAGGACGGCAAACAACGCAAGGTCGTGGTCTACAACATCTGTGATCACCAGGAGTGCTACCGGGAAGTGTTGTCGCAGGCGATTTCGTACACCACCGGCGTGCCGGCGATGATCGGCGCCAAGATGATGCTGGAAGGCAAATGGAAGGCAGCAGGTGTGTGGAACATGGAGCAAATGGATCCCGATCCATTCATGGCCGACATGAACCTGCATGGCCTGCCGTGGACTGTCATTGAAGAGCCGGGTTTCAACCTTGTCTGATCCTGCTGTCGCCGCCGACACCTTTCTCCGCTTCGATCCGTCGCGTGTACCGTCGCCCTGCTTTGTCGTTGACGAGGTAGCGATCGAACGTAACCTGAAAGTGCTGTCGCGTGTGCAGCAGGAAAGCGGTGCCAAGGTACTGCTGGCGCTGAAGGCTTTTTCGATGTTCAGCCTGGCGCCGCTGATCATGCGCCACCTGAGCGGAACCTGTGCCAGTGGTTTGTTGGAAGCAAAACTGGGGCGCGAAGAGTACGGCAAGGAAGTGCATGTCTACTCCGCTGCCTTCACGCCAGCTGATCTTGCCGGCGTACTGCAGATTGCCGATCACGTCGTGTTCAACACCCTGACACAGTGGCAGCGGTTCCAGCCGATGATCCAGGCTGCGAAGGCGCAGCGGCCAGAGCTCGACTTCGGGCTGCGCATAAACCCCCGCCATTCCGAAGGCAAGGTCGCGATGTACGACCCTTGCGCCCCCGGTTCTCGCCTCGGCACGCCCATTGCGCAATTGAAGGGAGCAGATCTGACGGGCATCAGCGGGTTGCACTTCCATACCCTGTGTGAGCAGGGCTTTGCGCCGCTAGCACGCACGCTGGATGCTGTCGAAGCCCGGTGTGGCGACCTGCTGCACACGCTCAAGTGGGTCAATTTTGGCGGCGGCCACCATATCAGCCATCCGGATTACGATGTCGACGGCCTCATCAAGCGAGTGCGCGAATTCAGCCGTAAGTACGGCGTACAAGTCTATCTGGAGCCGGGTGAGGCGATTGCGATCCGCTCCGGCGTGCTGGTAAGCGAAGTGCTCGATACACTCGAAAACGAAATGCCGATTGCGGTGCTTGACACCTCTGCCACCTGCCATATGCCGGATACGCTGGAGATGCCTTACCGCGCGCATATCTTCGGTTCGGGCGGGCAGCGCGAAAAAAAATACAGTTATCGACTCGGCGGGCTCAGTTGCCTTGCGGGTGACGTCATGGGTGACTATAGTTTCGATACGCCGCTGCAAGTGGGTCAGCGGATGATGTTCGACGACATGGCGCATTACACCATGGTAAAAACCACTACATTCAACGGAGTACGCCTGCCTGCCCTTGCCATCTGGAATTCCTCGACTGACGACTTGCGCATCGTGCGCGAATTCGGTTATCAAGACTTCCGTGATCGCTTGTCCTGACTCGAGGATATACAAGTAATGTCCACCCCCAAATCCAAAGCGCAGCCTTCCGCTGCCGCCTTTCTCGGCGGCGTGCTGAAGCCAGTCAAACCGGCTGACGCCTTCTTTCATGTGCTACCAGTGCCGCTGGTCGGCGAACGCTTCAAGCAGAGCGCGATGGCGTCTGCGCCAGAGGCCATACTGCACGCCTCGCAGCAGCTGGAAACCTGGGACGGCCGCAGTAATCCGTCCCGCCACGGTATCCACACTCACGCCGCTGTCGATTGCAAAGGTCCGATGGAAAAAGTGCTGCAAAGGATCAGCGCGGAGGTCAGCAATATCATCAAACTGGACAAGTTTCCGGTCGGCCTCGGTGGCGACGGTCTGGTCAGCTATGCGATGGTGAAAGGGTTGCTGGATGCCGGCATGGAAGATTTCGGTGTAATACAGATTGATGCGCAAGCTGACCTGAAAGACACCGACAATGGCGAACAGTGGAGTGAAGCCTGCGTGATGAAGCGTATCGTCGATGAGGATGTGCCATTGTTCCAGCTCGGTGTGCGCTCGTTGTCGAAAGAAGAAACGGATGCCCGTCGAGTCAACTCCGTCAAGTTCTATGATGCTGACTGGCTGGTGTCGCGCAACGTGCACAAAATCGAATTGCCGGGTGAGTTCCCGGAGAAAGTCTTCCTCTGCATTGATGTTGACGGCTTTGATCCATCGGTATTCCCGTCGGCCACTGCAGTGCCGGGCGGTCTCGGCTGGTGGCAGGTGTTGGCGATCATCGAGTCGATTGCACAACAGACTGACATCATCGGTATGGATTTAACCGAGTTCAATCCATCAATCGGCAACAGCTTCCACGACAACGCTGCCGCCATGATGTTGTATCGCATCATGGGTATTGTGGAGCGTGCCCGCTTGTGAGTTTGCGCGCTCGCGTTGCGCTGCTTACCCTGGCCATGTTCGTGGCCGGGATACTGGTAGCAATAGCGCGAACCGGGCAGGAATCTCGTCGCAAGATCCAGGCTGAGCTACAGGCGGCTATCCTGCTTGCCTCCCAAAACTGTTGTTGCAGAGCAGTCCGCGCCTGAAAGTGGTGGCAGAACTCGACAGCGGCGAAGCCATCAACCAGTTCTGCAACACCAACAGTCCCGACGTCATCATCATGGACATGTCGAAGCCGGGTATGGGTGGACTCGAGGGCATACGCCGCATCAAGACCAAGAACCCCTCGTTGAAGATTCTCGTGTTTACGATGCATGATGGCATTGCCTTCTCGAGCAGGCACTGGAAGCCGGTGCGAACGGCTATGTAGTGAAAAAAAACGCAGCCAATGTGTTGCTCGAGGCAGTGCTGGCAGTACGATCGGGCTCGCGCTGGCGCTGACTACCCTGCTGATTTTCCGTGGGCTCATTCCATTGCTTGCAGTCGCCATTCTGGCAACGTTGATCAGCGTGCCCGATGTCGCGCTGCTCGGTATGCATCTCGACCGCCAGATCATGCAGGCAGCCGCCATCACGGTAGTGCTGTTTCCGTGGATCAGGCGCTTTCTGATCGACGCCTGGGTATTTCCCTGGTTATTTGATCAGTTCGCCGAGATTAAGTGAGAGGATTGTGCTGCGTAACAGCGCACGGATATCCTGGCTGTTGTCGAGTTCAAGGCACTGCTGCAGCACGAGCTCGGCCCGCCTCAGCGGCAGTCGGCGGATCAGGTATTTGATTCGCGGCAACTTCGTGGCACTCATCGATAGCGTAGTGATACCCATGCCAAGCAGCAGAATCACCGCCAGTGGATCAGATGCCATCTCCCCGCACAGACTCAGCGCCAGATCGCCTTCGCGGGCGATACGCACGACACGATTCAATTCGTGGATCACTGCAGGATGCAGCGGGTCATAGCGGCTGGCTACACGGGAATTGTTGCGGTCGAGCGCCAGCAGGTATTGCGTAAGGTCATTGGAGCCAATCGATACAAAGTCGATGCGGTTGCGCCAGAACTGTAATTGCGAGATTGCTGCCGGTACTTCCACCATCACACCAACCCGCGGGCGCTTCACCGCAATGCCCTCATGCTGCAACTGGCGCAACGCTTCGCCGAGCAGTTCGTTGAATACGTTCAACTCTTCCGTCGCACTCACCATCGGCAGCAGGATGTGGAGGTCACCGGTGGTGCCGGCTGCCTGCAGCATGGCGCGTACCTGGGTCATCAACAGCTGGATGTTGTCGATGGTGAAGCGGATGCCGCGCCAGCCGAGCGCAGGATTTTCTTCGTCAAGGATGGGAAAATACGGCAGTTGCTTGTCGCCACCGACATCGAGTGTACGCATGTACACCGGCATGCCGGCATAGATGCGGAACACCTCGCTGTACACCTCTACTTGTTCCTGTTCCGACGGAAAGCTCTGCCGCACCATGAACGGAATCTCGGTGCGATAAAGGCCGATGCCTTGCGCGCCGTACTTGAGTCCCGGCGTCAAGTCGGCCAGCAGGCCCGAGTTGTTCAACATGCGTATCGCAGTGCCGTCGATTGTCACCGCCGGTTCGTCGCGCAAACTGAGCAGTTTATTCTGCAATTGCTTTTCTTCGTCGATCAACTGCTGGAATTCGTTGCACAGCCTGTCATTCGGGTACCGCACGATCTGGCCGCTGTTGCCATCGACGATGAAGCGCTCGCGATTGCGCAGGTTCTTCAATAAGCCAAGGCCCATCACCGCCGGTATGCCGAGCGCGTTGGCGAGTACCGCAGTGTGCGACATGCTGGAACCTTCGAAACAAATGATGCCGACGAGGCGGTCGGAAGGCACCGACGCAATATCGGAGATGCTGATCTGGTCGCCGATCAGCACGACCTGCTGGATGTTGCTGATGTGTTCGGCCAAGGTGTTGTTGCCTTGCAGGCTGGCGTAGAGCTTGTTGCCGAGGTGGTGGATGTCTTCGTGGCGGGCACGCAGGTAAGGATCTTCCATGTCGAGGAAGAGATCGGCGAAATACTGGATGGTTTTGCGGAGTGCGCCGGGCAGCCAATTGCCGGTGCGGATTTCGGTTTCGACTTTCTGCAACAGCGCCTGGTCGGCCAACAGCGACGAGTAGGTGTGGAAGATGCTGGATTCCTGTGCTGACAGTTGCGCCCGCAGCGCACTTTCCTCGGCTTCTATTTCGCCCTTCACCTGTTTTAGCAGGGAATGCCAGTTGGCCAGTGCGCCCTCAATGTCGTTGCAGGGTTCGTCGGCCACACTGAACAGATCGCCGTGGTCGCACAGCACGCCGAAGCCGATGCCGATGCCCGAACTGCCGCTGACGCCACGCACATAGGTGTTGATGTGGGCACCCTGCAAGGTCACTGGCATGTCGGCCACGATGTGGGCCAGCTGCGAACACAGCGTGATCAGCAGCGCCTCGCTTTCAGGTGACAGCGCCACCGGATCGACCCGCTGCACCACCAATACACCGATTACCTTGGCGTAATGCACCAGTGGCACGCCGCAGAAACTCTGGAAGCGTTCCTCGGCGGTGCCTTCCACATAGAAAAAGTCCGGGTGTTCACTGGCCTTGGCGATATTGATCGCGTGGCGGTCCTGCGCAATCAGGCCGACCAGACCGCGGCCGGATGGAATGCTGACCGGGCCGGTTTCGACCAGACCGTGCGACGCCATCAGCACCATGTCTTCGTGCTGGTCCTTCATGTACAGCGTGCACACGTCGGTGCCGATGATCTCGGACACCGAATCCACGATCTTGCGCACCTGCTCAGTAGGCGTGGCAAGTTCGGCCACTTCCTTCTGGAGCCGGTTGTATTCAAGCAGGATATTGGGTTGCGGCATGGCGGCTACTGAATAGTTGTTATCAAAGGATTGTAGGGGGGCGGGTTGGATTGTCCACTACTGGAATGGACTGTGGTTGCAGCCTGCAGTGGCAATAGCCAGAATCGGACAGGGCTGCATGCTTGACGGCCCACAGCCGAATACAAAGAGGGGACAACAACAAGATGAAAAACCTGATTACGCTGGGTTTTGCCATTGCGCTGGCCCACACGGCAGCGGCGCAGCCGGCCAAACCTGCACCCATCCTGCCCGACCAGATCCAGTGGAGCGGTGGCGCCAACGGTGCCGCCCAGTCGGCCATGGTGGTGGGTGCGGCCGACAAGGCTGCCCTTTACCAGCAGCGCGTGCGTATGCCGGCCGGCGCGAAGATCATGCCCCATACCCATCCCGATGAACGTATCAGCGTTGTGCTGGAAGGCACCATTTACGTTGGCTTCGGCGAAAAATTTGATGAAGCCGCTGTGGTTGCAGTGCCGACTGGGGCCGTGTACGTAGCGCCTGCCGGCGTGCCGCACTACGTGTGGGCGAAAGACGGCGCTGCGATGTACCAGGAAGGAGGCATGGGGCCAACGGGCGCTGCCTTCCTGCCAACCGAATAGGGTCAGGTAATGGTGCGTTACCGCATCCACTTGCGATAGGCCCACAGCCCCGACGCACCACCGAGCACCAGCATTGCGCCGAGTACGATGAAGTAGCCGTAGTGCCAGTGCAGCTCCGGCATGTTGTCGAAATTCATGCCGTAGACGCCCACGATCAGGGTTGGCGGCATGAACAGCGCCGTCAGCACGGTGAGATCGCGAATGGTGTTGCTCAGTGAGTGCGAGGTCAGCGACAGGTAGCCGTTGATCAAGTCGCCGCAGATGTCGTAGTACATGGTGCACAGGCCATGCAGTCGCTCGCAGCGTTCGTACAAATCCTGCAGCGCGTGTTCGATATCGCCTTCTTCATCAATCAGCCGCTGCGGAATTTCCAGCCGCAGTGTCTGTATCAGCCGCTCGTGGTAACTGAAGATGCGTTTGAGTTTGCGCAGGCGCGACTGCGACGCAATCAGATCACGCATCAGCGCATCATTGGGACTTTCCTGCATGGCGTCTTCGAGATCGGCCAAGCGGCTTTCGAACAGCAGCATCGCATCGAGATAATGCGTTACCGAAAACCGCATGATGCGGGCCGCCAGCAAACCGGGGCTTATCAGCAGATGTTCGCTGCGGGCCGACGACCAGTAATGATTGATGGCCTGGCTGGCTTTCTCGTGGCAGCTGATCAGACAGCGATCGCCGGCAAACAGCGCCAGTGTCATCTGTGTGATGGTCAGATCGGGATTGAACGCGATGATGTCGCGGTAAAGCAGCAGCGTGTAGCTGGCAAAGTTTTCGGTCTTCGGCGGATGGCGAAAACGCTGCAGGTCATCAATCGCCAGTGGGTGGCAGTCCATGTCCAGCAGGAAATTGCGTTCTTTTTCCTCCGGCTCGGCTTCCAGATCAATCCAGATAAAAGCGCCAGCTGACTGTCGCCACTGCTGCACCAGCTCGACGCCACCTTGCAGCCACTGGTCGTTGCCATCGGCGGCGGGAATCAGCAGTTGGGTGCGGATCATCGGGGTGATACTCCAGTGGTGGCGGAACGTCGTTGGGTCGTCGTTGATGCTAGTGCGGCTGGTGCTGGATGGCCAGCTGCCAGACATCCTCTAGAATGCCGCCACTATTCAACTTACGGCAGCAATACAGCATGACTGGAATCTACGACGTTGCCATTCTCGGCGGTGGTCACAACGGCCTGGTGTGCGCCGCCTATCTGGCGCGTGCCGGCTTGCGCGTCGTGGTGCTGGAACAGAACCCGGTGGTGGGCGGTGCCGCGCTGACGGAGGAGTTCCATCCGGGTTTCCACAACTCGGTGGCGTCGTATGCGGTGAGTCTGCTGCATCCCAAGGTCATTGCCGATCTGCAACTGGCGCAGCATGGGCTACAGATCGTTGAACGCCCGGTGGCCAATTTCTGGCCCACCCCAAGCGGCGGTGGACTGGTCATGCCGCACGGTACCGCCAACCGCCAGTTGGCAATTGCCGCACTTTCGCTGCGCGATGCCGAACGCCTGCCGGCTTACGAAGCAATGCTTGAGGGGGCGGCTGCGGTATTGCGCGACCTGGTGCTGCAAACACCGCCCAATGCCGGTGGCGGCTGGGGTGACTGGTGGAAAGCGCTGCAGTTTGGCCGCCAACTGCACAGCCTGCCTGTGGCCGATTTGCAGGTGCTTACGGAGT
>CAISOD010000209.1 GCA_903887045.1 uncultured Gammaproteobacteria bacterium | reverse complement strand
TCGGCCGTGTATTCAACCCGTTCTTCAACATTGCTACCCAGTATGTTGAAGGGGTCGATACCGAAGTGTCCTATCGCTTCGAGCCGGACTTCTTCGGCAGCCAGAGCGAAAGTTTCTCGTTGCGTGCCCTCTACGGCCACATCATTGAGCGCTCGAACCAGGCGACTGCTACGGCAGCCAGCGTTAACTCTACCGGTGGTCAGGGTACCCCTGCCAATACCACCACCATCACGGGTACGTACGGACTTGGCAACTGGAGCCTGCAGATGCAGACCCGTTGGATTGACTCCGTGCAGTTGGCCCGAATCGGTGGCGGCGGCGTGTTGGCCGTCAGTGGCGTTGATTTCGACGATGCTGACATCGCTTCCAACGCCTGGGTCAACAGCCAGCTGGCGTATAACGGCGAAACCAGCAATGGCGCTTCGTGGGGTGTGACGTTCGCTATCCAGAACCTGTTCAACCGCAATCCGCCTGTCATCCCGAGCTTCAGCTCACGCGGTGGTTCGCAATCTGTAAGCGATGCCTACGATGCTGAAGGTCGTCGTTATCAGTTGAGCGTCAACTACAGCTTCTAAGCTGCGGTTGCTCGATCAAGCAATCAGAAAAACGGGGCTTCGGCCCCGTATTTCATTTCAGGTCAGACAAGCCGGGTCGAAGGTGTAAGCGCCTTGCAGCCAGTCGCACACTTCCCGGGCCATCGGGTCGGGTAACAACGCAGCGTAGCGGTGGTAAAAACGCTGGCGCTCCAGGTCGTCGAATTTATCCAATCCTTCGTGTTGGAATCGTTGAGTATCTGCCGACAACAATGCCAACGCTGCCGGATTGCCAGCCGCAGCAGTCGAACGTGGGGTTCCTGCCAGCTGAGCCAGCGATACCAGCGATATCTGCGATAGTGCCGCCTGATTCATCGGGTTGGCCAACAGCCCGCTGCAAAGTTCCAGCACGGGTTCCAGACTGAAGTAAGGCCGCTGTGAAAACGGTAGCAGATGCAGGAACGGTGTCAGTCGCTTGGCGTCGTTGACCGGGTAGTTGTCCCATAGCAGAGGTTTGCGCCGCAGGCGTTCGCCTACCGAGAGCAGGTGATCGCGCGGATATGCAGGCGAGATCACCTTGGGGCCGG
The DNA here is from genome assembly GCA_903887045.1 of uncultured Gammaproteobacteria bacterium. Classification (GTDB taxonomy): domain Bacteria; phylum Pseudomonadota; class Gammaproteobacteria; order Pseudomonadales; family Pseudohongiellaceae; genus CAILUG01. The sequence continues at coordinate 819 of CAISOD010000209.1, read as the reverse complement.
TCCAGAAGATATCCACCTCTTGTGGCAATGCCTGGCCGAGCTCCTCCAGGTAGCGTTCCGGCTGGGGGCCGAAGTGTTTGACCAGCAGCGGATCGTCCGAATAGTAGGTAGGACACAGCACGAAATGGCTGGCGTTGCTGTGTGCGCGGATGCAATCAAAGATCGCCAGCTGGGTAGTGGCCAATCCTGGCAAATCGCCCAGCATGTCGTCGAACAGGACGGCCAGTAACGGTGCCTGCAACTGATTCAGCTGATCGAGTTTGCGCAGCAATTTGTCGCGCTGCACCGCTGAAAAGTCACGATAGAGCTCGAACGGGCTGAGGCCAACGCCGAACTCCAGCCCGAGTGCACTTGCATGGGCAGCCAGTGCCGTCAGCTCATTGAAAGTGTCGGCGGGATAGGGCTCGAACCATTGCTTGCGCAGATATACATCGTTCTTTGGCGCATACAGGTAGGTAGTGAATCCCTGCTGCGCCAAAAAATCTGCGTGATGCTTGCGCGCCTGCCAGCTCCATTGGCGGCCGAAAAAGCCTTCAACAGTGCCGAGACGGAATCCGGGTGTCACTGGGCAGGAGAATTGCTGCTGTCCGCCAAATCACGCAGTTTACGTACATCGGTGATGCCGCCCGCATTGGTAATGTGGGTAAAACCGGCCTGCTCCAGCAGGGCTTTGGCTTGACCTGCGCGGTTACCGCTGCGGCAATACAACATGATCTCGGCATCTTTGCCGTATTCGGCAGCCAGCTTTTCCACATCAATGGAGGCCAGTGGAATGTTGGCATCGCCTTCAATATGGTCAGTGCTGAATTCCTCCACCGT
>CAISOD010000208.1 GCA_903887045.1 uncultured Gammaproteobacteria bacterium | reverse complement strand
TGGATGAGATCGACACTTCGCCTTACGCCGGGCGTTGTGCCGAGATTTTTTTCGCCAATACAGGGCCCGGCATTTTGAAGTGGCTGCACTATCTGCCCATCTATGATCGCCTCTTTGGACAATACGCTGGTCGTCCGGTGAAATTTCTTGAAATCGGCGTGCTCGCCGGCGGCTCAATGCACATGTGGCGGACGTATTTCGGCCCGCTTGCGACAATTTTTGGCATCGATATCAACCCCGATTGCGCCGGTTATGGCGGCCTGGCCGGCCAGGTGCGGATCGGTTCTCAGGATGATCCGGATTTCCTGCGCGCCGTCGTGGCGGAAATGGGCGGTGTCGATATCGTGCTGGACGACGGCTCCCACATTGCCAGCCATCAACGCGCCAGCTTTGACGTGCTGTTCCCGCTGCTCAGCGATGGCGGGCTGTACGTGATCGAGGATCTGCACACATCTTACTGGCCCGATTACGAGGGCGGGCTGAAACGGAGCGGAACCGGGATCGAGTTCCTCAAGGACAAGATCGACGCGCTGCACGAACAATATTTCACCATTGGTGCCAACATGCCTGAACGGATGGCGCCCATTGCCAGCATCCAGTTTTTCGACAGCATCGCCGCCATCGAAAAGCGCAAGCAACTGCCGCGCCACCTTGCGATCGCACCAATTCCCACCCCCGCAGCGACTGCCGAGGCCTGAGGGTGCAGATTGAGGACGCCTGAGCCTCAAGCCCATCACGATCACGTCGGACGAATTCGACCTTCCAATATGCCGTGCAGAATATAGTGCCTGACCGGATCCATCCCGTGTTCGGCAACATCGGGATAGGTTTCCAGATAACGCCTGGCATCGAACAATCCGCTATTGCGGTAGCGTGCGTGTTCACGCTTGCGGCGCCACGCCTGCGGCATCATTGACCACCATGCCGGGAAGCTGGCGGCCATCTGCATCATGTTGCGCAGCCATTCGGTGTTGGCTGCCGAGGTGTCAGAGCGGGCGCCTGCATCGGCCAGGATCGACGTCAGCCTGGCGATCTCGTCAAAGCGCGCGGCCACATTCTGTTCGCTGAGTGCATGTGATGCTTCGGCGGCACGTGCGGCCGCGTCCTGCTCGTGCAGTTTGGCCTGCAACTGGCGGGTTTCGGCTTCCTGTCGTGCCAATCTGCCCTCTGCCTCCGCTTGCGCTGCCGTCGCGATCAGTCTCATCGCTTCCTGTTCCTTCAGCAGGCCAGTGAGCTGGGCAATTTCGGCAATCAAGTTATCGGGAACCTGGGCTGGCGCAGCTTGGACACGTTCCAGCCGTGACTGCAGTTCAGTGGCGTTCGCCTCCGCTGCCGCCAGCCGGCGCTCTCCGTCTTGCCGCTGTTCGCGCTCCTGTGCCACCTGGCTCTCCGCAACCGCTGCGGCCTTTTCGGCGACAAGCAGTTGGCTCCACAACTGGGACAATTCCTCCTGCCGTTGGACGAGCGCGCTTTCGGCAGCCGTGGCGCGGCCTGCAAGTTCGGCGTTGCGCACTTGCTGATCGTGCAGCTTGTCAATGTGCGTGGCCAGTGTGCGATCCGCCGCAAGACGCTGCTGCCGTTCCTGCTCAACTGTTGTTCTGGCTGCTTCAAGCGCCGCCTCCAGCTGCGCTACATCCTGTGCAAGCTGCTGCTCGCGGGCACGCAGTGCGTCGGCTTCGGCTGCAATCAGCGCCGTCCGGTCCGCTTCGGCCCGCAGTGCATCGATCTCGGCTTGCAGTTGCTGCGCCTGTGCCGATGTGTCGTCCAACCGGACCACCAGTTCGGCTTCACGTGCACGCAAGGCGTCTGCTTCGGCAGCAACATGGGCGGCCTGTACCGCTTCGTCCCGGAGCATATTGAGCTCGGCCTGCAGTTGCGC
>CAISOD010000207.1 GCA_903887045.1 uncultured Gammaproteobacteria bacterium | reverse complement strand
TCGCGCCAGAACATGGGCGTTAGCCGCTTTACAACACGAGATGAAAATGAACGAGACCCAAAGAAAAGTCCTTATCGGCATCGGAGCCGTAGTCCTTGCCATGCTGATCTATCCGCCATATCGCATCTATGGTTATGGCGGAAGCAGCAACGCAGTGATACAGAGCGGCTACGCCTTCCTGTTCGAATTGCCCAATCGCGCAACAGTCGATGTAACTACGCTGATTGTTCAGTGGGTGGGAGTTCTAATCGTGGGCGCCCTTGCCTTCTTTCTGCTGAAGGACAAATAATTCACCAATACGGGGGAACATATGCGCACGCTCAGAGAAATTGCGGTTGAAATTCTGTCCGATTGGACTGTCATTAACAACGCCGGCGCCCGCGACGCGCTGGAATGCATGAAAAAAATGGGCGCAGTTACCGAAAGATTTGGAGCAGACCCGAATGGCTATTCCGATGTCGGTGCATTCCTTGGCAATTCCATCGGCTGGCGTGGGCCAGTTGCAAGGCGAATCAAGAAAGAACTGAGGCAAATGAGCGGCCATCCGAGACCGTGAGCGCCTTCACTAAGCGGCTAACCCGGCAGTCCACACGGACGCTGCGCGATAAAGCCGCGCAGCGCCGGTGACTTTTACGTTACCCGACTCGATGCTTTCGTGAACGCTAAAAAACATCCCATAACCAGAAAGGAGATCCACATGCCAAAGGCTTATTGGGTAAGCACATATCGCGCGGTGAAGGACTCCGACAAACTTGCTGCCTATGCAAAACTGGCTGGCCCTGCGCTCACAGCCGGCGGAGGCCGCTTCCTTGCGCGCGGCGAGCCCGCTGTGGTTTATGAACTCGGTTTGAAGCAGCGCACGGTCGTGCTCGAATTTGAGAGTGTCGAGCAGGCAGTTGCAGCGCATGACAGTCCTGCCTACCAGGCAGCGCTGGATGCCTTGGGCGACGGCGCAGACCGTGAGATTCGAATCATCGAGGGTGTCTGACTATCCCTGAGAAATAGGTAGCAGAGTCTTACAGTGGCGCCACTGCATCCATCAAGGATTTGCCGCCAGCGGCCGCTGCTCCTGTCAGCGTGGAGGCGCATCAGCTATGAGCGATGATCAACAGAACAATCCTTTACACGGAGTGACTCTCGAGAGCGTCGTCGTGAAGCTGGTTGAACACTATGGTTGGGAAGAGCTGGCCAATCGCATCAACATCAATTGCTTCAAGAGTGATCCCTCGGTGAAATCCAGTCTGAAGTTTCTGCGCAAAACTCCCTGGGCGAGAGAGCAGGTGGAGAATCTGTATGTCTCCACATTTGCATCAGTGGGTAAGCTCCACACGGTTCCGTCTGGCCAGTAGGGCGCGGTCTGCAGCAAGCGGTACGCCGCAGCCCAGATATCGTAGGGCGGAATTTCGTGCGTGAGGTTGAACAGTGGCAATTGGCGGTCAACGCCGAAGGCCACCGAGGGCGCTATGTCACGCGGCCGGCCACAGGCGGTGGCCGTTGTTGGTCAGCCAATCGCGATGCTCTTTGTAGCGCGGGCAAAGCGATTCCACGGTACGCCAGAACCTGGCTGAGTGGTTCAGGTAGCGCAGGTGGCTGGTTTCGTGGGCTATCAGGTAGTCGAGCACCGGCTTGGGCGCCAGCATCAGTAGCCAGTTGAACTGGATGTCGCCACTTTCGTCGCAGTGGCCCCACTTGGTGCGGGTCTTGCGATAGGTGACCTTGCCGAGTTTGTGTTCAAGGCCGAGTTCGCGGGCGTAGTAGCGGGTTTTGTTGGGCATGTACGCCTGGGCCTGTTCTTGCAGCCAGTCGAGGAACAGCTTTTCCACTTTGGCTTTGCTGCGTTCTTTGAGGAACAGCGTCAGCGTGCTGCCGTTGTGTACCGCCCGCGGCCGGCCGGCGGTGGCAAGGCGCAAGGTGAGCGGCTGGCCCATCAACTCGAAGCTGGTACCTTCGGCTAGAACCAGCTGCTGCTTCTTGCGGCGGCGTTGTTCGGTGAGCTGTTCCTGAATCCAGGGGGACTTCTCGGTGAGGAACTCGGTTATCCACTTGATCGAGGCTTTAGTGGGCGCTCTTACCTCAACCTTCCCACTTTTGACGTAAATTACGAGGGTTTTACGGCGACTTCTCACCACTTCGTAGGGAAATGGGAAGGCTGAGAACTCAAAACCTAGCTGCTGCATCAGTTTATGTCTAAAGTGGGAAGTTATTGGCGGATAATTGGCTAAATTTTGTCTGCAAGTGGGCTTTTTTTGTCAAGGATTGGCCGAACTGGTGTAAACAGCAGTGATATAGGCTGCTTCATTGATAAAGCCCATGCCCCAGCTGGCGTATTGCTCCGGCAGCCCCTGCTCAATGATGGCGGCCAGGGTTTTGCCGGCGATCATTTGGTCGGTAACGATCTTGGCGGTGGTGCGTACACCTTCGATCCAGCTAGCCATTTCGGCTTTGGTCGAAAGCCCGCCGTGGCCGGGGATGACACGGATGTTGTCGGGGATCTGGGCCAGGATGTTGGCGTGGTTGTCGATCAGGCCTTCCACACTGCCGCCGCTGTTGAGGTCGATGAAGGGGAAGCCGCCCACCACATATTCGTCGCCCATGTGGATCACGTTGGAGCCGGTGAACCAGACAGCGGAGTCGCCGTCGGTGTGGCCGTGCGGCAGGTGGATCAGCTTTATCTCTTCGCCGTTGAAGTGGATGGACAGGCCGTTGGCGAAGGTGATGACGGGCAGTGCCGCTGCTACGCGCTCATTGGCTGGGTCGGCAATGCGTACTCGCACGTTGTCATGCGCAATGATGGTGGCCTTGTCGGCAAAGTTTTCGTTGCCGCCGCTGTGGTCGCCGTGCCAATGGGTGTTCAGCAGCAATTCGGGCGCGCTGCCGCCGAGTTTGGTGATGGCGGCCTTGATTTTGTCCGACAGCGGGGCGAACTGGTCGTCGACCATCAGTACGCCGTCGTCACCGAGCGAGACAGCGATATTGCCGCCGTTGCCTTGCAACATGGTGATCTTGCCGGCCACCGGGGTGGCAGTAATCTGCACGGCGTCGAAATCAGTTTCAGCGGCAAATACTGGTGCAGCAAGCATGATTGCAGCGGCAAGGCTGCAGTTTTTTACTGTGAACATGGGAGCCCCTGTTGATGGCGCGACCAATGGCGCCGGAACGGGGATGGTAGGAAAAGCAGGCGCAGAAGCAAAGGGGTCGGAGATGTTTGCTCAAAAATCGAGCAAACGTCTCCGATCCCTTTGGTTTTCAGGCGGCCGGGCG
>CAISOD010000206.1 GCA_903887045.1 uncultured Gammaproteobacteria bacterium | reverse complement strand
CTAGGGAACTGGCGCAACCCCAACCCACAAGCGGAGGTGACAACAACCAGAAGTTTTTCGAGTTGGCAGAGGCCAATTATCCGGAACTGTTTCCAGAAGGTGTATTCATTCTGACTCACATTACCAGTACAGAGTTTTATCGTCATTACTCTGCAACTGATACATTTCTGATTAGCCGGAATGGGGTTGTCAGCGCTCGAGGAGGCAAGTTCGGCGCAGGCGGTGTTTTGCTTGGTGATGTCAACAGTCTGGTAGCTGCCAACGCCAATAACTTGCCGATTCCACTGACAGCATCCCCCCAGCAGTTTTGACAGTTATTACACTGGCACTTATCGTTTGTCATTCCAGAATGCCTCGACGTTTTCTCCGTTGCCCAATGGCATGCAATTGACCTTCGTTATCGCGGACGACAAAAGGCTCTGTACCGGAGAAACAGTGTTGGACTTACCTCTATTGCTTGATGATTCCGACACCGTACTGTGGCAGAACAACGAAGGCGGGTACTACTACTCGCTGTCTTTGTTGCCGAACAGCACGCGCGACAGCAGTTTCAGTCAGGGCCGGCTCGATATGTTTAGCCGCAGCGGTCGCCAGTACGTCAGCTTCAGCGGCACGCGCACATCGCTCAGTGCCGCATGCGGAGACGCCAAGGGCGCGTCAATCCGGATCTGGCCGAGATCAATCTTATGTTTGGTTTGGCCGAGCAACGCCTGCCCTCCTTGTTCCCCGTTGTCCGATGACCTACAACCAGCAGGGCAACGGTGCTGTCTTCCGCTTCTAAGAGGCAGCCGGTGTCACTGTTTCTGTCAGCAACCGTCAGGTGTCAGTCAAGGGCGGCAGTTTTGGTTCAACCCCGATCGGTGCCGGCACTCTGGACAAAGTCATTTCCGCGCTGCAGGCCAGTAACATGTCGGTGACATTGCCATCGGCGCTTACCGGCACCTATGCGCTGATGTTTACCGCTGCCGGTGGGTTCTCGCCGGTGGTAGCAGGGACCAGGGACCGGTTGACGTGGCCATTACTGATGACGGCAGCCTGTGCATGGATGGCACGCTGTACTCCAATCCCACCGTTGATCTGGCCAACGTCAATCTGCTGAATTGGAAGAACACGCAGACCGGGTACCTGCTGCAAGTGAATAGCGCTGCCAGCACCGGCTCCACCTTAAGCCTGCGCGTGCACACCCTGAATGGCGACGTGATAGGCAACCTGGTTGGCGGCAAAACCCAGTTGCTGGCGAAATGCGCAGGACCGGTGGATGGCAACATAAATATTGATGCCGCCAATCAATTATTCACGCTGGCTGAACAGCGCCAGCCCGCCACGTTCCCGCCCAGCGCGTTGACTTACAACCAGCTCAGCGGCGGCAGTCTGAAACGTTACTACGCTGCAATCAGCTTGCTGTTAACCGTAACCGGCGAGAACGTGCAAGTCTCACCAGACTGGAATTCACTGTGCGTGTCGCCAATTTCACTACGATCGCCGGCGCTGCCATCGCCCGCAGCTACGATCTGCGGTTTATCTATTCGCGCAACTGACACTGATTCACAATTTGTGCACCGTACCCAGCAGCGTACGGTTGGCCGTCTTTAACATCTCCACCAGCAAGGCAGTCGGATCAAGGTGCTGTTGCAATTGCTGCAAGGCGGCGGTTTTCAACTGGCTGCGCAGTTGGCTGAGCTCGCTGGCAAGGGTGCTGCGTTGCTGTGAAGGTTGGGCGACGACGATTTCAGTGATGCTGACAACACCCGCGTGATCCGCCGCAACAGCAGTTTCACGGGCAAAGCCCGACTGGCATAACAGCAGAGCAACGGTGGCAAGAGCGACAAGTGTGGGTTTCGTGTTCATGGGGATCTCCTTGATAAGTTGGTTAAATTCACAAGTCCTGCAAAAGCGAGTATGTAATTTGCAACCGCTGTTCCAACTTTTAATTTCCATATAAAACAATATTTTACGGTCTTTTACCCCAGCTGCTGAATTTGGCGTTATCGTCAAATAGGCCAATCTGTAGCCAATATGGCCATGTTCGAAAATGATGATTTGAAGTCAGTGCTGTCTGTCAGCCAAGGGTCAGCAGCAGCTTGGCCAGCTCGGACGGACAGCTGAAGAAAGGGCTGTGATCAGCCACCAGACGATGCGCCGTGATGCCGCCATCGGCTGCCAGCATGCGCTGTTGATGATGCAGTGGAATGACCCGGTCCTGCATGCAACACACATAGTGACGCTGGAGTCCGGCCAGTGAGGCTGGATCGAACTGCGCCGGGGTCGCCAAGGGCAAGCTGCCTTGGGCGCCAAAGCGTAGCTGGCAGCGCGCAGCTTCCGCTGCCGGCACGTTCGGATAAAACAGCGGAATGATGGAATCGGCGGCGACACCACAGGTGCGCCGATCATCACTCATCGCAAGAGCCAGCTCGATTGCACTGAGAGGTTCATGGCCGCGATTGCGGGCGATCAGCGTGAAGACGCTGTCGCCCGGCTGCGGCAGGTAGGCACACAGGTAGGCCAACCGGTGAATGCGGGCGGGCAGGCGGGCTGCTGTCTCGGTTACCGCGATGCCTGACATACTGTGGCCAAGCAGGATAACGGGCTCGCTACAGCTTTCGACTACATCGCACAGCGCCTGCACATAAGCCTTCAAGGTGGCGCGTCCCGGCGGCAAGGTACTCTGACCGTGTCCAGGCAGGTCGGGGGTCAGCACCCGATGACCATGCGCCTGCAGCAGAGGGGCGAGCAAAGCCCAGCATCGGCTGTCGTGCCAAGCGCCGTGAACGAGCACAAAAGTGTGAGTCTTCAAGTGTTGATAACCTGTTGATAAGTACAGGAAAACAGTGGGGCCATGCCCCTGCATCCTCTGTCAAATTTATTGCTGAGTTCGCATTCTTAATCTGTTATCTTGCCGGCAAATCGGAATCACTGCCATTCGGGAAACTCGCAGCCAATGCGACTGAAAAGTATCAAGCTAGCGGGCTTCAAATCCTTCGTCGATCCGACCACTGTCAACCTCCCCAGCAACCTCTGCGCGATCGTCGGGCCCAACGGTTGCGGCAAGTCCAACATTATCGACGCCGTACGCTGGGTGATGGGAGAAAGTTCGGCCAAGAATCTGCGTGGCGAGCAGATGACGGACGTCATCTTCAATGGCTCCAGCAACCGCAAACCGGTGGGCCAGGCCTCGGTGGAACTGGTGTTCGACAACAGCGAGCGCAGGATCACCGGCGAATACGCCGGCTTCACCGAAATTTCGGTCAAGCGCACCGTCAATACCGAAGCGCAATCCACCTACATGCTGAATGGCACCAAGTGCCGCCGCCGCGACATTACCGATATCTTTCTCGGTACCGGCCTGGGTCCGCGCAGTTACTCAATCATCGAGCAGGGCATGGTGTCTCGCCTGATTGAATCGAGACCGGAAGATCTGCGTGTTTTTATCGAAGAAGCTGCCGGCATCTCCAAGTACAAAGAGCGCCGCAAGGAAACCGAAAGCCGCATCAGTCGCACCAAGGAAAACCTGGAACGTCTGACCGACATTCGCGAGGAACTCGAGCGCCAGTTGCAACACTTGCAACGGCAGGCGAAATCGGCCGAGAAATACCGCGAGTTCAAACAGGAAGAGCGTGACACGACCGCACGCTTGCAGGCTCTGCGCTGGCAACGGCTGGATACCGAGTTGGCCGGCTCGCAGCAATTGATCAGCGAACTCGAAATTACACTGGAAGCAGGCATTGCCGAATACCGGGCAATTGAAGCCGAAATCGAACAGTTCCGTGCCGGTGGCAGTGAAGCCAACGAAAGCTATCAGCGTATCCAGGCCGAGTATTACAGCCTTGGCAGCGATATCTCGCGAATTGAGCAGAGCATCGAGCACCAACGTCAGCGCAAGCGTCAACTGGAAGATGATTTGCGCGACACCATGGATTCGTTGAGCCGTGCCGAAACCGAATTACAGACCGACCTGACCAGAATAACGACACTCGACGAAGAAGTGTCGATGCTGGAACCGCAACTCGAAGACATCCGCGCGCAGGAAGACCAGACAAGCTCGGCACTCGAAGAGGCTGAACAAACCATGCAGCGCTGGCAGCACGACTGGGACCAGTTCAACCAGGAAAGTTCCGGCACGGTGCGCAAGGCCGAAGTCGAACAGCAACGTATCAACCATCTGGAAAATATTGTCGACCGCGGCATGGCCCGCAAGACCTCGCTTGGCAAGGAGCTCGAAAGTCTCGCCACTGATCCTGAAGCCGAACAACTGGCGATGCTGGAAAACAATCTGGGTGAACTCAGCTTGCGCCAGGGCGAGTTGGAAAGGCAGAGCGCCGGCCTCAATGCTCGCATTGATGCAACCCGCAAGCAGTTGCAGGACACCAACAGCCAATTGAGTCAGCAGCGTAGCCAGTTGCAGGCTTTGCTTGGTCGCCAGGCCTCACTGGAAGCGCTGCAGCAGCAAGCACTGGGCAGCAAGCAGCAAACCCGCCAGCGCTGGCTGGAGAAGAACCAGCTCGCCGGCAAGGCACGTTTGGTTGATGGTCTCAAAGTCACCAGCGGCTGGGACAAGGCCGTCGAAACTGTCCTCGGCGAACATCTGCAGGCGATCCGTGTGGATGATCTCGCCAAGCTCGAAACCGCTTTGCAGGATTTCAGTGAAGGCCAGGTCGTGCTGCACGATGGTCATGCCGTCGAAGATGCCAATGGTCGTAACCCGCAGTTGGCCAAGCGTGCATTGATCGACCAGGTCACCTCATCTACTTCATTGGCCAGCGTACTGGCCGGCATCTATACCGCCGACAACCTTGCCGATGGGCTGGGGCTGCGCCAGCATCTGCAGGCCGGCGAGTCACTGATCACGCGCGAAGGTGTGTGGCTCGGTCGGGACTGGGTGCGGGTGGCGCGCGGATTTGATGAAAAAGCCGGCATGATCCAGCGGCAGGAAGAACTCAACGTCGTGGGTGAACAAATCAGCGCCATTGAAGCACTGGCCGACGAACTGCTGGCGCAGGCAGAAGAGAATCAGCAAGGCCTGCGCTCGCTGGAGCAGGAGAAGGAAGACATCATCCGTAACCTTGGTGTGGTGAACCGTGAATTGACCGCTATCAGCTCTGATCGGTCGGCCCGTCTGATGAAGATCGAACAAGTCACCGAACGCCGCAAACGTCTGCGTGGCGAAATCGACGAGTTGGAAAAACAACTGCATATAGAACAAAGCAACATCGCCACTGCACGCAATGGCCTGCAGACCGCGCTCGACCAAATGGAGTTCGACAACGGCCGCCGTGAAGAACAACTGCTCGGCCGTGACGACTATCGCCGTGTGCTCGACCAAGCGCGCCAGAAAGCCCGTGACGAGCGAGAACAAGCGCACCAGCTGGCACTGCGCCACCAAACCCTGCTGGCGCAATTGTCTTCACTGCGCATTACACTCGAACGCGTCAGTGCCCAGGTTAAGAGCTACCAGTTGCGGCGCGACCAATTGCAGGAACATCTGCAGACTACCGACAACCCGTTGCCGGCGCTGAAGCAGGAACTGGAAACCAAACTCGGGTCGCGCCTGGTGCTCGAACAGCAATTGGCGTCTGCTCGCGGCAAAGTGGAAGAGTTTGTACAAGGTCTGCGAGCACTCGAAAGCCGCCGGCACCAGACGCAGGATCACACCCAGCGTGTGCGCGATGAACTGGTGACCCGCAAGCTCAATAGTGAAGGTGCACACGTGAAGCGCGCCGCGCTCGCGCAGCAACTGCTGGAAAGCCAGTACGACCTGCAAACTGTACTCGCTTCCATGCCGCCGGATATCAGCGAAACCGGCTGCGAGCAGGAACTGGAACAGGTCGCCGTTCGCATCCAGCGCCTCGGGCCTATAAACCTGGCAGCTATCGACGAATACAGCACCCAGTCGCAGCGCAAGGTGTACCTTGATGCCCAGAACGACGAACTTGAGCGCGCGCTGGATACCCTGCAGAACGCGATCCGCAAGATCGACAAGGAAACCCGTACCCGCTTCAAGGAAACCTTCGACAAGATCAACAATGGCCTGCAGGCGCTGTTCCCGAAAGTATTCGGTGGCGGCCATGCCTATCTCGACATGGTCGGCGAAGATCTGCTCGACACCGGCGTTGCCATCATGGCGCGGCCACCCGGCAAGAAGAACAGCACCATTCATTTGCTGTCGGGTGGTGAGAAGGCGATGACGGCCATCGCGCTGGTGTTCTCCATCTTCCAGCTCAACCCGTCGCCATTCTGTATGCTGGACGAAGTGGACGCACCGCTGGACGATGCCAACGTTGGCCGCTATGCCGCGTTGGTGAAAGAGATGTCGGCAGTTGTGCAGTTTATTTTCATCACCCACAATCGACTGACAATGGAAGCTGCCAACCAGTTGTTGGGCGTCACCATGCACGAGCCCGGCGTTTCGCGTCTCGTTACTGTCGATATCGAAGAAGCTGCCGAGCTGGCAGCGATGTAGTCCGGATCGAAAGCCATGCAATTACTTGATTGGTTGGTTGTTGCCACTGTCGGTGCCATCGTGTTGGTGCTGCTGGATGGCTATCGCCGCAAGTGGAGCGAACGCCGTAACCGCGTTGTGGTAAAGCTGGATCGCAGCATCCCGCAGGAAAATGTCGATCTCGACGCACTTCCCAATTCCGAACTGCCCAATGGCGGTGCCCGCACCCTGCCGCGTGAAGGCGATCCCGCGCCGGTGCCTCGCAAGCGCTATTTCGGTCTGAAGGATGGTCGCGACCGTCGCCACGATGCCCCGGAGTTGCCGCCGTCACCGGCACAGACCGTGCCGGTGCTGATGGATCCCGTCGAGATAGAAGAAACCGAGATAGAGCACGCCAATGTCTTCGTCACTGCCGACCGGGCAGTTGCAGACGTCGAAGAGGAATTTGCCGATGACGGCTTGCCACCGGAAGTACTGGCCGGGCTTGATGCTGATTTCATACAGGAGCTGGACGCGGTTGCAGCGGAATCCGCCGCTTTGACGGGGCACGCCGCCGTTGCAGTTCAGGAAGAGGGTGGTGTGCCAGCAGATCTGGACGCCGAAAACGAGGACCATGAATTTCTCGATGAAACCGGGTTGATGGATGAACTGGCCGATCAGTTTGTGGCCGCCGAACCGGATCCGTTGATGGCAGGCTATGCCGACAACAGCAGCGACGACGATGACTACGATAAGCTGCAAGCCGAGGAGTTCGACGAGGCGCTTGCCAACGAATACGACGCGGTCACCGACGTTGAAGACGAAGAGGTATTTGAGGAAGAAGACGATCTCGACGCCGAAGCCATTGATGCAGCTGACGCCGACGACGAAAAGGAGACAGCGCTGCTGCGAGACGGGCAAACTGACGACGAAGCAGCCCACGACGACGATGCTGAGTACGATCCGGATAGCGATGAAAACAACTACGAAAATGAACCGGCGCTGCTGGAAAACGCCTATCGTTTGGCAGCCAGCCATTTCCAGCGGCCACCAGCACCTGCCGAACCCCGCATCGAACCGGGTTTCGGTGAAAGTGGCGACGAAAGTGGCCACTCACACGAACTTGAACCGGCCGAAGCTTTGATTGCCGGTATCGACGAAAATGCGATGGTCGACTTCATGGACGAAGAGCAGGAAGAGATCCGCGCGTGGCGCAACCAGTCGGTAACGCAGCAGGGGGCCATGGCGCCGCCGCCAGCGCCAGCTGCAGTACCTGTTGTGGCAGCACCTGTTGTGCCAGTAGCTGCAGCAACTTCAGCTCCGGTGACACGCACCGCCACGACAACAGCACCAGCTGCCGCCTTGCCTCCGATGGAACCGCTTGTGAAAGTGACCATACCGTCGCTGATACGTCAGGCCGAACCGGTGCCGCTACAGCCAGAGCTGGAGCCGGAAATGGAACTTGAAATGCAAATGGAAATCGAACCGGAAACGCAGCCGGTTGCGAAAGTAAGCGAGACCCCGGTGGTTAAACCGGCAGCGCCGAAAGAGAGCAGGCCGGGCTTCTGGGAAACCGCTGGCAAGGCAGTCAGCAATGTTGGCAAGGCTGCAGCGAAGGCAGCCAACAACGCGCGCATCAACCAGGGCGAGTTGTTCCAGCCACAGCACGAAGAACCACCGGCACCAGCGATCGAGGAACCCGAAATACCAAGTGGCCCACAGGAAGTCATCATCATCAATGTGATGGCGAAAACCGGCCATTATTTTTACGGCGACGAATTGTTGCCGGTGTTGCAGCACTTCGGCTTGCGGCTCGGCAGCATGAACATCTTCCATCGTCACACCGAAGCTGATGGCAATGGTCCGGTGATGTTCAGCATGGCCAACATGGTGAAGCCGGGCACTTTCACGCTGGCAGCGATGCAGGAAATGGCGACACCGGGCATAAGCTTTTTTCTGCAGATGCCGAACCACCACGGCAACATGAAGGCATTCGAGCAGATGCTTGCCACTGCAAATGCGGTCAAACAGGCGCTTGACGGCGATCTGAAGGATGAGCGGCGCAGTGTGCTGACCCGCCAGACCGTGGAGCATTGCCGCCAGCGCGTCCGTGATTTCGAGCTGTCGCTGTTGTCGCGCAAATAGCCCTGCAACCAATCCCGCAATCATTTCCGCAATCAACGTCGAGGTCTCGCAATGACGGACTCCGCCGCGGTGCAGGCTGAACTGGCAGAACTGCGCAGGCAGATCGATTACCACAACCAGCGCTATCACCAGCTTGATTCGCCTGAAATCCCCGACCAGGATTACGACCGACTGTTCCAGCGCCTGCTCGATCTCGAAACCGCATATCCCGAACTGGTTACTGCTGATTCGCCCAGTCAGCGTGTTGGCAGTGCACCAAAGAGCGGCTTTGCCCAGGTGACACATGTACTGCCGATGCTGTCGCTCGACAAGGTGTTCAGCCAGGACGATCTACAGCGCTTTGAAGAACGCAGCAGGAAGCGACTGCAGCTCGACGGTGAACTTGCATACAGCTGCGAACCCAAGATCGATGGCATTGCCGTCAGCCTGATGTATGAACAGGGTGTACTGGTGCGCGGCGCTACCCGTGGCGATGGCACTACCGGTGAAGACATCACCCATAACATCAAGACCGTGCGCGACATCCCGTTGCGGCTGCAGGGCGGTGGTTTTCCGGCCGTGCTGGAAGTGCGGGGCGAGGTCTATATCAGCAAGAGCAGTTTCGCCCGCATGAATGAGGAGGCAGTACTGCGGGAAGAGCGAACGTTCGTCAATCCGCGTAACGCTGCGGCCGGCATGCTGCGCCAAAAAGACTCGCGCGACACCGCGAAACGGCCGCTGACGATGTTTTGTTACAGCACTGGCCTGGTAGATGGAGGCGAATTACCGGATACGCTCGACCGCATCTTTGACAGATTGCACGAGTGGGGCTTGCCATTGAATCCGCTTCGCAAAACAGTCAGCGGTATCAGTGAATGCACCCGCTATTGCGACGAGCTGCTGCAGCAACGCAACAGCCTCGATTACGAAATCGATGGCGTCGTCATCAAGGTCAACAGCGTGCTGCAACAGCAAGCCCTTGGCATGAACGCACGCACGCCGCGCTGGGCAATGGCCTACAAATTTCCGGCAGAAGAAGTCGCCACTACTTTGCTGGATGTTGAATTCCAGGTGGGGCGCACCGGCACCATCACGCCCGTGGCACGCCTGGAACCGGTGTTTGTCGGTGGTGTCACTGTCAGCAATGCGACGTTGCACAATATGGATGAAATAACGCGGCTCGGCATTCACATCGGGGATCGCGTGATTGTGCGCAGGGCAGGGGATGTGATTCCAAAGATCGTTGCAGTCTCGGTTGCAACGTCGATGCCACAAGAAATCGTAGCACCAATGTTGTGTCCGGTTTGCCAATCCCCTGTGGTCAAAGAAGAAGACCAGGTCCTGCTGCGTTGCAGTGGCGGACCTGTCTGCCAGGCCCAGCTCGAACAGTCGTTGCTGCATTTCGCCTCCCGCACCGCCATGGACATCGAAGGCCTCGGCAGCAAGCTGGTCGAACAGCTGGTTGCACAAAAACTGGTCGGCAATCTTGCTGATCTATATCGTTTGGATCAGGCAACGCTGGAAAATCTCGAGCGTATGGGCGGGAAATCGGCCTTGAACCTGTTGGCTGGTATCAACAAGAGCAAGCAGGTCAGCCTGCCTCGCTTCCTGTTCGCTCTCGGCATTCGCGATGTCGGCGAAGCCACGGCTCTGAATCTCGCCAATCATTTCGGTACGCTGGACGCACTGAGGGTTGCCAGCGTTGACGCCCTGACTGAAGTGCCGGATGTCGGTCCCATTGTTGCCAAACGTGTAGAAACCTTCTTCTCCGAACCGCGCCATCAGCAACTGGTGCAGGCCTTGCTCGCAGCAGGCGTGGCGCCAGCAGCGCAAGCAGTCACACCCCGGGAATTGCTGCCGCTCACCGGCCAAACCTGGGTGGTTACCGGCACATTGGAAACCATGGATCGCAACGCGGCGAAAGCAGCACTGCAGGCACTCGGTGCCAAGGTGGCCGGCTCGGTATCTGCCAAGACCACCTGCGTTGTGGCCGGCCCCGGTGCCGGTTCCAAGCTGACAACAGCCGAAGAGTTGGGAATCAACGTCATCGACGAACAGGAATTCCTCCGTTTACTGTCTTTTCATGGCAGTCGTGAAATGTGATTGCCGTAATGCCGCTATAGTCAATTTGCGGGCCACCTGTCTTGGTGGTCAGCGGGGAAGTAGCAGTGAGATCAACTCATTCACAAGCAAATGGAGAGGAAAATGCGATTGAACTACAACATTATGGCAATTGCCGTCATGCTGGCGGCCGCTGCATCGTCACAGGCATAGATCTATAAGGTGACCCTGTCGGGGGTCAGTGAAAACCCGCCGGTCGTTACCAACGGCACTGGTTCCGGTGTCGTCACATTCAACACCGCCGCGCGAGAGTTGCGGGTCAAAGCAGTATTCAGCGGTCTCAATGGCAACACTACTGCTGCCCACATCCATTGCTGCGCTGCTGACTGGAGCTGCAACTGGCGGTGCCTATCTCAATATCCACAGCTCTAGCTCTGGTGGTGGTGAAATCCGCGGTATCCTGGTGCGATTCAGCTTTGCCCCTGCATCAAACTGTGCCACTTCCGGCCTCGCTGCCGCATTGGATTCGCTCGGTGCAGGTACTGGAAAAGTGAACAATCGCCTTGTCGAAATGGCAATGCTCAGCATGGCGCGCTACGACAGCGACTCGCTGCGCAATACTGGTGTGGGTGGCGCTGACGGTCAGGTCGCAGAATGAAGACCGCCTGCGTGCCTCGTTGGGTGGCCAGCTCGACTGGGCCATGTCATCCACCGTCAAACCATACGTGCGGGCGTTTTGGGGCAGTGAGCTCGAAGACGATGACAGTATAACGAGCGCAAACTTTGCAGCCGGTGGTGCTCCGTTTGTGGTGCGCGATGCCGGACTGGAAAGTCCGGGATATGTGCTGGGCATCGGTGTCAATGTAGCGACCGGCGGTAATTTCGGTGCCGCGTTGAGCTATGACCGTACCGATGGCGACACCTGCCAAACCGACATGCTGCAAGCCAAAATGTTATGGCGCCTCTGAAATCGCCGATGCTGCATGGTGATTTTGCGCAGTACAATCAGCATAAAGAACCCCGCCGCGCGGGGTTTTTTATGTGGAGCTGTTCGGATAGATGCGAGGCGGTCAAATGAGCTGGTGGGGTAAGGTAATAGGCGGCACTTTCGGTTTCATGCTGGGTGGCCCGCTCGGCGCGATGATGGGGGCTGCACTCGGGCACAATTTCGACCAGGGCCTCAACACGATGCAGCGCGGCGCCGGTCGTGGCGCCATTGGCAGTGATGATGTTGAAGCAATCCAGTCCGCGTTTTTCACTGCCACCTTCACAGTGATGGGTCACATGGCGAAAGCCGACGGATTTGTCAGCAAGGAAGAGATCGCCGTAGCAGAAAACGTGATCAGGCAGATGCGGCTCAATCCCGCGCAGCAGCAACTGGCACGCGCACTGTTTGCCCAAGGCAAGCAGGACGGCTTTCCGCTCAACGACGCCTTGCAGCAGTTGCGCACTACCAGCCATCGTAGCCGCCATCTTATGCAGATGTTCCTCGAAATCCTTGTGGCTACTGCGCTCGCCGACGGCAATTTGCATCCGGCTGAAAGGCAGGTACTGCAGCAATGTGCGACAGCTCTCGGGTTCAGTCAGCAGGAATTCAATTCGATTCTGCACCGGCAGCAAGCCAGCAGCCACATGCACAGCGGCCAGCATTCCAACGCCAGTAAATTGAGTGATGCCTACAAATTGCTGGG
Source organism: uncultured Gammaproteobacteria bacterium (assembly GCA_903887045.1). Lineage (GTDB taxonomy): Bacteria > Pseudomonadota > Gammaproteobacteria > Pseudomonadales > Pseudohongiellaceae > CAILUG01. Next base: position 22,377 of record CAISOD010000206.1, on the reverse strand, counting down.
CGTCGCCAAGGACGCCGGCGATGACGAGCTCAAGAAAGCCTACCGGCGGCTGATGATCCAGCACCATCCCGACAAATTGGTAGCGAAAGGCTTGCCGCAGGAAATGATGGAGATGGCGAGCAAAAAAACCATGGAAATCAAAGAGGCTTACGAACTGATCAAAAAGTCGCGTGAATAACTGGAGCGATGGAGGTCGCAGGTACCTGCAGTCCGGCTTCCAATAAAAAAGCCCGCCTTGTTGTCATGGGGCGGGCTTGAGTTTCGATCAACAGACGAGCCAGAAAACTGGTCCACACCCGCTGTCTGTAGGCTTAGTGCCCGCGCAGGCTGGAAAGTTCCCGGTTACAGCAGTTGTATCTCGAGCCCGAGTTTCTCCAGTTCAGCCTGACGCGCCTTGCTGCTGACTACCGCAACACTGGGATTGGCCAGCGTCAGATAGCGCTCGGTCACCGTAGTCAACTGCTCCAGACTGACATTCAACACCTGTTGGCGGAAACGCATGCGCTGTGCCTTGTCGCGACCGAACAATTCGTTGTGAAACGCGTGTTTGGCAGCACCGGCCGGCGAGGCCGGTTTGTCGATCTGGCCGATGACGCCGAGGATGGCTTCTTCCAGCTGGCTGTAGTCGTGCGTACTTTGCAGCATCCAGTCGATGGCGCGGCGGTAATCATCCAGCGTTTCCGACAGTCGCGGGTCGCGGTACGAATAGAAGCGGAACGCTGCCATGCTGCTGTCCTGACTGGCGCCACCTCCGTAGGCGCCACCCTGTTCGCGAATGGCACGGTGCAGGTAGCCGTTGCGCAGGAATCCGGCCAGAACTGTGAGCGCGGCCGCATCAGTATGGGCGCCGGCAACCGTTGGGAATGCCATTGCGCAGAAATTGACCTGGGTACTGGTGACCCAAGCTTCACGCACTGTGTCGCGAATTGTTGGCAACGAGAACCCGGTACCAGCTGAGTGTGCACTGGGCAGTGCCCCCCAGGCTTGCTGCAAGGCGGCGATCAGCGCCTGTTCTTCACCGGCTTCGGCAACCAGCAGGAATTGCTTGCTGCCTTCCAGCAGACGCTGGTGCACATCACGCAGACGATCGGAGAATTGTTGCAGCGCATCCGGGCTCTGCAAATCTTTCACCAGTTGTTTCATGCGGCGGATACCTTCGAGCCCCGACGCCTGGTGATCGAGCAGTGCCAACGGACTCATGCGGCTGCAGGCGGCCCCCATCGCCAGGCTGTGGCCGCTCTGGGTGATGTTCTGTTCGCGGCGGCCCAGCATCTGCTCCATCAATTCCAGCAGGCGGTCAGTTTCGTCGAAGCGGCACTCGAGCAGGGTGTCGCGCAACAGCGTGGTGAGTTCGGCCTGCTTGCGATACAGGGCCTTGCTGGACACCACCAGGCAGGCTTGCAACTTTTGTTCGTTGTCGTGGTGACTGCGCATTGAGGTGTAAACGCTCATGCCACCGCTGATGGCCGCCTGTTGATGCTGGATGTCGAGGTAGGAGCGCTGGCCTATGCCCACTTCTGACATGCTCGACGTGCAATACGGCAGCACTTCAAGCTGCTCCGGAGTCAGCGCTGGCAGTGCCAGGATGGTTTGTTGGTAGCTGAGGCCATTGGTGCCTTGCGCGTAGAAGGTTACCGGCAGTTCACCAGCGTGGGTGTGCAGTACAGTGTTCTTGCGCTGCGGCCATTGCACGTCGACCGGCACATCGCTCAATTCCACCTTCGGCAGCAGATCGGCATCGGGTTTGCGCTGCTGGCGTTCGAGCAGCGCGGTGGCCTGTTGTACCAGCTTCTGCTTTTGAGCATCGGTGAGCTTGCTCTTGATAGTCGCCAAACGTTCGGCTTCAGCGGCCTTGGCACGCTGGCTCTGGGTGTTGTCGGGGTGCACTGTCAGCGTAATGCGATGCGGGTTGTCGAGCAGCAGCTCACGCACGAGAGTGGGAATAAATGCGGGATCCTTCACTTCTTCCTTGAAGCGCGTCAGTACCGGATCGATGTCGAGCAGCTCGATCGGATCACCACGGTGGGTGGCGGTCGACAGTGCCGACAGGATCAACTGCAAACCATAAGGATAGGAATCACCGCTGATTTCGCGCTGGTGCAATTCGAGCGAGTGCAGTGCGGCTTCCACCATTTCCGGCGGCACGCCTTCACGTGCAACCTGTTGCAGCGTGTCGAGTATCAGTTGTTCAACCGCGGCCGTGCTGTCGGTATCGCAGCCTTCAAGGCCGCAGATGAAACTCATTTCGCGCTGGCTGTCTTCCAGTCCGCACAGCGGCGACGGCGAGCGGCCCAGTTCAGTGGTTTCCAGCGCCAGCTGCAGCGGGCTGGCACTGTTGTCCATCAGCACCGAGCTGAGCAGCTGGGCCTTGTACATGTCTTCCAGATTGGCGCTCTTGCCGAGCAGCCACGCCATTACCACATGGGTTTTCTGTTCGATCTCGGGTTCATCAAGCGCATAGGTGGCTTCGATGCGTCTTGGTGCGGTGTAGCGTTGTTCGTCTTCAACCGCGATGTGCACATCAATCTTGCGGAATTCATGCAGCGCGTGCGTTTCGAATTTTGCCTGGTGTTCGTGGGCAGGGATGTCGCCGTAGGTCATGAAGATCGCGTTGCTGGGGTGGTAATGCGTGCGATAGAACGCTTTCAACTCGTCATAGCTGAGATCGGGAATGTTCACCGGATCGCCACCGCTGTTGTAGTGGTAGGTGGTGGTGGGAAACAGTTGTTCGGTCAGCAGCTGCCAGATGTAGCTGGTGGGCGCGCTCATGGCTCCTTTCATCTCGTTGAACACCACGCCCTTGTATTCCAATGCACTGTCGGGATTGGTCGGTTCCTGGAATTCGAGCCGGTGGCCTTCCTGCGCAAAATCGAGTTCGTCGAGGTTGGAGAAGAACACCGCATCGAGGTAGACCTCTAGCAGGTTATTGAAATCCTTGCGGTTCTGGCTGGCGAAGGGGTAAGCAGTCCAGTCGCTGCTGGTAAAGGCATTCATGAAGGTGTTGAGTGAACGACGGATCATCATGAAGAACGGATCGCGTACCGGGAAACGACGGCTGCCACACAGTGCCGTGTGTTCGAGGATATGGGCAACGCCGGTGGAATCGTGCGGCACCGTGCGCAGGGCTACCAAAAACACGTTTTCGGGGTTGTCACTTGCAAGGTGAAAATGTACGGCGCCAGTCGCGGGGTGTTCATATTCCTCCACACTGAGATTCAGCGTAGGCAGGAAGCGGCTGCGTTTGAAAATGAAGGTAGAGTGTACGAGCGGGGCGGCCTGCGAAGCGGCGGTGCCGGGTGACTGCATGACAATTTCCTGCGCGGGTAGCGACTGCAATTTGCGTGAATCCTAGGGGGCTTTTGTACCAGAGTAAACCGCTGTCGCGGAGGCTTTACGGCCTGATGACCGGCAGCTACAACACCACCAACAGCCGTATTGCTTCAACGTGCAGGCGGGCATCGGCAAAGCAGCCCACCAGTGTTTTCCGCTGTTGCCGCAGGTAATCGATTTCACTGTCCTGTACCTGCGGGTTCACCGCTTGCAGTGCCAACAGGCGCTCGATTTCGCCGTCAATCTGCTGTTGCATCGCTTGCGTGCGCTGGGCGATCAGGTCGGGCAGCTGCTTTTCTGCCACCTTATGGCCGAGGCGTGCCAACAGATCGACCTCGGGGCGTTTTTCCTGCAGCAACATGCGTTGCTGGGATTTCGACAGAGATTCGCTCTGGCGGTCGAGCAGCTCCGGTGTCAGTGTTTTGCCTATGCTGCGTTTCTGGCTGTCCACTACCGCACGCAGCGTAGTCAAGGGGAACCAGCGTTTGCCTTGCAGGCGCGCAGGGGCAGATACCGTCACCCGGAACAGACTTTCCATTACCAGCGAACCAACCGGTAGCCGGCCTTCACGCAGGATGCCGACAGTAGCCTTGCCATTGTGGTCCTGCAGCACCAGATCGAGGCTCTGCAGCAGCAGTGGATGCAGCCAGTTGACGAAGGGCAGGTCGTCGCGCTTCAGCGCCAGTGAACGGTTGAGTGTGAAGGTGAGTCCGTCATCAGGAATGGCGGGGAAACTGCTGATCAGCATGTCGGCGCCCGGTGTCACACTCCAGGTGCCGTTGCTGTTTTCTTCGTTGTCGATGCCATAGCTGGCGAACACGCTGCGCAGGAACTGGCGCGGGGAGGCTTCATTTTCCTGGGTCTGGATGTCGTGTTGCAGCTGAGCTGCTGCCTGCGGACGGCAGGAATTCAGCTCCAGCAATTTGTCGCGGCCGGCGGCGTGCTGTGCGAGTAAAGCTGTGTTCAATGTTGCTGCCTGTTGCAACAGGCTCTGCAGCAACACGGCGTCTTGTGGTGTCTGCAGTGTTGCAACGATCTGTTCCCCCAATTCGGCGCACACTCTCGCCGCCACCGGATTCGGCTGGCTGGCGATGCCGAGCGTGTCGATGTGCAACTTGAACAACACTTCCTGTGCGGTACCTGTCAGATACGGCACGTACAGATACACGCGTTGCTGCTGGCCGATGCGGTCAAGACGTCCAATGCGTTGTTCCAGCAAGTCCGGGTTCTGGGGCAGATCGAACAGCACCAGATGCTGGCAGAACTGGAAGTTGCGACCTTCGCTGCCAATCTCGGAGCATACCAACACCTGGGCGCCATCTTCGCTTTCGGCAAAGTAGGCAGCTGCACGATCGCGCTCGATCAGGCTGAGGCCCTCGTGGAATACTGCACTGCGCAAGCCGTCGTGCAAACGCAGGCGTGCCTCCAGTGCTTCGGCAGTGGAGCGGGTGTGGCAGATCACCAGCAGCTTGGTGTGCTTGAGCGTTTGCAGCAGTTGCTGCACAAAAGCAACACGCGGATCCTGCTTCAGCCATTCGTCGTTGTGCAGAAAATTGCGTTCAGGCAGCAGCGCGCGTTCAAGTCCGCTGTAAAGCGCGGGCATGGTCAGCGCATGGGCCTGTACCAGACGCTCGGGGAAGCCGCTTACGGTCTTGCGGGTATTGCGGAACACGATGCGACCAGTACCGTGGCGATCCAGCAGGGCATTCACTTGCTGTTGGTCATCACCGAGAGTTTCCAGTTTGGTGGCCAGCGCGCGATAGCCGGCTTGTTCCTGCTGGAACTGATCAAAGTTGTGGAAGCGTTGCGGATCAAGCAGCGAAAGCAAGGCGAAATGGCTGGCGAGGCCGCTTTGGTCGGGTGTAGCAGTCAAGAGCAAAAGACCCGGGACTTCAGCGGCAAGGCTGCTGACCAGACCATGCAAGTCCATCCGGCTTTTGGCGGCCGTATCGAGCAGGTGATGGGCTTCATCGACAATCAACAGATCCCACTGGCCATGCAGGGCGGCATCGCGCCATCGCGGCGCACTGCAGAGGAATTCGCGACTGCACAAAACGAGCTGTTCGCTGTGGAACGGGTTGGCATCGGTTACTTCAGTCAGTGCCCGGCAGCGTTCTTCGTCGAGTATCGTGAAGCGCATGTTGAAGCGGCGCAGCAGTTCCACCAACCACTGGTGTACCAAGGAATCCGGCAACAGGATCAGTACACGTGTTGCCAGCCCGCTGAACAATTGTTGTTGCAGGATCAGGCAGGCCTCGATGGTTTTGCCAAGACCGACTTCATCGCACAGCAACACACGTGGTGCCGGCCGCCGCGCCACTTCATGGGCAATATAGAGCTGGTGCGGTAACAGTTCAGTGCGGCCACTGCACAAACCCAGCAAAGGCGAGCTTTCAATGAAACTCTGGGCAGCCAGGGCGGCGCGACGCAATTGGAACCAGGCCACGGTTTCAGTGCGCCCCGCCAAAAGTCGCTTCAAGGGTTGGCTCAGGTTCAACAGAGGCGACAGCTCGATTTCACTGAGAATCTTTTCTTCGCCATCGAGGTGCATGCGTACGCCATAAACCAGCAGGCCTTTTGCAACGTCCACCTGCAATACCTGCGCTTCCGCGCCATCGGCATCGCGCAGCAGATCGCCCACCTCAAACGTGATGCGTGTCAGCGGTGCATTGGCGTGCGCATAGCGGCGGATCTCCTGGCTGGCAGGAAAACTGAGGCTGATGGTGCGGAATTCGACTTCGGTGATGATGCCAAGGCCCAGTTCGGGCTCAGCATCGCTCAGAAAACGTTGACCAACTGCAAAATCTGGCATGGTGTACTACGGCATTTGTGACGGCGCCCATGGTAAGCCCTGCGCGGCGGGCGGCCAAGCTGCATGAGTATTGCGCTAGACGTCTATGGTGCGCCTTGAAGAGTCGGGCTGGTGACAGTGCCGGGGCCCTTTGTTAGGCTCCGAAAGGCCGCATCAATAACATTTGATAAAACACACACTTACCAGGGGAAACAGCATGGCCTACCGGAATCACTTCCTGCAGGGGGGGCTGCTGGCATTTGCCGTCAGTGGTTTCGCGTTGCCAGTGGTGTCCCAGACCGTTCCCGTCACCGATGCGTTACTGGAGCAACCGGCCGATGGTGACTGGCTGATGTGGCGCCGTACACTGAACTCGTGGGGCTTCAGCCCGCTCGCCCAGATTGACCGCACCAATGTGAAGGACATGCAATTGGCATGGAGCCTGCCGCTCAACAAGGGTTCGGTGCAGGAAGGCACGCCGCTGGTGCACGATGGCAAGCTTTACATGCCACACCCGGGCGATGTCATCACCGCGCACGATGCGGCCACCGGCAACGAACTCTGGCGTTTCAGCCGGCAGATGCCGGAAGACCTCGGCGACTATATTCCAGCCACTGAAACCGAACGTGCTCTGGCGCTGTATGGCGATACCATCATCTACACCAGCAATGATGACTACCTGATCGGTATCGATGCGAACACTGGTGCCGAGAAGTGGGCAACGTTGATTCTCGATTACCGTACCCATCCGGCGCAGCAAAGCTCCGGTGCGGTTGTAATCAACGGCAAGGCTATTTCCGGCCGCGGCTGCATGCCCGCGGCCGGTCCGGATGCTTGTGTGATCACCGCCCATGATGCGGCCACCGGCAAGGAACTGTGGCGACTCAATACGATCCAGAAGCCGGGGGAGGGCGAAGACACCTGGGGCGGACTGCCGTGGGAATCACGTTGGCACGTGGGCGCCTGGATGATGCCAAGCTACGACCCCGAGCTTGATCTGATCTATATGGGTACCTCGGTCACCGCACCTGCACCGAAATTCCTGTTGGCCGGCAACGACAACAAATACCTGTATCACAATTCGACACTGGCGATTGATCCCGACGACGGCCATATCGTCTGGCACTACCAACACCTGGTTGACCATTGGGATCTCGACCATCCGTTCGAGCGGCTGTTGGTGGATACCGCAGTGGCACCAGACGCGGCTGAAGTGGCGTGGATCAGCCCTGATATCGAACAAGGCAAGACCTACAAAGTGCTGACCGGCATCCCCGGCAAGACCGGTGTGGTGTACACGCTTGATCGTGAAACCGGCAAGTTCCTGTGGGCACGGCCGACTGTGCTGCAAAATGTTGTCGCAAGCATCGATGGTAAAACCGGCGAGGCCACCGTCAACCCGGCGGCGTTGTTCAGTGCCAAGGGTGACATGGCGGAAATCTGCCCGGCGCTGACCGGCGGCAAGAACTGGTGGGCGGGCGCCTACAGTCCGCAAACCAACATGATGTACTACGGCTTGCAGAATACCTGCTCCGACGTGACGGTGACGCTCGACAAGCCCGATGTGGAAGCTTTGTATGGCACCAGTGGCCGCGACAAGATTGCCCCCGGCGCCAGGAGTCTGGGCACCGTCTATGCCATTTCGGCCGAAACCGGCAAAACCGCATGGACCTTCGACACCAACGGAACGGCGATGTCGATGGTGACTACCGGTGGCGGTCTGGTATTCGGTGGCGACATCGATGGCAACTTCCGTGCCTTCGACCAGGTCACCGGCGAGGTGCTATGGGAAGTCAATCTCGGTTCCTCTGTCACCGGCTATCCGATCAGCTTTTCGGTGAATGGCAGGCAGTACATCGCGGCCAGCACGGGCTCGTCGGTGACCACCGCCGGCCATCGCCGGCTGCTCGGCAATGTCACCGCAGGCATCGATAACCAACTGTATGTGTTTGCCTTGCCACAGTAGCGACTTGCCTTATCATTCAACCCATAAACAACAACCAAGCCACATATAACAACCAAGCAACAAATAACAACCAAGAGGGGTTATGCAATGAGTTTCAAAACAAAGATGGGGTCACTGGCCTCTTATGACAAAGGGAGCATCGATCTCAACGATGATCTCAAGCACTACGCTTTCTCCAACATCTTTGAAGTAGCCAACGACTCCAAACCGTACGAACGGGTGATGGTGGCATCGAACCTCGAATACTGTGCGGAAGTCGTGCGCGCCGAAGGAGTATCGCCTTGGTACACGGCGCCGCACGATGAGTTCGCCATCGTGATGGACGGAGAAATCGAATTCACCTTTTTCCAGTTGGGCGATGACCAGAAACCCAGCCACAGCGCCGGCGCTGCCAAAGTAAATGGAGAACCAAAGGGCAAGCGCATGGGCCGCGTGCGTGCACGTCGCGGCCATGAAGTATTGCTGCCGAAAGGCGCTGCCTACCGGTTGTCAGCTGCCAAGCCGTCGGTATGCATCATCCAGACATCCGCCGGCCCGGAGAGCGTCGAGAAGTGGTCAAAAATCTGCGTGATCGACTGAACACCCTTACCCCATTGAGAGGATAACGTCATGAACATGGCACAAACCCAGAGCGTCAAAGTCATCGCCTCTGCACCGGATCCGGTGCTGGGCTACTGCAAATTCCAATTCGGCAGCTTCACCTTCGAGCGCGACATGTACTTCGTGCATGTCAGCTGGCCGAAGGGTGTACACACAATCGAAGTCGATCGTTTCCTGCGCGCCATGGTGCGCGACATAGGTTGGGGCTTTTTCTACGGCTGGATTTTCTTCGACGATGTGTTCGGCACCCAGAACCACTACGGCACTGTTGATATCTATGCCGGCACCTACAGCAAGGGCCATCGTGATACCGGCGTCGACTTCCTCGAAACTTTCAACACCGACGACGTGCGCGTGGCGTTTGAAACCATTTCGAAAAACTGGATCAACGAAGGCTACGATCCACTGCGCGCCCCGATGGAAACCGGCTCGCCGCTCGGCCCGAAAACCAAAGACGCTGCCGGTCCGCTGATCCGTGGCTTCGAACCGGCGCGCCGCATGATGGGCCTGCCAGGCGACGTATCGCCACGCTCCGATGCCAGTGGTCATCCGATCAACCGTGCGTTTGCCGATATGAGTTTCGACAAGCCGGACATCGAAATCGAACCCGGCTTTGAAGACCAGGTGCACGCCTTCAATCTGTTCGACCACATTGCCCGCGCCGACGTGACCTGGAATCCGTCGTTCACCTCGATCACACGCGCTTGTATCTGCTGTGTGACCAGTGAAGAACATATGCTGCCGGTGATCCACGGCAATGATCGCAATGAGTGGTTCATCCAGTTGACCGACGAAATCCACTGGAACATCCAGGACAAGAACACCGGCAATCCGCGTGGTCGCATTGTGATGAAATCCGGTGATGTGTGCGCGATGCCGGCCGACATCCGTCATCAGGGGTTCTCGCCCAAGCGTTCGATGTTGATGGTGTTGGAAAACGGCACACCGGGCCTAGAAGAGAAATACGCCAAGGGTGAGTTGGAGCCGTTCCCGATTACGGCATCGCGCTGGTAATAATTCCGGCGCCACCGCTGTCTGCATAACAATCAAAGGGGTCAGAGTCATTTGAGTCTGCCCCCTTTCTTCTTTTAACTTAGCCTTGTGATATCAAATGACTCCGACCCCAGGCCAGCCAAACTTCCAGACCGGACTTTTCATCAACAACGAATTCGTTGACGCGCTCGATGGCTCGACCTTCGACGTGTTCAACCCCTACGACAACACACTGCTGGCGAAAGTCAGTGAAGCCAAACACGCGGATGTCGATCGTGCGGTAGCCGCTGCGCGCAAGGCGTTTCCGGCGTGGGCCGCGATGTCGCCATCGGATCGTGGCGTGTTGATTGGCAAGCTGGCAGAGGCGATCGAGAAAGATCGCGACAACTTGTCACTGATTGAGTCGCTGGATACCGGTCATCCGATCCGCGACACCCGCAACCTGGATGTGTTGCGCACGACAGCAACATTTCGCTATTTCGCGGGCATGCCAGACAAGAATGAAGGCACGGTAATTCCTGTCGAAACCGGGTTTCTCAATTATGTGACGCGCGTGCCTGTCGGTGTAGTGGGACAAGTGGTGCCATGGAACTTTCCGTTGATGTTCACCAGTTGGAAAATGGGTCCGGCATTGGCTGCCGGCAACTGCGTGGTGATGAAGCAGGCAGAACTGACGCCGCTGTCGACCTTGCGGGTCGCAGAATTGGCACGTGAAGTGGGTTTCCCGGCCGGCGTGATCAACGTGATACCAGGTTATGGTCATATTGCCGGCCAGTATCTGGCGGAGCATATGGGTGTCGACAAGTTGTCGTTCACCGGTTCAACAATGACAGGCCGCAAGATCGTTCAGGCTTCTGCCGGCAATCTCAAACGCATTCAACTCGAACTCGGCGGCAAGGGCGCCAATATAGTGTTTGAAGACGCCAACATCGATGCCGCCGTGAATGGCTCGGCATTCGCGATTTTCCACAACCAGGGCCAGGCGTGTATTGCCGGCTCGCGCTTGATGTTGCATGAAAAGATCGCCGATCAGTTCCTGGAGAAATTCCTCAAGCTCGCCGCGTCGATAAAACTAGGCAATCCGCTCGACCCAAGTACTGAGATGGGCCCGCTGACATCGAAGCTGCATCAGGATCGCGTGCTGGGTTTCTGCAAGATCGCGCAGGAAGAGGGTGGGGAGCTGTTGCTTGGTGGCAAGGCGCCTTCCAATCCGGAATTGCAGAAGGGCTGCTTCGTTGAGCCGACCGTGGTACGGGCAAAGACCATCAACGATCGCGTGTGTCAGGAAGAAGTATTCGGCCCCTTTGTCGTCGTGTCGACCTTCAAGGATGACGCAGAGGTGCTGGAGATGGCTAATAACACCATTTACGGGTTGGGCGGAGGCCTGTGGACCAACAACCTGCAGCGTGCCCACCTGATGGCCCGTCACATGGAAGCCGGCATGGTGTGGATCAACTGCTACAAACGCTTCCATCCGGGTTCGCCGTTCGGTGGTATCAAGGATTCCGGCTATGGTCGGGAGATGGGGCATTTCGCGATGCATGAATACACCGAGCCAAAATCGGTGTGGGTCAACATCGATGCAAAGATTCCGGTGTTCTATCCGCGTTGAAGGAGGCTGATGTCGACATCAACGATGCCGATACCGATTGCCTTCGGCTGGACTGCTCCACTCGAAACGCGTCATTTTTGCAGGATCAGCAACCGCCCAAAGGCAGCTCACCCAGCGATAATGGCCGCTATTGTTTTCAAAGGTAACCACAGGACTTCCCATGCCAGGCTTGCTTCCCAGCGTCGATCCCGACGGTTTGCTCGAATTTTCCGTGGTCTATACCGACCGTGCGCTCAACCACATGTCGCAGTCGTTCCAGCAAGTGATGCGCGACATATCAGTCATGCTCAAGGATGTTTACCAGGCCGATGGCGTCGCAGTGGTACCCGGCAGCGGCACCTTCGGCATGGAAGCGGTGGCGCGCCAGTTCGCCAGCGGCCAGAATGTACTGGTGATCCGCAATGGCTGGTTCTCGTTCCGCTGGACGCAGATCTTCGACATGGGTCGTATTCCGGCCAATAGCACCGTGCTGAAAGCACGCCAGCCTCAGAGCGCTACGCAAGCGCCTTTTACACCGTGTCCGATAGAAGAAGTGGTTGCCGTCATCAAGAGCAGCAAGCCGGCCGTGGTGTTCGCACCGCATGTGGAAACCTCAGCCGGTATGTTGCTGCCTGACGGCTACATTCGTGCCATGGCCGATGCTGTTCATGAAGTTGGCGGCTTGCTAGTGATCGATTGTATTGCCTCCGGTACCTTGTGGCTCGACATGAAACAGCTCGGCATCGACGTGCTGATCAGCGCACCGCAGAAAGGTTGGAGCGCGTCGCCATGCTGTGGTCTGGTGATGCTGAGCAACGGTGCGCTGGAGCGCGCCCGTACCACTACCAGTACCAGCTTTGCCTGCGATCTCGCCAAATGGCTGCAGATCATGGAAGCCTACGAAAAAGGCGGCCATGCCTATCACGCGACCATGCCCACCGATGGACTGCGTGTGTTCCGCAACCTGATGCGGGAAAACCAGGCCTACGGTTTTGCCCGTTTGAAAGAACAACAACTGGAGTTGGGCAGCAAAGTCCGCGCACTGCTGGAAGCCCGCGGCTTTCCCAGTGTGGCAGCTGAAGGCTTCAAGGCGCCGGGTGTAGTGGTCAGCTACACCAGCGATGCCGATCTGCAAAACGGCAAAAAGTTTTTGGCGCAGGGTTTGCAAATAGCCGCTGGCGTACCGCTGCAGTGTGATGAGCGCGAGGATTACCGCACATTCCGTATTGGGTTGTTCGGGCTCGACAAACTACAGAACGTCGAGCGCACAGTGGCGCAGTTGGCGGCAGCACTCGACAAGCTGCAGTAGCCAAGGTCTACGTCAGAAGTCCACGCCTTTGCGGGCTTTGATGCCGGCTTCATAGGCGTGTTTGCTGTTCTTCACTTCCGATACGGTGTCGGCCAGCTCTCGTAGTGCGCTGCCGCCACCGCGACCGGTAACTACTACACTCAATTGCGGTGAACGATTGCGTAGTGCGTCGAGCACTGTGGCTTCTTCGAGGAAGTTATAGGCGAGCATATAGGTCAGCTCGTCTAACAGCAGCAGGTCGAGGGTCGGGTCCTGCAGATGTTTCGCCGCTTCATTCCAGGTGCGAAGCGCGGCCTCTTTGTCACTGGCAAAATTCTGCGTGTCCCAGGTAAAGCCGGTCCCCATCTGGAAGAACGGAATCTGCGGGTAACTCTGACGCAGCAGCAATTCTTCACCGGACGCCTGGGTTCCCTTGATGAACTGAACCACGGCCACCTTGTGACCATAGCCAAGAGCACGCATTACTGTGCCGAAGCCGGCAGTGGTCTTGCCTTTGCCATCGCCGGTCAGCAACACAATAACGCTCCGGTCGCGGTCCGCCTTGGCGATTGAGGCATCGACCTGGGCTTTCTGCTTCACCATCGTGCGGTTGAATTTGTCAGCTTGCATTGGCGGCATCCAAACCTTCGGCGTCAGCCAGCTCTGGCTGGATCGCGGGAATGTCGTCCGGGGTCTCCAGACTGAGGCGGCCCAATTTGCCGCTGCGCACATCGTTCAGCACTGCTTCGCCGGCCTTGGTGAAGTCGACTCCGGCCTTGGTCAGAGCGCCACGCTTGTTGCCGATCGCTTCCAGCAGTGCCAGTGGAGCCATGCCGTCAGGTTCTATCTGATAGCGGTCGCGGATTGCCTGGGGGTAGCGCTCTTGCAGCCATTGCACGGCGAACAGACCGACATCCCCCAGCTCAATGGCGGTATTGCGAATGGCGCCACTCACTGCCAGCCGGTAGGCCGCCTGCTGGTCTTCAAGTCGTGGCCACAGAATGCCGGGGGTGTCGTACAGCACGAGGTTGTCGCCCAGTTTGATTTCCTGGCGGGCCTTGGTCACGGCCGGTTCGTTGCCGACCTTGGCAATCTTGCGGCCGGCCAGCAGGTTGATAATGGTGGATTTGCCGACATTGGGTATGCCGACGATCATCAGTCGGTTGGCGCGGGCGGATCTGGCAGGCAGGTTGGTGGTGCTGCGCCGGAGCAAGGTCTTCAAAGCGCCGGCATCTTCCTTGTCGAACAGCATACAGCCAATGCCATGATCGTCATGCCAGGCCACCCAACGGGCTGACACCGCCGGATCAGCCAGATCAGCCTTGTTGAGTACACGCAACCGTGGTGTGTCGCCAATCAACTTGTTCAGCATGGGATTTTCACTGGCGTAGGGCAGGCGGGCGTCGACGATTTCAACAATGGCGTCCACCTGCTTCACCGCGGTAGTAATGTCCTTGCGGGCCTTGTGCATGTGGCCCGGGTACCAGCCTATCGTCATCGTGAATATGCCTGTAAAAAGTTGCTATTCTATCCCCTCGACCTGATATTGCTCATTGAATCCACAGCCAGCCTTTGCCATGACCATAGCCACAGCCATCGAACAGAAAGTACGCGACGCCCTGCAGCCGGCGTTGTTGCAACTCGACAATGAGAGCCACATGCATGCCGGGCCGCGAACCGATTCGCATTTCAAGCTGGTAGTGGTGGCCGAGCAATTCAACGGACTCAGCAAGGTCAAACGCCACCAGCATTTGTACCAGCTGTTACAACCGGAGTTGCAGGGGCCTGTGCATGCGCTGGCGCTGCATTTGTACACGCCGGAAGAGTGGGAATCAGCAGCGGTACCCAACTCCCCGCTTTGTTCAAATAGCAAATAGAATCAATATATTGTATTTGCTTATTAAATCTAATTGGAGATTTGTAGGCGAGGCTTAATCCCAAGTTCAGGTCATCTTAACGGCCTGTGTTATCATGCCGCCGTATGGCAAAAAATAATCAACATCGCAAAGCGCGACTCGTGCATACCTTGCTGCTGTCGGCAATGGCAGCAGGGGCCTATCACCTGACTCCCCTCATCCCTGCTGCGCCGGTGCGCCCGGTGGCTGTGTCGCTGCCGTTCGCCAACTTCTATGTGCCAAGACCCTTGGGCGCCGACCTGCCGGATTTTGCCTCGATCAATGACATACACATCAAGAAGCAGACGTTCTTTGACTTCCTGCAGCCTTACGTCGATGCGAAGAATGCCGAAGTACGCCAGCAGCGTCGTCGTCTGCAGTTGGTGGTGACCAAGGTCAAGGCTGGCGGCACTTTGCGCAGGGATGAGAACATCTTCCTGTGGGACTTGGCACGTGATTACCAGTTGAAGACCGACGACCTGTACGACCCTGTTTTCCTGGAAAGGTTGTTGCACCGTGTCGATGTGTTGCCACCTTCGCTGGTGCTGGCGCAAGCAGCGAATGAATCAGCCTGGGGTACCTCGCGCTTTGCCCAAGAGGGCTACAACTTGTTTGGCCAGTGGTGCTATACGGCTGGCTGTGGTCTGGTGCCGGTCCGTCGACGTGCTGATGCCAGCCATGAGGTCAAAAGCTTCTCGAGCATTGAAGAAGCGGTAAACGCCTATTTCCTCAACATCAACACCTTTCCGAGCTATCAGGACCTGCGACTGATTCGTCAGGCTCTGCGGCAGGATGCCAAGCCTATTGACGGTATTTCGCTGGCGCGCGGCCTGAGCGAGTACTCGGAACGGGGAGACGCCTACATCCGCGATCTGCAAGCCATGATTTACAAGAACAATCTGCTTGCACGCGACAAAACACTGTACCCCTGATCCTCAGCCATCTGGAATCGCCGGGTTGATCCACGGCACCGAGAACCAGTAGAACCGGCCGTCACGACCAGGAGCAGTACAGTTGTAGCGGAAGCGACGCCCCTTGTTCTGCACTGGCGTACTGATCCTGTAACGCTGCTCGCCGGCGTCCAACAGCGCTGTCTCCATGGTCTTGTCATTGTTGAAGCAGGTCAGCGCATCCAGGCGGTATCTTCCATCGAAATCCAGCACCGCTGTCGGTGATTGTTCGTCCGTTATTGGGCTGGCCGGCTCGGCGATCCGCACGTTGAATGGCAGGCTGCTGGCCTTGGGTACAAAACTGGTGAGCGGGGCATACACGCCCGAGAAGGGGAATCGCGGTAACGCGGTGAAGCTGGATGCAGCGTTCACCGGCCCCGAGTGTTGGGCCAGTCCCACATACCCCATACGGACAACTAGTGCTTCAATTGCCGGATTGTATTCGCCAAACGGATACGCATGCAGTTTGTGGCTTTGCCCGGTCTCTTGCAGGATTTGCTTTTCTGACTCGATTATCTCCTGCTCGATACGCGCCAGCCACGCAGTGTCGTCCTCACCGGCAATACGCCCAAGAAAATAGCCATGTGTCACGCTGTGGTTGGCCAGCGTTGCACCAGCAGCACCCATTTCGCGCAACTGGTCCCAGCTTACATAGAGACGTGGATTGGTGCCTACCAGCCCCGACGGCACGAACACCGTGAACGGCCAGCCTCGCTGTTTCAGCAGCGGAAAGGCGGCGGTGTAGACCGAGATATAGGCATCATCGAAGGTAATGGCGATGGCTTTTTCCGGTAGTGGCATGCGTTGCTGCAGCGCCTTAACGATGCTTTCCAGCGGCAGCACCGTGAAGCCGTTATCACGGAGGTAGTCCATGTGCAGACGGAATTCTTCAACGGTAACGCTGGTGGAGCGCGGTGTTGTGCTGCTGATGTGGTGGTACTGCAGGATCACCGCCTGTGGATCAGCATCCTGCGCCAGCAGCGCCGGACAACACATTGACAGCAACAGCAGCAGAACAGCAGGAATCGGGGCACAAACAATGCGTGGCATTGGGCTTCAAATGGCAATTGCACAGGGTGGCCATTATACTTGCGACCTCTGATTTGTCGTGTTTTACCCGGATTTTGCATGTCTGTCGCCACCCCTGTGCTTGTTACACCACCAAAGAAGGATCCGCGCAAAGCGGCGTTCTCCCTTAACCGTTTGCAGAAAACCCTGCGCGGCGATGTTGGGCGTGCAATTGCCGATTACAACATGATCCAGGACGGTGACTTCGTGATGGTGTGCCTGTCCGGCGGCAAGGATTCCTATGCGATGCTGGATATCCTGCTGAATCTGCAGAAGCATGCTCCAATCGATTTTCGTATAAAGGCAGTCAATCTTGACCAGAAGCAGCCAGGCTTCCCTGAGCATGTGCTGCCGGAATACCTGCGTTCTATCGACGTCGATTACCACGTTATCGAACAGGACACTTATTCCATCGTAGTCGACAAAACAGAACCAGGCAAAACCTACTGCGGCCTGTGTTCACGTTTGCGCCGTGGCAACCTCTATAGTTATGCCGAGCAAATCGGCGCCACCAAGATTGCGCTTGGGCACCACCGCAACGACATCATGGAAACGCTTTTCCTCAATATGTTTTTCGGCGGCAAGCTGAAAGCGATGCCACCTAAACTGCTCAGCGATGACGGCCGCCACATCGTGATCCGGCCGATGGCCTACTGCAAGGAGGCCGATATCGCCAACTATGCCAAGGCGAAGGAATTCCCGATCATTCCGTGCAACCTGTGCGGTACCCAGGACAACATGCAGCGCAAGGAGATCAAACAGATGCTGAACGAGTGGGAGCGACAATATCCCGGCAGACTTGATGTGATGTTCAAAAGCATCCGCAACGTGGCACCGTCACAACTGGGAGATACAGCACTGTTCGATTTCAGGAATCTAGAACAAAGGCGGGTGACCAGGGCTGATCGTGTAGGCGGCCAGGCTTTGATCGATCTGCTCGCGCTGGATTGAGCTGATGGAGATTCCGCATACCGCGCTTGACCCGGCTACCTTGTGTAATCTGGTAGAAGAATTCGTGACACGTGAAGGTACCGATTACGGCAATCATGAGTACAGCCTGCAGGACAAAGTCCGCCAAGTATTGCGTCAGCTACAGCAGGGCAGCGTTGTGATCGTTTACGACAGCAACAGTGAAACCTGCCACATTGAAACGCGCGAACGCCTGGCCCGAATGCCTGGAGCGGTGTCCGGGTGAACACAGAGCCAGCGACTGAAAATTCCGTGACACTAGACGCGTGTGGGTTGTATTGCCCGGAGCCGGTGATGCTGCTGCACAAGAAATTCCGCGAGATAGATGCCGGTACCATTGTGATCGTGTTGGCTACCGATCCTTCCACCAGTCGCGACATCCCGAAGTTCTGCCTGTTCCTCGGCCACGAGCTACTTGAGAAGGACATCGACGGCGGCATCTACCGCTACCGCATCCGCAAGAACGCCTCCTGACAGCGCCACAGGCTCCCATGCTGATAGTTGCCGACGAAAACATCACACAAGTCAGAGAATACTTTGCGCCGTATGGCGAAGTAGTAACTGTGCCGGGGCGGAGTATCACAGCTAAACAGGTGCGCGACTGTGATGCCCTGTTGGTACGCTCCGTCACCCACATTGAGCCGCAGCTCCTGATGGGTTCGCGCTGTCGATTTGTTGCCACAGCTACCAGTGGTGTTGATCACATTGAGACTGAAGCACTGGCCAAAGCCGGCATCGCACTGGGTTGGGCTCGCGGTTGTAACGCGGTGTCTGTCGTGGATTATGTGTTTTCCGTGCTGGCAATCGAATCAAAAGCCTGCAGCGAAGACTGGCGCGGCTGGAGCGTCGGCATCATAGGCTGCGGTGAAATTGGTTACCGATTGGCGCAGCGCTTGTTGCAACTCGGGATCGCCGTAAAGGTGTACGATCCGTTGCTGCCGTTGACCCATCCGCTTGCTGCATGCTTTGCCACGCTGGATGATGTACTGGAGCAACGTGTCATTACCTTGCACGTACCATTGACACGTGAGGGTCCACATCCTACTTGGCACATGTTGGGACGCTCCGAACTTGACAGGATTCCCGCTGGCTCATTGTTGATCAATGCGGCACGTGGCAGCGCAATCGATAATGCGCAGCTGCTGCAATGGCTGAAGCAGCGTCCGCAACAACGAGTGGTGTTGGATACGTGGGAAAGCGAGCCGGCAATTTCGCTGGAGTTGTTGCAGCGCGTTACGATGGGCACGCCCCACATCGCCGGTTACAGCCATGAAGGCAAGCTGACAGGCACCCATATGATTCTGCAGCAATTCTGTGAATATTTCAGTTTTGCCGCCCCACCTGAACTCTCCGGCAAGACTGAATTGTTGTCCGTGCCGGCCAGTGGCGGAATGCTTGAGCAGCTGAACAGTTTGATCCTGGCGGCCCATGATGTCCGGAATGATCACGCCGCAATGCAAAGTCTGGTGACGAGCAATACGCCGGCAGCGGATTTTGATGAATTGCGCAAACACTATCCACTGCGTCACGAATGCAATCACTACAGGGTAGACAGCGCACAGTTGTCTATTGATTTGCGCGTTGCCATTAGCGTGTTGGGTTTCCGGATAAACGCTCAGTCCTGACGGTAGTGCGAGAGGAAGCGCCCAAGGCGCGTAATGGCATCGGCCAGAACTTCCTTGTGCGGCAGGAACACCACGCGGAAATGCTGGGTATCGTCAATGTTGAAGCCACTGCCTTTCACCAACAGCACCTTTTCCTCCAGCAGGAAGTCGAGCACGAATTTGTCGTCGCTGCTGATCTTGTGCACTTTGGGATCCAGTTGCGGGAACAGGTAAATCGCACCCTTCGGTTTGACACAGCTGACGCCTGGAATTGCTGTCAGCATTTCCCAGGCCAGGTCGCGCTGGTCCCGCAGACGACCGCCGGGGATGATCAGTTCGTTAATGCTCTGGTATCCACCGAGTGCGGTCTGTATGGCCTGTTGAGCCGGCACGTTGGCGCACAGGCGCATATTTGACAGGATCTCCAAGCCTTCAATGTAGTCCTTCGCCTTGTGCCGGGCACCACTCAACACCATCCAGCCGGCGCGAAAGCCGGCAAGACGATAATTCTTCGAGAGACCGTTGAACGAAATGATCAATATATCCTCGGCCAGTCGCGCCATGGGTATGTGTTGGGCGCCGTCGTACAGGATCTTGTCGTAGATCTCGTCAGCGTAGATGACCAGGTTGTGCTGGCGTGCAAGTTCAATGATCTGCAGCAGCAGTTCTTCGCTGTAGACAGCGCCGGTCGGATTGTTCGGGTTGATGACAACGATAGCCTTGGTGTTCGACGAAATCTTGCGCTTGATATCGTCGATATCCGGAAACCAATCGGCTTGTTCATCACAGCGGTAATGCACTGCAGTACCGCCGCTGAGTGTAACGGCAGCAGTCCACAACGGGTAGTCGGGTGCAGGTACCAGTACTTCGTCACCGTTGTTCAACAAGCCCTGCATCGCCATCACGATCAATTCGCTGACGCCGTTGCCCAGATAGATATCGTTGATGCTGACACCCTTGATGTTGAGCCGCTGGGTTTCGTGCATGACCGCTTTGCGGGCATTGAACAGGCCTTTCGAGTCGGAGTAGCCCTGTGATTCCCTCAACTTGAGGATTACATCACGCAGGATTTCTTCCGGGGCATCGAAGCCGAATGCGCCCGGGTTACCGATATTCAGCTTGAGGATCTTATAGCCTTCCTCTTCCAGTCGCTTGGCCTGCTGCAGGGCAGGGCCACGGATTTCGTAGCAGACATGGCGGAGTTTTTCAGATTGTTTGATACTGCTCATGGAGAAACCTGGTCCGGTGCAGAAGAACGACTCATTCGTCAAAGTGCAGCATTGTACTAGCGCAGTTGATTCGCCTCCACCATACCTACAATAGACAGCAGACCTGCAGGGGTTAGCATGAGCAAAATCCGCAAGACTGACGCCGAATGGCGTGCCGTGTTGACTCAGGAGGAGTACCGCATCACGCGCGAGAAGGGCACGGAACGTGCCTTCTCTGGCGCCTACTGGCGCCCCAGTGGAGCCCAAGGCAGTTACCACTGTCGCTGTTGCGGTGAGATCTTGTTCGATTCAGACAGCAAGTTTGATTCAGGCTGCGGCTGGCCAAGTTTTACCCAACCTGCAGATGGCAGCAGAATAGAGGAGCATCAGGACTTATCTTATGGCATGCAGCGCGTTGAGGTGGTGTGTTCGCGCTGTGACGCGCATCTGGGGCATTTGTTCACCGATGGCCCCGAACCTATCGGTTTGCGCTATTGTATCAACTCGGCCTCACTGCAGTTTGCAGGCAAAGCCGAAAGGCGTCACAGCGATCAGGAAGACGAACACAAGAGTGATTGAGCAGTTGTGTTTCAGAATTGGTAACGCAGTCCGGTCTGGTATTTGACCCTGTCGTATTCGAACAGCTTTATGTTGCTGTCATTGTTCGTGTACGTCACATTAGCAGTGATGTTCAGGTTGCGTTTCCACAACCATATCCAGCCGAGCAACGTCGAAAAAGTGTTGTCTTCGCGATCGATATTGAAGATCGGATCGTTGGCCTTGTTGTCACTGCGATGCATTGAAACGCGTAAATAGGGCAGATTACTGGTGTTGGCCTGATACTGTTCGGCAATGGCAACTCCAGAGAATTGCTGGGCGTTATTCTTGCCGACTTGTTGCTGTGCGCTTTCATTGCCGTAATAGATGCTGAGAGTATGGTTGAAGCTGCCCATTACCTTGCCTAGCACCCCTGATACCAGGTACTGGTTGACATCACGTAGACTGGCATTCTGGTTGAGACTGTCGTGATAGCGCACGTGGGTCAGGGCGGCGGTCAATTACTGGCTCCAGCCTTCACCGGAAGAGCGCTGCAAATTGGCAATGAAGCTGTTGCTGTTCTGGAAACGCATGCTGTTGAGATCAACACGCTGTGTCCGCAAGCCGTAGCTGAAACGCGTTGCTCCCACCAAGTGCGCATACGATGCATCAGCTGCAAGTATATCCAAATCAAAATCATCGCTGTTCAGGTTGTTGTGCCGGCTGATATTGCCGCCGATACTTATAGCGCTGGTCTTGCTGAAGGGTTTGCTGTGAGAGACGCCGCCACCCAAGTCGTTGAAATTGTCATCAGTACTCTGGCCATTGGCACTTAGCTCGACATCGCCGATCGGTGTCGGGATCACACCCAGCTACGTCGCGCTGTTGATATTGGAGTCATTGCCGATGTTGGAGTTAACGTACCAGCTGAAGCTGCCGGAGATGGATTTCTCGCGTTCGTCGATCAAGTCGATGAATACCTGAATGTTGGCGATGATGTTATCGGCAGGAATGGTGGCCAATACTTCGTTGAACATTGCCCGAGATCCCGCAAGATCGTTCATCAGATACAGTGCTCGCGCCAGCTCCAGCTTTACCCGTTGTTGATCCGGATAGGTATAGGCGATGCGTTCGAGAGCAAATACTGCCTCGTTCGGCCGACCGGTCTCGATAGCAGCCAAGCCAAATAGAAAATCGAATTCCGGCTCGCCCTCTAGCTCGTCCATCAACTGGATAGCGAGCGTGTAGGCTTCTTGATAACGGTTGGTTGCAATCAGCTCTTTGAGATTGGTGATTGCCGGATTGGTGATTGCTGGATTGTTGCTCTCGGCAGCGCCAACAGCTCCTGCAAACAGGGAGGCGCGAATGGGGCTGTTTTTCATTGAACTCGATTTTTTGCGCAAGCCTGCAGGAATAAAAAAGCGAAAGTCGGGGCCGGCAAAGCAATCCGAAGGACTTGATTGCAATGACGGATTAGGGGAAAGGTACGGAATTGGGACAGCAGGAGGAAAAATGCAGGTCTCCGTTAGCCCGAGATTTTGAGTTTTTTCTGCTATTGTTGATACGCTGTGGCTGCGTACCTCGCCG
>CAISOD010000205.1 GCA_903887045.1 uncultured Gammaproteobacteria bacterium | reverse complement strand
TGGGTGCCGGTCAGCACATCGTGTTCGGTAGTGTCATAGGTGCCGTCAATGCGCGATGAGAAGTGATTGCCGTTCTCGTCGAGAATGTGTTCGTAATTGAAGTTGGAGTTGTCGTACATGAGGCTATCGAGATTGGTCGCCATGATGACTCCCTTGGCATTGGCCCAAGGGCCCTTGCCAATACGATCACGTGCGTTGACTGCACCTGGACCCTGCGTACTCAGGTAGGCGTACCAGGTGCGATTGCCTTTGCCGACGGCAGCAGCCAACGACTGGCAATGCGCATCAGCGCCAGCAATGCCACCAAGGTCACCGCCTTTGCCCAGGCCCTTGCTGGTAATGAAAAAGCCCATTTCCGGTGGTGGTGCGTTGGCATCCGCTGCGGCGGCGAATGCCTGACCAGCGAGTGTCATGGCGCCGAATGTCAGTGCTGCTGCGATGATGGTTTTTCTGGTTTTCATGGTGTTACCCCCTCAGGTTGGATGGATTTTTATGGTCGTTGATACCGGATTTGCATTCCTGCCTGTAACGGAACTGCAGCCGACAGGATACACGCCGCGCGGACATATTCAGTTGCCTGAACGCACTCAGCTGCTGGATTGCGCGCCGCGCCGCACTGCTGGGCGATTCAATGCAAGCCGGGCTCTCGGTATTCTCGCCACGCCGTCAGTACACCGCCACCAACAGCCTCGCCAATGGCAACGGCGGCGCTTTCACCATCGTCCCTGGCAAGGTTGAAAGTGGCAGTGAGTATTTTCCCATCCCGTATTTCGCCAAAACCTGGGCGCGCGCCAACGATGCTGCACTCGGCGTCGCGGTCTATGGCCGCGGCGGCATGAATACCGATTACACCAGCGGTGCGGCCTTGTTCGATCCTGACGGCCCCGGCCCCGCCCCTGTCATGCGCTCGCCGGGCAGCCTGGGGGCTGGCGATGCCGGAGTCGATCTGAACCAGCTGTTCGCTGAAATTGCCTGGGCGGATCGGCTGAATGACACCCTGACTTGGGGCGTGAGCGGAATTTTCACCGCCCAGAGCTTTGAGGCCACCGGCACCCTCAGCCTGGCGCCGTACACGCAGACCTTTGCACGCAGTGGCGGCAGGTCAATGCCGGCCAACATGAGCAACAATGGTCACGATCTTTCCACCGGCTATGGTGCCAAAGCCGGCCTGCATTGGCAGCCAAGTGCACGCCTGCGTGCCAGCCTCAGCTACCAGAGCCGCATCACCATGTCGGAGTTCGACGACTACAGCGATCTGTTTGCCGCCGGTGGCAACTTCGATATTCCGCAGAACATCAGGTTCGGTGTGAGCTGGGATTATTCCGATCGCGTGACGCTGCACTACGACACGGACCACACCAACTACCGGGATATAGACTCGGTAGGCAACCCGATCGCGAACATCTTCGGTTGCCCGACTGCAGGTATGGGCGGCACCGACCTCAGCTACTGCCTCGGCGGCGATCGCGGAGCGGGCTTTGGTTGGAACGACATGACGGTGCATAAGTTCGGCCTTTCGTGGCAACCCGCCAGCTTGCCTGCGTGGACGCTGCGCGCCGGCGTCAGTCATGGCCAGCAGCCGATCGAGCAAACCGAGGTGCTGTTCAACATACTCGCGCCGGGCGTGATCGAACGCCACTTCACTGTGGGGGCTACCCGCCGTCTTGCAGATGGCAAAGCCTGGAGCGTGATGCTGATGGTGGCACCAGAAGGCAAAGTCAGCGGCCGCAACACCTTTGATCCGACCCAGCGCCTCGAACTCAAGATGCACCAGTTCGAACTGGAATTCGGCTTCTCCTGGTAAATAAGCAGGGAGTGTCCACACCATGGCGGGCTACAATGAGGGATGATCGAACCCCTCCTGCTCGCTTGCGTCCAGATCACCACTTTCAGACAACACTCCCGGTTGACCAACGCCAGCGGGTTTTTCTTTGAGCGCGGGGAGCATCTGTACCTGGTAACCAGCCGCCATGTGCTGCGGGATGCTCCCAGCCGCCACTTTCCCGACTGGCTGGAAATCGAGATCCACACCGACGCCGACAACATGGCGCATTCCTCCCACTACGCCATTCCGTTGTACCAGGACGGGCGCAGCCTCTGGCGGCAGGGCAACGATACTGCCGGCGATATTGATGTGGCGGTGATTGAAATTGACCGCAGTCGGCTGCCAGACAACGCCGTCTGGTTTGCCTTCACCCCCGCCCACATCGACACTGCACTGGAACGGGTTGAGGTGGGTACGCCCCTGCTGATCGTGGGTTTTCCGCTCGGGTTTCACGATACCCTGCACCATTTGCCCATCGCGCGGCAGGCCATCAACGCGTCGTCATTCGGCCTGCGCTTCCAGGGCAAGGGCTATTTCCTGACAGATGCACGTACCCATTGCGGCATCAGCGGGGCGCCGGTGGTGATGAAATCATCCACTAACGCCCTGGAAGGAGAAGCGGTGTCATGGCTGCTGTTGGGTATCCATGCCGCCCGACTGGACATCGGTCCGCGCGACCGGTCAATGGACGAAAAACTCGGGCTCAACAGCGCCTGGTTCGCCAACATACTGCTGACGCTCACCTGCTAGAGCAGACAGGAACAGCCCGGGGCGCCACCGACTCAGTGAGCCAGCGGCAGGTCGAACAACAGGAATTCGCTGTCGGCGCCGGCTTCAATGCCTATGACGACCTGCGCTGGCAGATTGGTGACCGTTTTGCAGGACTTTCGTGCCCCCCGCATCTATCTGTCGATGGTCTATGCACCGAGTCGCAACATGTCGGTCAAAATCCGGCTTTTTGTGAAGTTAATCCAGCAATGGTTCGCGCTGAGCGAATTCTGAGACTTTCCGGCTATAATGCCCCGCCCGCAAGTTGCCGGCGCAGTTCCAGCAACCGAGACCAGGGCAGCCAGCAATTCCCTTCTTGCAGTCCATTACAAGCAGTCCATTACAAGAGTTTGATGAAAACACCGCCCCGCTTGCTGCCGTTGCTTGAAGACGGCCTGATCGACGAAGTCATCTGTCAGCTCATGAGCGGGAAAGAAGCCCAGGTTTACATCGTGGAATGCAGCGGTATTCGTCGCTGCGCCAAGGTGTTCAAGGAAGCCAACCAGCGCAGCTTCAAGCAGGCCGTGCAGTACCAGGAAGGGCGCACGGTGCGTAACAGCCGCCGCGCAAGGGCGATGTCGAAAAAGACCCGCTACGGCCAACAGGAACAGGAAAGTGCCTGGCTCAACGCTGAAGTGGATGCATTGCGCAAACTGGCAGCCGCCGGTGTGCGGGTTCCAGAGCCTTACACCTTCGTTGATGGTGTGCTGTTGATGGAATTGATCATCGGTGCCGACGGCCTCACAGCCCCGCGCCTGGGTGATCTCGAACTGACCGCCGATGTGGCGCGCTCGTACCACGAGCAGATCATCGGTGAAGTAGTACGCATGTTGTGTGCAGGACTCGTCCACGGCGACTTGTCCCCTTTCAACGTGCTGGTCGATGCCCACGGTCCTGTCATCATCGATCTGCCACAGGCGGTAAGCGCCTCCGGCAACAACAGTGCGCACATGATGCTCGACCGCGATGTCGGCAACATGCGTGAATTTTTTGGGCGCTTTGCACCCGAATTACTGGAGACGGACTACAGCAACGAAATCTGGAGCCTGTACGAATCCGGCGACCTGCGAGAGGACAGCAGACTCACCGGCAGCTTCCAGCAGAACGACACCATTGCTGACCTGGCCCAACTGTTGGCGGTGATCGAAGCCGCCAAAAAAGAAGAGGAAGAGCGCCTGGCCAGGGCCGCTCTAGCACTCGAATAGCCAGGTGTTCACAACCCCGTCCTCGGTTGTGGCGCCGCCCATACATAACGAAGGAAATTGAATGTCTTTCAACGATCTTGGTCTCAGCCCTACGCTGCTGCAGGCCGTGCATGACACTGGTTACACCACTCCAACCCCAATCCAACTGCTCGCAATCCCTGCCATTCTCACTGGCAAGGACGTGATGGGCGCTGCCCAGACCGGCACCGGCAAAACCGCTGGATTCACGCTACCACTGCTGCAACTGTTGAGCGGCGGCCAGCCCGCTGCCAGCAACCAGGTGCGCGCGCTGGTGCTGACCCCCACCCGTGAACTCGCCGCCCAGGTGCAGGAAAGCATCGAAACCTACGGCAAACATGAAAAACTGCGCTCCGCCGTGGTGTTCGGCGGCGTTAACATCAACCCGCAGCAGATGGCACTGCGCAAGGGCGTCGATATTCTGGTAGCTACACCAGGCCGCCTGCTCGATCTGTACCAGCAGAACGCCGTGAAGTTCAACCAGCTGGAAATCCTGGTGCTCGATGAAGCCGACCGCATGCTCGACATGGGCTTCATCCGCGACATCCGCAAGATTCTGCAATTGCTGCCGAAAAAGCGGCAGAACCTGATGTTCTCTGCCACCTTCTCCGACGAGATCCGCACGCTGGCAAAAACCATTTGCCACCAGCCGCAGGAAATCGACGTGGCACCGCGCAACTCTACTGTCGATGCGGTGGAACAGCAGGTGTACGAAGTCAGCAAGGACAAGAAACTCGGCCTGCTCGGCAAACTGCTGCAGGACACCCGCGACCAGGTGCTGGTCTTCAGCCGCACCAAACACGGCGCCAATGCGCTGGTGAAAAAACTCGCTGGTTACGGCGTCGACTCTGCGGCGATCCACGGTAACAAGAGCCAGAGCCAACGCACCAAGGCGCTGGCGGACTTCAAAGCGAACAAGACACAGGTGCTGGTAGCGACCGACATCGCGGCCCGCGGTATCGATATCGACCTGCTGGCCATGGTGATCAACTTCGACATGCCACAGGTGCCGGAAGACTACGTCCACCGTATTGGCCGCACAGGCCGCGCCGGCGCAAGCGGCCTTGCCGTGTCGTTGGTGTGTGAAGACGATCGTGATCAATTGCGCGCCATTGAACGCCTGATCAAACGCAAGATCACCCGCATGGAATTCGACGTGCACAACCTGCCGGTTGCACAAGCCGTCGCCGGCAAGCCAGACGACAGCGATGACGAGCGCAAGCCCCAGCAGCGGCGCCAACCACAGCGCCGCGGCTCGGGGGACAGAAGCAGTCAACCACAGACCGGAAACCGGCAGCCCCGCGACGGCAACCGGCAGCCGCGCCAGGACGGTGCCCAGGCATCGCCCCGCAGTCGCTCACAGCAGCCCCGTCGCCCGCAGGCCGATGGAATTGGCAACAGCCGCTCCCCGCAAGGCCAACAAACTGCGCGAGCCGCCGGCAACCGTCAGCAGCAGTCGCCATCAAGTCACAACCGTTCCGCACAACGACAGGATCCCAACCGGCCGCGGCAACCGGGCCAGAACAAGCCGGCGCCACCGCCAAAAGACGGCAACTTCAACCGTGAAGGCGCCAGCTTTGCCGAAAAGGCGAACAAGAAGGGTGACAGCGGTTTCTGGCAGAAACTGCGCAACGGCAAACTATTCAACCGCAGCTGATCTTCTTCAGGTATTCGCAAGCGGGAACTCTGCCGTGTGCTGCCTGTCAAACCCGATGGCAATACACGCAGCTGTTTCGGCGCAGTTGCCCCTGACTGGAGTCGATGCATGAAACGCAAATCCTTGCTGATAGGCGGCGGCATTGCCGGCGTGATAATCGCGGTACTGGCATCCATTGTCATCTACGTCACCACGCTGGACCCGAATGATCACAAGGAGTTGATCGCAGGGAAATTCCGTGAAACCACCGGCCGCGAACTCACACTTGCCGGAGAACTCGGTCTCACGGTGTTTCCGTGGTTTGGTCTCACACTGAACGACATCAGCATTGCCAATGCCGCAGGCTTCAGTGCAACTCCTTTACTGCAGGTAGGCCATGCGGAAGTGCGCATCAAGTTGCTGCCGCTGCTCAGCGATGAGTACGAGATCGACACCGTGCGTCTCGATGGCATCAAACTCTCGCTCGAAGTTGCCGGCAACGGCAACAACAACTGGACTTTTGCCGTCAGTACCGATGGCACTGACGCAGCAGCAGCCACTGCCGACAGCAACAGTGCTGGTCCCGCCAAACTGATACTCGGTGGTGTGGATATCCGCGACACGTCGATCGTTTACGACGATCGCAACGCCAATACCCACTACGAAATCAACAACCTCGGCATGCAGATCGGCACGCTGATGTACGGCGAGCCATTGGATGTCACGCTGAATCTGCAAGCACTATCGCAGCGCCCGCAGTTGGGCGCTGATCTCGCGCTGCAAGGCACCGTGCTGTACGACATCGACAACGGCGTGTACCAGCTTGATCCTCTGCAACTGACATCGACGCTGCGCGGCCCGACTGTGCCGGGCGGCTCCACACAAATAACGCTGCAGAGCGCCTTCAGCATGAACACCAATGCCGATACGCTGACAGTGCCCGCGCTGCAACTGTCAGCGCTCGACTCCACTGTCACCGGCAATCTCGAATTGCGCGGACTCTCTGCCCAACGGCCATCGCTGAAAGCCAGCCTCGATGCCAACGGTGATGACCTGGCAACGCTGTTCCGCATCCTTGACCAAAGCGCACTCGCTGCACGAATCCAGCAGCTCGACAGCCGCTTCAGCATAAATGCCAGTGTTGATGCCGACATGGACACCGGCATCGTGACCGTGCCGACACTCAGTGCCAGTCTGCTGGGCGCTACCATCCGTGGCATGTTGAACGCCACCAACGCCAATACCGATGAGCCGGTGATTACTGGCCAATTACAGGCACTCGGCCCGGATCTGCCAATGCTGATCGAAGTACTCGGCATACTGCAGACCGGTACCAATTCACCACTGGCGCAGACAGGCCGTGACCTCGCCAGCGTCAGCGACAAGGATTTCTCGCTGCAGACAGAATTCACCGCCGATCTCGCTGCCGGCAACATCCAGCTGCCAGCGCTCACCGCCAGCCTGCTCGGATTTCGCCTCAACGGAGCGCTCAATGCTGAAGCCATCAATGATGGCGGCAGTATCGCCGGTAACCTGACGATGCAAAGCGGCAACCTGCGTGAGCTGCTGCGCGCACTCAAGCAGGATGGATTCGCTGAAATTGCCCAATCGCTGACGCTCGACGTACAAATCGGTGGCACCGGCGACAATGTGCACATCAGCCCGTTAAACCTCAGCCTGACAGTGGCGGGTGGCCAGCTGGGCCCCACACCGCAAACACTGGCACTGAATGCAGACACAGCGCTCAACCTGACGAACGACAGCCTCGCAGTGGATTCATTCACGTTCAATGGTCTCGGCCTCAATCTTGGCGGCTCGTTGCAGGCCACGCAGTTGAGTACTGATATGCGTTATCAGGGCCGCATAACGCTGCCGGCATTCAACGCGCGCGATTTCATGCGCAAGCTGAATCTGACGGCGCCACAAACCGCCGATGCGACCGTGCTGCAACAGGTGACCCTCGCCACTGACTTCAACGGCGGCAGTAATTCCTTCGCCCTGCAATCACTCAATGTCGGCCTTGATGACGCCCGTATCACCGGCAGCCTCAACCTGACCAATCTGGCCACCATGGCCGGCAGCTTCGATTTGAACATCGACACCATCGATGCCGATCGTTATCTGGCACCGCCAAGCGACAGCCCGGCCGCTGCAGCAAGCGAGTCCTCACCACTGCCAACCGACGAACTGCGCTCACTCAACGTGCAGGGCCGGCTCGCGATCGGCCAGCTGACGATCAGCGGTCTCAAGCTGAGCGACATCAAGGTGCCGCTGTCGGCGCAAGCCGGCGTGATTGCACTGGCACCGGTGCAGGCGAACCTCTATGAAGGCAGCTTCAACGGCAAGATCGGCCTCAATGTCACCGGGCCGGAAGCAGTGGCGACCGTGGTTACCACGCTGAGTACCATCAATCTGGCGCCGCTGATGCAGGATTTCATGGACACCTCCTATCTTACCGGCCACGGCAATATCGAGCTGACTCTGGAAGGCCGCGGCAATGACAGCGCGATGATCAAGCAGAATCTGAACGGTGCCGGCAAGCTGGCGCTGAGCGACGGTGTGCTCAGCGGTGTTGATGTTGGCGCCACACTGAAGGTCATTGAAACCATGATCCGCAGTAAACGACTGGTGGATTTACCGCAGGGCGGCCAGACCACATTCGACAATTTTTCCGCCACCCTCGCCATCGACAATGGCGTGGTAGCCAGCAACGATTTACTGATCAAAGCACCGGGCTGGCAACTGGCAGGAGCCGGCACGCTTGCCGACCTGCGCCGTGACACCATCAACTTCAACCTGATCGCCACTACTGATGCCAGCACCGCTACCGTGGCCGCGCAGCAGTACGACATCGGTGGCCACCAGTTGCCGATCGCCTGCAGTGGCGCCCTCAGCGGTCCGCGCTGCCTGCCGGATGCCAAGGCCATCATCGCCTCGGCGGTAAGCAACGCACTACAGGACCGCATCGGCGGTTTCCTGCAGCAGCGCCTTGGCGGCGGCGAACAGCCAGCCAGCCCCGATCAGGCCGCACCGGCCGAGCCTGCCGCCGGACAACCGGCGACCGAACAACCAGCAACCGGACAACCAGCCGCCGAACCGGCGACCTCGCCCGAGCAGGAGTTACTGAACCGGGCACTGAACCGGCTGCTGCGTTGACAATCAGGAACAGGTTCAGAGCAAGTCGGGCTCGACTTACTCTGAACCCATTCTCTTATATACTCGCCAGCCTCCGGACCGCGGCAATAAATTGCTGACAACCCGGTCTGGAACCCTGCATCACCTCATTCGTAGCAGCAAAAACAGCCACTTTCATCAGAGGAAGTCCCCATGAAGAAAATCATTGCCCTCGCCCTGGGCCTGACACTGGGCGCGGTAGCCTGCGCCCAGGAGCCGTACCCGTTCATCAGCACGCCGGTTGCTGAATTCAACGAGCCATGGGCGCTCGAATTCCTGCCAGACGGCCGTCTGCTTGTTACCGAAAAAAGCGGCAGCATCCAACTGGTGACGCAGGACGGCAAAAAGACCGAAGTTGCCGGCGCTCCCGAAGTGGCCTACGCCGGCCAGGGCGGCCTTGGCGACATCAAGCTGCACCCAGACTTCGCCACCAACAAAGTCGTCTACATCAGCTACGTTGAAGCCGGTGACAACGACACCAGCGGCGCCGTGGTTGCCAAAGGCACCCTCGACCTCGCCAAACCAGCGGTGGAAGGCCTTGAAGTCATCTGGCGCGCGCTGCCGAAAGTAACCGGTGGCATCCACTTCAGCCATCGCATCCTGTTCGACGCCGAAGGCCACATGTTTGTCTCCGCCGGCGAACGCAACAACAACGCCGAAAACCCCGACATGGCTCCCGGCCAGAAGCTCGACAACAACCTCGGCAAGATCCTGCGCCTCGACGACAACGGCAAGCCCGCTGCCGGTAACCCGTTTGCTGCCCAGGGTGGCATCGCTGCCGAAGTCTGGTCGATGGGTCATCGCAACCCACTCGGCCTCGCCTTCGACCCAACCGGCCAGCTGTGGAACATCGAGATGGCACCGCGCGGTGGTGACGAACTCAACCAGGTCATGGCCGGCGCCAACTTCGGCTATCCGTACCTGTCGAACGGCAACCACTACAACGGCAAGATCATCCCCGACCACGACACCGACACCTCCGGCAAATACAACGCGCCGAAAGCCTGGTGGAACCCGGTCATCTCGCCTTCCAGCCTGATGTTCTACACCGGTGACAAATTCACCGCCTGGCAGGGCAATGCCTTCATCAGCGGTCTGTCGTCGATGTCGATCATCCGCGTTACGGTCAATGCACAGACCGGCGCCGCTGCCGAAGCCCAGCGCTTCGTGATGGGCAAGCGCATGCGCGGCCTGAAGCAAGGTCCTGATGGCAACATCTGGGCCATTGAAGACGGCATGGGTGGCCGCTTGTTGAAACTGTCGCCGCGCCCTTAAGCAGTGCGAACGGAGCCGCCGTGGTGCAGTGACACAGCGGCTCTGTGTTTGCAAGGATCAAAGGGGGATCAAGTTACTCTGACCCCTTTGATCCAGCTTCTTTGCACCAGCCATCTTCGGTAAAGTGGGCACATCACGTTTGCAGTTCCGGAGTCAGCTGTGTCCATCCACGTCGCGCTCAATCATGTCACTGACTACACCTACGACCGCCTTGTTACGCTAAGTCCCCAGATTGTCCGCCTGCGTCCGGCACCACATTGCCGCACCCGCATCCTCAGCTACTCGCTGAAGGTCACACCAGACAGCAACTTCATCAATTGGCAGCAGGACCCACAGGCAAACTACCTCGCACGACTGGTATTCCCCGAGCAGACCCGCCGCTTCCGCATCGAGGTTGATCTGGTTGCCGAAATGAGCGTGCTGAACCCCTTCGATTTCTTCCTCGAACCCAGCCACGAGCATTACCCGTTCCGCTACGACGACAAGCAAACTGCCGAGCTCGGCATGTATCTGGAGAAAGGCCCGCTGACGCCGGCCTTCGCCGAGTACCTCGCGGCTCTTCCACGTACCAAGCAACAATCGATCGACTACCTGGTTGCCATCAATCAGCGGCTGCAAAGCGACATCGGCTACCTGATCCGACTTGAACCGGGGGTACAAACCCCGGAAGAAACCCTGACCAAACTCTCGGGCTCCTGCCGTGATTCGGCGTGGCTGATGGTGCAACTGCTGCGTCATCTCGGCATTGCTGCACGCTTTGTGTCGGGTTACCTGATCCAGCTCGTGGCCGATGTGAAAGCACTCGACGGCCCGTCCGGCCCGGCTGCCGACTTCACCGACCTGCATGCGTGGTGCGAGGTCTATCTGCCCGGCGCTGGCTGGATCGGTTTCGATCCGACCTCGGGCCTGCTGGCCGGCGAAGGCCACATACCGCTCGCATGTACAGCCGAGCCCGGTGCGGCATCACCGGTCAGCGGCGCTGTCGACAAGTGCGAAGTGGAATTCGAGCATCTGATGCAGGTGAGCCGCATCTGGGAAGCACCGCGTGTCACCAAACCCTATACACGCGAACAATGGAGCGGTATCGACAAACTCGGCTCGCACATCGACAAGGATTTGCAGCGCCTTGACGTGCGACTGACGCAGGGCGGCGAGCCGACCTTCGTTGGCATCGACCACCGCGACGCGGAAGAGTGGAACACAACCGCGCTCGGCAAACACAAGCGTCGCATCGGCGGCCGTCTCGCCCACGACATCAAGCAACATTACGCACCGCACGGCCTTTTGCATTTCGGCCAGGGCAAGTGGTATCCGGGTGAACAATTGCCGCGCTGGTCGCTGAATGCGTTCTGGCGCAAGGACGGCGAGCCGATCTGGCAGAACACCCGTCTGTTCGCCGACGAAGGCCGCAGCTATGGCGTTGATGCCGAACGTGCCGGACTTTTCCTGCAGGCACTGGCACAGCAGCTCGACCTTGATGCCAAGCATATCTTCCCCGCCTACGAAGACACCTGGTACTACCTGTGGCGCGAACGCCGCTTGCCCGCCAACGTCGATCCGTTCGATTCACGTCTCGACGATCCGCTCGAACGCGCGCGACTGCGCAAGGTGTTCAGCCAGGGGCTCGATCACGTGGTCGGCCATGTGCTGCCACTGACGCATGACGGTGCGCACTGGAAGAGTGGTCCGTGGTTCCTGCGCGATGAACGCTGCTACCTGCTGCCGGGTGATTCCGCCATGGGTTACCGCCTGCCGTTGGATTCGCAACCCTGGGTCAGCAAAGCCGATTACCCCTGGCAGCATCCGAATGATCATTACCAGGAAGTGTCGCCG
Source organism: uncultured Gammaproteobacteria bacterium (assembly GCA_903887045.1). GTDB lineage: Bacteria > Pseudomonadota > Gammaproteobacteria > Pseudomonadales > Pseudohongiellaceae > CAILUG01. The sequence continues at coordinate 8,609 of CAISOD010000205.1, read as the reverse complement.
CTGGGGCCCTACGATCAGATTCGCTCCTCCTTCGCCGCCAGCGGCTACGGCGGGACAAGTCCTCCTGTGCTGCAGACGGCTTACGCTGATGCCTTCGGCGTGGCTGGTGCCGGAGCAAGCGGCAAGGGTAAGGAAGGCGCCGGCAAGGAGAGCAGCAAATCGAGGATGAGTGATTCGGCGCGGCAAGCGCAGCCGTTCGAGTCTGCTGCCTGGCTCACGCGCACGGCGCTCAGTGCCGAGCCGCGCGAGGGCCGGCTGTATCTGTTCATGCCGCCGGTTCGCCAGCTGGAAACCTGGCTGCAACTGGTTGCCGCCATCGAAGCGGTGGCAGAAGCACAGGACCTGCCGGTGATTCTCGAAGGTTATGAACCACCGAAGGACCCACGCCTCGAAGTATTGCGAGTGACGCCTGACCCCGGTGTGATCGAAGTCAACGTGCAGCCGGTATCCACCTGGTCGCAGCTGGTGGAACAGACCACCTTTCTCTACGACGCCGCCCACCAGAATCGTCTGAGCACCGAGAAATTCATGCTTGATGGTCGCCATACCGGCACCGGCGGCGGTAACCACTTTGTGCTCGGCGGTGCCACCCCGTCGGATTCGCCTTTCCTGCGCCGGCCCGAGCTGCTCACCAGCATGTTGGCTTACTGGCTCAACCATCCGTCGTTGTCGTACCTGTTCTCCGGTCTCTTCATCGGGCCGACGTCACAAGCGCCGCGCATCGACGAAGCCCGCCATGAATCGATCTATGAACTGGAAACTGCGTTCAAGGAAATGCGCCGCCTGCAAAGCAGTGGTGTGCTGCAGCCGTGGCAGGTGGACCGCGTACTGCGCAACCTTTTGGTCGACGTAACCGGCAACACCCACCGCAGCGAGTTCTGCATCGACAAACTGTATTCGCCCGACACCTCCACCGGCCGTCTTGGCCTGCTGGAACTGCGCGCCTTTGAAATGCCGCCACACGCCGAGATGAGTCTGGCGCAGCAGATGCTGCTGCGGGCGCTGATTTCGCGCTTCTGGCAGGCGCCGTACCAGCCGGAAAAACTCAAGCGCTGGGGCACCGAACTGCACGATCGTTTCATGCTCGGCCATTTTGTATGGGATGACTTCAACGATGTGCTGGAAGAACTGCGCCGCTCCGGGTACGACGTGCGGCCGGACTGGTTCGCACCGCACTTTGAATTCCGCTTCCCGAAAATCGGCGATTTCTCCACCCGCAACATTGATGTCGAACTGCGTCTCGCGCTTGAGCCCTGGCATGTGATGGGTGAAGAAGGTGCCCCTGGCGGCACCGTGCGTTATGTCGATTCGTCGATCGAACGATTGCAGGTGAAAGTGCACGGCCTCGTTGACGACCGCCATGTGCTGACCTGCAACGGTCAGCGGATTCCGCTGCAACCCACCGGCAATGTCGGCGAATTCGTCGGAGCCGTGCGCTATCGCGCGTGGCAACCTTCGTCGTGTCTGCATCCCACCATCGGCGTACATGCCCCGTTGATGATTGATGTAGTGGACAGCTGGATGCAGCGCTCACTCGGTGGTTGCCAGTATCACGTCGCGCATCCGGGTGGTCGCAATTACGACACCTTCCCGGTCAACAGCAACGAAGCCGATGCGCGGCGTCTTGCGCGATTCTTCCGCTATGGCCACACACCGGGCGCGCTGCAGATCATCGAACCGCCGCGTAATCCGAACTATCCGTTCACGCTGGATCTGCGCCGCTGATGCAAAGCGAAGTAGAGACCAACACCATGCTGGAACCAGAGAGAGACGAGGCCAGTGCCGCTGATGATGGACCAGAGCCTCTACAGCAACCGGTGTTGAACGGCTACACGATGCCGGAAGATCGCTACGACGAAATGTTCAGCGCGCCAGATGAACCGCGTGAGCATTTCAAGCCCTTGCATGATGCGCTGCGCACGATAGACACCGGTGAACTTGCGCGGCGCATCCAAAGTGCCGAGCGACAGATCCGCGACAGCGGCATTACCTACAACGTCTACACCGATCCCGACGGCCTTGATCGCCAGTGGGAACTCGATGTGTTGCCGTTCATGATTTCCGCCGAAGAGTGGCGCGGACTCGAACACGGCATACAGCAGCGTGCGCGCCTGCTCAACGCCATACTTGCAGATCTGTACGGCCCGCAGCGCCTGCTGCATGAAGGCATGCTGCCGGCCCCGCTGATTTTCAGTCACCAGGGCTTCCTGCGGAATGCGTGGGGCATGCAGCCACCCAACGGCCATTTCCTGCATCTTTATGCTGCCGATCTCACTCGCTCGCCTGACGGCCAGTGGTGGGTAGTGGCCGATCGTACGCAGGCACCGTCCGGCACTGGTTATGCATTGGAGAACCGCCTGATCGTATCGCGCGTGTTCCCCGACCTGTTCCGCAGCCAGGGCGTGCGCCATCTGGCGCAATATTTCGCCACCATGCGTGATTCGCTGATGCTGAATGCACCGAAGGGCGATGGACCAACACTCGCTGTGGTGTGGACACCAGGCCCCTACAACGAAACCTATTTTGAACATGCCCTCCTCGCGCGCTATCTAGGCTTTCCGCTGGTGGAGGGTGGCGATCTCACCGTGCTGAACAACAGGGTGTGGCTGAAAACCATTGAAGGCCCGCGTCGTGTACACGCCATCATCCGCCGTCAGGACGACACCTTCTGCGATCCACTCGAACTGCGTGCTGATTCCACCCTCGGCTGCGCCGGCATGATGGAATGCGTACGTCGCGGCAACGTGCTGATGGCGAATGCACCCGGGGCCGGCATTCTCGAAGGGGGCGCGCTGTACGGCTATCTGCCACAACTGTGCGAAGAACTGCTGGGCGAAGCCTTGCTGCTGCCGTCGATTGCAACCTGGTGGTGTGGCGAACCGGCTGCGATGCAGGAAGCGCTCGACGGCGCCGACACGCTCGCCTTCAAGGTGGCAAACCGCGGCTGGGGCCGCGACGCCCAGCTAGGTGATGAACTGGCACCCGAACAGCTTGCCGCACTCAAACAGAAGATCAGCCAGAATCCCGAACTCTATCTGGCGCAGGAACTGGTGCAGGTTTCCCAGACGCCGATTCTCAACATTCACCAGGAGCAGAAGCTGAATCCACGCGGCGTTGCACTGCGGCTGCATGCCTGCATGAGCGGCAACGGCAGCTATTCGGTAATGCCGGGCGGCCTCACGCGCGTGTCCGGCGAAGCCGATGCGCGCATTGTTGCCATGCAGCGCGGTGGCAGCTCGAAAGACACCTGGGTATTGCCCGACGGCCCGGAAGACACGCAGTTCTCGCTGTTGCGCAGCACGCTGACATCGGCGGATCTGGTGAGCTCGAAAGCGGTACTGACCTCGCGCGGCGCCGAGAACAAATACTGGTTCGGCCGCACCTGCGAGCGCTGCGAGCATATTGCGCGGCTGTTGCGGGTGGCGCTCAACGCCGTGCTGCAGGAATCGGAAGACGGCTACAACAGCCCGGCATTTTCGCTGGTAGAGAGCTATATCGTTGCCGAAGACGAACGCCCGATCGACCGCCGCCTGCTCGACGCCTGTACGCTGGAAAGCGAAAGCCTCGGCCTCGCTGCCAACCTGCGCCGCCTGCATCATCTGGCATTCCAGCTGCGCAACCGGCTCTCGCTCGATCACTGGCGCACCATCACCCAGTTGTTGCGCAACCCAGCCCTGAATGAACAAGTCACCCTGTCAGAAGGCCTTGCCTGGCTCGACACCGCCATCGTCGCCAGCACTACTCTCGCTGGCTATGCGCTCGACAGCATGACGCGATGTGTCGGCTTCCGTTTCCTGTCGATGGGTCGCCGGCTTGAACGCCTCTGCTTCCTCACACGCGCACTGCAGCATGCCTGCGACAACGGCCGCACTTCGGGCCTCAACTGGCTGCTGGAACTGTGCGACTCGGTGATCACCTATCGTTCACGCTACATGGCGCAGCCGGAATGGTTGCCGGTGATGGACCTGTTGATCCGCGACGACAGCAACCCGCGTTCGCTGATGTTCCAGGCACTTGGCATCCGCGACTATCTGCGCAAACTTGAAAAAGCGCACGGCTCCTGCGGTGCCGACCTGCTGGAGCCGGCAATTGCACTGGTACAAGACCTCGATCTCGACACTGAATTCCACCCCGACAGTCCGCGGCTGCAGGAAGCGCTGCAGATGTTCAGCACTGGCTGCCTGGCCCTCAACGCCCACCTGACATCGCAGTTCTTCAATCATCCGCGCGCCACTGTGCAGACCGATCGCAACTTGCAGGGTGATGGCAACTTGCCTGCTGATGACAACCCGGAGGCAGCATGACCGGGGACAACAAGCAGAAACTCAGATATCAGGTGGTACACGACACCGTCTACAACTACGCCTACCTCGTTGCCAACGGCCAGCATTATGCTCACCTGACTCCGCGCCACACCGCGCACCAGGAAGTGTTGTGGCATTCACTCGAATTCCATCCGAGCCCGGCAGAAGCCACCAAGAGCCGTGACTACTACGGCAACCACTGCCACAGCGTACTGATCCAGATTCCGCACGACAGACTCAGAGTTACCGCTACAACGCTGGTGCGCGTTCAGGAGTTTGAACCTCCGGCCGACCTCGGCGAGCAGCCGTGGGAAACGGCGTTGATTCCGTCGGTGTACACGCCCGAACCGCTGGAAGTGGCCGACATGCGGCTGCCCTCCCCGCTGACGCCGGTATTGCCGGCCAGCCAGGCCTATGTACGCCGCTTCCTCACTCCGGGCCGACCATGGCTGGAAGCAATGCTGGACCTGACCCGCCACATAAAAGACGAATTTACCTACGATCCGGAAGCTACCCAGATCGATACGCCGCTGGTCGAGGTGTTCGCCAATCGCGCCGGCGTATGCCAGGACTTCGCCCATGTAATGCTCAGCTGCCTGCGCAGCTGCAAACTGCCGGCGCGCTATGTCAGCGGTTACATCCTCAATGAACCGCCGCCGGGCAAGGAAAAGCTGGTGGGCAGTGATGCTTCGCATGCCTGGATTGAAACCTGGCTGCCCGGCACGGGTTGGATCGGCTTTGACCCCACCAACGGCAAACTGGCCAACACCGAGTTCATCACCATCGCCTGGGGCCGTGACTATGGGGATGTGACTCCCCTTTGTGGTGTAGTGCTGGGTGGTGGCGAGCATGAACTGGAAGTACGGGTGACGGTGACCCGGCTGGCCTGAGCAGGGCGTTAAGCAACCAGGAGGGCCGAGACCGCCAGCCCTTAAAGACAGGGTAAAGGCAGCGTCAAGGATTGCTTCCTGTACGAGAGGGGGGTGTTTCGTGTATCTTGCACCGCCTTTTTACCCCCCTTTCCCAGCAACAGACAGAAGCCGCTATGAACGATTTATCCCTGTACAGAAACATAGGCATCTTCGCCCACGTGGATGCCGGCAAAACCACCACCACTGAGCGCATTCTCAAACTCACCGGCAAGATCCACAAGATCGGTGAAGTGCATGAAGGCGAATCCACCACCGACTTCATGGTGCAGGAAGCCGAGCGCGGCATCACCATCCAATCGGCTGCTGTCAGCTGCTTCTGGAAGAACTGCCGTTTCAACGTCATCGACACCCCCGGCCACGTGGATTTCACCGTGGAAGTGTATCGCTCGCTGAAAGTACTCGACGGCGGTATCGGTGTGTTCTGCGGTTCCGGCGGTGTTGAACCCCAGTCCGAAACCAACTGGCGTTATGCCAACGACTCCAAAGTCTCGCGTCTGATCTTCGTCAACAAACTCGACCGCATCGGCGCCGACTTCTTCAAGGTAATTGCCCAGGTGAAGAAAGTCCTCGGCGCCCATCCGCTGGTAATGACGATTCCAATCGGCTTCGAAGACACCTTCGTTGGCGTAGTGGACGTCCTCAACCGCAAAGCCTATGTGTGGGATGAATCCGGCCAGCCGGAAAACTACAAAATCACCGACGTACCGGCCGACCTGGTCGAAGCCTGTGAAAAACACCGCGCCGACATGATCGAAACTTGCGTTGAGCAGGACGACGAAGTCTTGACCCGCTACCTCGAAGGCGAAGAAATCTCCATCGAAGACATCAAACGCTGCATCCGCAAGGGCTGCCGCGACCTCGCCTTCTTCCCTACCTACTGCGGTTCCGCCTTCAAGAACAAAGGCATCCAGCTGGTACTTGACGCCGTTATCGACTACCTCCCTGCCCCGCACGAAGTAAACCCGCAGCCGCTGACCGACGAAGAAGGCAACCCGAATGGCAAGTTCGCCATCGTGTCGCCAACCGAACCGTTCCGCGCACTGGCATTCAAAATCATGGACGACCGTTTCGGCGCGCTGACCTTCGTCCGCGTCTACTCCGGCCAGCTGAACAAGGGTGACACCATCCTCAACTCGTTCACCGGCAAAGAAGAGCGTATCGGCCGCATGGTGGAAATGCAGGCTGCCGAACGTTTTGAACTGACCCACGCCGAAGCCGGCGACATCATCGCCATCGTCGGCATGAAGAACGTGCAGACCGGTCACACCCTGTGCGACCCGGACAACGAATGTACGCTGGAAGCGATGGTGTTCCCGGAACCGGTTATCTCGATCGCCGTGCAGCCGAAAGACAAAGGCGCCAACGAAAAAATGGGCGTCGCCATTGGCAAGCTGGTGGCTGAAGACCCGACCTTCCGCGTGGAAACCGACCAGGAATCCGGCGAAGTCATCCTCAAAGGCATGGGCGAACTCCACCTCGACATCAAGGTGGACATCCTCAAGCGTACCTACGGCGTGGAACTGATCGTGGGTCAGCCGCAGGTGGCCTACCGCGAAACCATCACCAAGGAAGTTGAAGACAGCTACACCCACAAGAAGCAGTCCGGTGGTTCAGGTCAGTACGGCAAGATCGACTACAAGATCCGTCCTGGCGAAACCAACTCCGGCTACACCTTCATCAGCTCGGTTGTGGGTGGTTCGGTACCAAAAGAGTTCTTCCCTGCTGTCGACAAAGGCTTCAAGTCGATGATGGGCACCGGCCCGCTGGCTGGCTTCCCTGTGTTGGACGTGGAAGTGGAACTGATCGACGGTGGTTACCACGCCGTTGACTCCTCGGCCATCGCGTTCGAAATCGCTGCCAAGGCTGCCTTCCGTCAGACCATGCCGAAGTGCGGTCCGCAGTTGCTGGAACCGATCATGAAAGTGGACGTGTACAGCCCGAACGACAACGTCGGTGACGTGATCGGCGACTTGAACCGTCGTCGCGGCATGATCCTCGACCAGGAAAAGACCACCACTGGCGTTCGTGTAAAAGCCAACGTGCCACTGGCCGACATGTTCGGTTACATCAGCACGCTGCGCACCATGACCTCCGGCCGTGGCCAGTTCTCGATGGAGTTCTCGCATTACAACCCATGCCCGAACAACGTGGCTGAGACCGTAATCGCCAAAGAGAAAGAAAAGAAAGCTGCTGCACAGAAGAAGTAATTTTTCCGCGGCCCGGAAGGGCACGGCATGCCGTGCCCCTACACCAGCTCAGCATTCTCAAACAAACGGCCACGCCTCAACAGCGTGGCCGTTTGCATTTGGGCTGTGCTGTTTCGCAACTCTATTTCGTTGGTGCCTCGTCACCACCACTGGAACCGGCGAACATCTTGCGGCCGCCCTCCTGCATGGTGACCGTGCGCGCGTTGACGAGATTGCTGCCATCACGGGCGAGGCTGCCTTCGATCACAACGACATCGTCAGGCTTCAGCGAATCGCGCTTCCAGCCTTTGCGGATGAGGGCGTTGGGGCCGCCCATCTCGAAGGTCCAGCTGGCGGCAGCGCCCAGCTCGGCGCTTACATCGCCGTAGATGAAGATGTGGGGATTGGTCCACTCGACCTTGGTGACCTTCACGGTGAGCGTGATGGGCTTGTCGATGTCGTACTGCGCGGGGAAGGAATGATGGGCCTGTGCCGGCATGGCTGACAGCAGAACGACCCCAGCGGAAAGCATTAGCGAACACACGTGGCGTTTCATGGTTGTACCCCCATCAGTTCAACAAACTGCTCATTTTCAAGGCAGATTTCATCGATCAATTCGGCGTTAACAACGACGCGCTGTTTGAGCGTCACCGTCCACGGTTTGGTGTAGGCCTTCGGATCATCCACTGTCACCCTGATTTCGATGTGGCCGTAATCGGGGCGGGTGATTTCTTCCCGCACCTTGGCAGCTTCGGTCAGCACGCTGCCGTTCCAGTCGATCCAGGTGTCGTCACGCACGCCGATGGTATCGACCACCAGGGTGTCGCCTTCCCATTTGGCTGAGGAATAACCCTGCCATGAGGGGTTGGGATCATCCGGCAGCGCGCGCGCATCGGTGAACACCTGCCGATAACCGGCATTCATTTCGTTGAGCGTGACCCACAAACCATCGGTGTGGATGTACTTGAGCATGTGCGGCAGTCCGTAGGCGCGCAGAAAGTTGTCGGGCAGGCAGCGGATGTGGGGATCGTCGATGGCGAGGTTGTCGGTGCGCTGTTTGACGACGGGGATCAGCCAATCCTGATACGGCAAGCCGCCCACCATATCGACGCCGAGGTTGGCCATGTGCGGTGAAGAGGAGATATCGTTGCCATCGCTGACGAGGTCTTCGCCACTCTCCTGCCGCC
>CAISOD010000204.1 GCA_903887045.1 uncultured Gammaproteobacteria bacterium | reverse complement strand
GGCGAAAATTGCCTGACTGTCACGCCGCCATTCCACGACTGAGGTGCAGAAGTGACCAATGTAGGTGCCGCGCCCGCGTGAATCACCGATAGCCAGATAACCGACAGTACGGCTCTCCGGCAAGGTGTTCAGCAGAATGAAGTAACGGAAGCCACCCTGGAACGGCTGCGCGTGCAAGGTGGTGTTGAACACTCCCATGTAGAATTTCGCCGTCTTTTCGACATCGGGCACGATTACATCCAGGTGATCAAGGCCCGGTGTGTTGAGTGGCAGCAGTTTGGCTTGCGCCATTGTCAGCGTCGGCAGCGGCAGCCCGAGCAAGGTCAGGGCAGCGAGCAGATTGCGGCGGGAGGAGTTCATGGTGTTTCCTTCTGGTTGGCAGCGGGTTTGACAGCAGGTTCTGCAGCAGACTGAGCCAACGTCTGGGCCAGCAGTTGCTCAATCAGTGCCGCGGTCTCAGGCCGATCAACCGGCGGATGGGTGGCGAGGAACACACCGTGGGCCCAGACCACCGGCGTGCGGCCCTGCAGATCGCTGACGTCCAGTCTCGCCCCATTGGCAGCGAGCCAGCGGATGATGGCGTCGGAACCGCGGTTGGCTGCGCCATGCATGGCCGTCAGTCCCATCGAGTTGACCGCGTTGATGTCATTGCCGAGCGAGTGCGCGTACTTGACGGCCTCCAGCAGGGCGTCCTGGCCTTCATCGAAAGTCTGGCTGACCACCCAGTTGATGCCGGCAGCAGCCATCAGCGGTGTAGTACCGGCGTAGGTGGCAATGTTCGGGTCGGCGCCCTTTTCCACCAACAGCTTCATGGTGCTTACATCGCCGGAAAGTGCAGCACGCAGGAATGGAGTCTGCCCGGTGAAATCCACCCACGATAGATTGCCGATGCGGGTGATCCAGCGATGCTCCGGCACCTGCTCTTTGGTGCGGGCATTGGGATCGGCGCCTTTATCCAGCAACAGCGTAATCAAGTCGAGTGCAGCAGCGCGGTCAATGCCGTTGTCAGCCGCCGGGCCAGACATATCGAGATTGCGCAACTCCACCGCGGCCCACAGCGGCGTTTCGCCGTAGAAATCCATCGCATTGACGTTGGCGCCCTGCTCGATCAGATAACGCGCCACCTCAATATGCCTGTCGTTCGGTCGATCGAGATTGGCAACCGAGGCGTTGAGGATGGCGTTCAACAACGGTGTCAGCCCGTTCTCGTCGGCCTGCTCCAGTCTGGCGCCGGCTTCAACCAGCAGTCTGGTTTGTTCAAGATTACCGGAGCGGGTTGCATACAGCAGTGGAGTTTTGGCGCCACCGATTGGGGACCGGTCGCCTCGCTCCGGCCAGCCACCGCGCACGATACCAATACCCTTGGAGCCGGCGTTCGATGCCGGCAACCGGAAATCCGGTACAGCACCCGCATTAGACTGCGCGTTGACGTCAGCGCCGTGCTCCACCAGTAGACGGGTGACTGCAGCCACGTCACTGCGCGTCGCTACCATCAAGGCGTTCTGGTTGAAGGCCGGTTCACGCGCATCCACGTCAACACCGTGTTGCAGCAGCAGTTCCACGATATCGGTCGAACCGGCTCGCGCCGCCATGATCAGCGGGCTTTCGCCGGTACGGTCCGGGCGGGCGGGGTCGGCGCCGTTGTCGAGCAACAGCTTCACCATGTCGGTGTCGCCATTCTCGATGGCCAGATGCAAGGGCAACAGACCGAGCGAAGTGGCGAAGTTGGGATCGGCGCCGGCTGCCAGCAGGGTTTTGGTCAGCTCAATCTCTTCAACCCGCACCAGCCAGTGCAGCGCTGGCGTGTCGTAAGGACCCAGTGCATTGACGTCGGCGCCACGCTCGGCCAGCAGCGCACGCACGCTGGCGAAATCGCGCTCCATCGCGGCTATGGCCAGCGGGGCATCGCCAGCCATCAGCTTGCCGGCAGTTACCGCCAGCACAAGGGCGAGCAAGATTGGTTTATGGTTGAAACAGTTGTTGCGGCAGAACATCACACAGTCCTCAGATCGTCAGCGGTGCAGTGCTGTCACCGAATGAGTCGAGCGGAACGCCGAGTTTGTCGAGCAGCGAGACATGCAGGTTGGACAACGGCGCACCCTTGCCGGCCCGCAAGTGGCGACCCCCCTGCAAACGACCGGAGGCGCCTCCGGCCACCAGAATGGGCAGCGGATCGTGGTCGTGCTGGTTGGAGTTGCTCATACCGCTGCCATACAACACCACCGAATGATCCAGCAGCGTGCCATCGCCATCCGGTGTGGCAGCCAGTTTGCCGAGGAAGTAGGCGATGGTGGTCCGGGTATGGAAATCATTCAGTTTTGCCAGCTTGTCCTTGTTGGCCTGTACTTCCGAATGGTGTGAAAGGTTGTGGAACGGATCGGTAACGCCGCTTTCCGCATAGACACGATTGCTGATCTCACGCGCCACCATCAAGGTAGATACGCGGGTGATCTCAGCCTGCCACGCCAGCGTGATCAGATCGAACATCAGTTTCGAATGCTCGGTAAAGGTGGCCGGAATACCCAGCGGCTTGGCGGGAACGTCGAGCTCACTCGCCTTCGACGCCGCCACCAGCTGCAGGCGCCGCTCGATTTCGCGCACGTCTTCGAGGTAACGATCGAGGCGTACTTTATCTGCCGAAGGCAATGTGCGCTGCAGCGCGGCTACGTCCTGCGTTACCGAGTCGAGCAAGCTGCCCTTCAGATCGGTGCGTGATGCGCGTTCGGCGGCATTGCTGCCGTCACCGAACAAACGCTCGAATACCACTTGCGGATTGAGCTCCATTGGCAACGGCGTGGTGGGTGTGCGATACGAAATGGAGGAACCTTCATCGAGTGAAAGCTCCAGCGAAGGCAGCGGCGTGTCCTGGCCAATGTGCTGCGCTGCCACCTGATCGAGCGATGTCGGCGACGGACCGGTGCCGGGAGCAGCACAGGTCAGCCACACCTGCGATGAGCGGGCGTGGTTGGCACCCGCTGACGCATCATCACCGTAGGCGAGCGGCAAGCGGGTATCGCTGATGATGTTGAGCTGATCACGGAAGGGTTCCAGTGATTTCAGCGTGGGGGTGAACTCAAAGCCGGTACCATCGGTGGCTGGCATCCAGCGGTTCATCACCGCACCGTGGGCCACGTAGATGCAGGCAAGTCGCGATTGCGGAGTGGCCGCCTGAGCGCGCGCCAAAGCCGGCAGCATCGATTCCAGCAGCGGCAATGCCAACATGGTGCCGGCACCGCGCAGCAACAAACGCCGCGAAAGATGTTTGCGAGTAACGTAGTTCACGCAGTGCATGGAGTTCATGGAGTTACCTCTGCCAAATTTGCAATCGTGTTGCCCTGGGCGCTGGCACTGCGCCGCAGGAATGGATCGCTCAGCACGACACCGAGCACAATATCGGAAAAACGGTAATCACTGGCTGCACCTGCGCGTACGATGCGGCGTACCGCCGGCATGTCGTGCGCATCCACTGCACGGCCGAGTGCATAAATCATCAGTTTCTCGGTGATGGTGGTTATGAGGCTTTCGCTGCGCGCCAGCAGCGCCTGTCGCAGCAGCACCGGTCCATCAATCGCAGTGCCATCCACCATTTGAGTATGAGTGTTGAGCGGATAGCCGTTTTCTTCGGTGCGCCAGCGGCCGACCAGATCGAAGTTCTCCATCGCCAAGCCGATCGGATCCATGATCTGGTGACACGAGGCGCAAGTGGGATTCTCGCGGTGCAGCTCAAGGCGCTCACGCAAGGTATTGAAGGTGCGGCCCTCCGGCGCGGTCTCGTTCGACAGATCGGTTTCAACACCGGGCGGTGGCGTCGGCACCGGTGCGCCGAGCAGATGTTCCACCACCCATGCACCACGGATAACCGGAGACGTGCGATTGGCCACCGAAGTAGCGGTAAGGATGCTGCCATGTCCAAGCAGACCACGGCGCGGGCTGTCGACCGGCAGCGGTACCCGCCGCATGTAGTCACCGCGAATATCCGCAATGCCGTAATGGTTGGCGAGGTCTTCGTTGAGCCAGGTGTAATCGGCATTGAACAAGTGCAGCAGGCCGAGATCCTGTGCGATGACGTCGGTGAACAACAGTTCAGTCTCGCTGCGGAAGGCGGGACGCAGTTTGCTGTTGAAAGCAGAGTCCTGCGGCAGCGCTATGTCGAGTTCGCGCAGACGCAGCCACTGGGCAGCGAAGTTATCAACCAAGGCTCTGGCCTTCGGATCACGCAGCATGCGGCGTGTTTGCGCTTCCAGTTCTGCCGGCACATGCAAGCGGCCCGCTACTGCTGCATCAAGCAACTGTTGATCAGGAATGCTGCTCCACAGGAAGAACGACAACCTGGTCGCCAGTTCAAGATCAGTGATCGCAAAGGACGTGCCTGGCGCCAACCCGGCTGGCTCTGCTTCCGCCTGATAGAGAAAACGAGGATCAATCAACAGGCGCGCCAGCGCGTACTGGATACCGGTTTCAAAATCCGCTTCCTGGCGGCCCTTGTCATAGAACTGCAGCAAGGTGGTGGTCTCATTCGATTCAAGCGCCACCGGACGCCGGTAGGCCTGTGATGCCAGCCGGGACAACAGGCTCTGCGCACATGCACGCTCTTCGGTAGCAGCAGTCGGATAACAGGAAAAAATCGCCCGCCGGCTCGGCGTATCGCCGGCTGCACCCGCCTCAAACGGCCCGTTGATCTCGAGCCCGCTGATGGCGCCGCCAACGTTATAGACATCAAAGAACTCGTTCACGCCCTCACAGCGACGCGCATCCGCCAAGGCGACACCGAACGTGTGTGGGCCGGCCGACAATGGCAATTGGAAGCTTTTGGGATCCTCCACTGTCACTGGCTCGCCATCGAGCATCACGACAATATCGGGACCACCGGCACAAAAGGCCTGGCTGTTGAAAACGCCACCGGCTCCTTGGGTGTTGACGCGGATTTCATACCTGGCATCAAGCGGGAAATTGTGGGTAACCACCATGCCGCCACGAGTGCCGAGCGGCAAACCCTCAACATGCTTCGTTTGGGCGCCGCCGGGTGCGGGATATTTGATCTGGGTCGGAATCAACGTGCGATCACCGACAGCTTCACGACCAATCCGCATGGCAGCACTGACGTACGAGTCGATCAGCGTCGGCGACACACTCAATACCTCGGCGAGATTGTCAAAACCATGCGCCGATTCATCGGCGGGTAATTGCGACACTATGCCGGCAGCATCGAATGCCAACAGATCCCGAATGGCATTGCGGTATTCGGCCCGATTCAAACGCCCCATACCGGCACTGCCATGCTGCGGATGGGCGGCTTGTTCGCTATCAAGCTGGTTGGCGAGTGTTGCAACGAAACCATCAAGTACTGCCCGCTCAGGCCGCGGCTTGCCGGCCGGCGGCATCATGCCCGTGCGTATCTTGCGGATTGCCAGCTCCCAGGTCTCGGCATCGGCAGCAAGTGCATCGTGCGACAGCAGATCGAACGCAATGCCACCAGCCTGATCATCAAGGTTGTGACATTCACCGCAGTAGTTTTCCAGCAAGGCCCAATCTACATCGGCATCAGTATCGGCGGCTTGTAACGTGGGCAATGCCGCAGTGGCACTGGCAATCAGAACGAACAGATGGCGTTTGCGGAAAATCTTCATACGTTTGCCTTGCGGAACGGCACCAGCAACTGCATGCCCAATCTAATCATCACAGTCCTCGTTTTCGTTCTCCTTGTGTTCCTCACACTCATCGTCATCGGTGGCCGCATCAATCACAGCGCCACCGATCTTGATTGGTGCGGAGATTACCGCACCGGCAACCGCCACTGTGGCGCCTGCCACAACGCCGATGGCAGTAGAGATGCAACCGCCAAGTGACAGGCACACCAACAACACTACAACCTTGTGGGGCATGAACAGCAGTCCCGATTACGCCTGCGGCATTTGGTCTTCACGTACCCACCAGCCGTGGATCTGGCCAGGGTTGCGCACCGGCAGTCGCACGGTTGCAACCGGGCCGTCGGCCAGATGTTCTGCATCGAGAATGACGAAGTCGGTACGACCGCCTTCGTTCTGGCGCGTCACAACTCCTACCAGGTAACCCTCGCCTTCGGCAGACGTCGCCGACTTCGGCGCAAAACAGCATTCGGCCAGCGACGCACCCGGGCCGGCATTCCAGTAGTCCTGTTTGCCGGTCGAATGATCGAAGCGCACATAACAGGCATTGCCAGGCTGGCCCTGGGGCGCATTGATGTCGCGCGAGCCGAGGAAGCCGTAGCGGTAGTGCTGGGTGTTGTAGCGATCATCCTGGCGCGGCAAAGCGCCCTGCCACGGCGACAACCGCTCGATGGTGTAACCGTTGACGCTCTTGTCGTTCATGTTGGCCGACAAGCGCGTGATGAAACTGGCGCCTTTGACAGGGTCCCAGCGCGAGCCGTCTTTCATCGGCATGAACGGGAACGGATTCGATTCCGACATTTCGACGTCGACAAAAATACGACCGTTGTCGTCCCACGCGCCCATCACGTGGGTGGCGCTGCGGTGCGGACCTTCGAACCAGCGAATGTCGGAGCCGTTGCCGTCGCGGCGGAAGGCGCCGAAGAAAGTGGTCAGTGCCGGGTCCCAGTTCCAGTGAATGCCACCTTCCTGCATCTGCACGTGGTTGATCGCCATCGGGATCACGTAAAGCACTACATAGTTATCGGTAACAGCAAAGTCATGCAGCATGCCGACATAAGGCACTTTCACTTTGGCTTCCCATACTTTCTTGCCCTGCGGGGTGATTTCAAAGGCGGTAACGACGTCACTGCCGAAGCCTTCTGATTCATAACCAAAGGCCACCATGTTGCCGGTGCGTGAATCGATCTTCGGATGCGCAGTGAAGGTCTGGCTGTTGAGCTGGCCATCGAATTTGAAAACCGGATCCACCATCTCCAGTGTCAGCAGGTCCATCGCGCTGGGTGGGCTGTCTTCCTTCAGCGCCAGCAACAGGTTCTTGTGGTTGATGATGTGCGTGTTGGCTGTGCTGCGGCTGAGGCCTTTGACGCTCGGGTCGTCCATCGCCGGATTGCGATACATCGGGAACAGCAACTTGCCGGCCTTGTCCTGCGCTTCCCAGCGCTCGTTGCGCACAAAGCGGGTCTTGTAATCCACTCGGCCGTTCTTGATCCGGAACATGCCGACGTGGCCTTCACCATCGAAAGGGATGTTGCCGGCGCGCAGCGGGAACTGGGCATCGGGGCCAACGCGGTAGAAGGCGCCGTTGAGATCCGAGGGAATGGTGCCTTCAACTTCACAGTGACGGATTTCAACTTCAGCCCGGAACAAACGTGGGCCGGTATTTGCCTGGGGGTTGCCGGGCGGGCCACCAGCGGGTGGACCACCAGCCGGAGCCCCGGCAGGCGGTTGCGCCTGGGCTGCGCTGGCGCTTCCGAGCAGTGCTGCGGCACCTGCACCGGCAGCAACACCGGCAGCAACGCCAATGGCGCCGCCGAGAAAGTCGCGGCGGCTGTTGGGAGTCGAGGAATCAGATTGGTTGCTCATTGGCAGGGCCTCAGGATTATTGTTGTCGGATAAAACCGCCCTGGCAGCGCAAGGCAACAGCAGTTTACCACTGCACGGCCGGACACGGGCCAGCGCAGGTTTTGATCATTCGCCACACTTGCTGGCTATAATCAGGATCGCACGCCAAAACCAACAACGAGGATAACCCCATGTGTGACCAGGACACCCTGCACGACTCCACCGAACACCTGAATACCAACGAAGTCAGCCGCCGCCGCTTCATGACGCTCTCTGCCGGTGGCGCCGCCGGCATGAGCCTGGCTACCCTGCTGCCCTCAGTGGCCAATGCCCAGACCGTCACCGAAACCGACGTCAACATCACCACGCCCGATGGTGTGGCGGATTGCTATTTCGTGTATCCGAGCGCCGGCGCCAGCGCCGCTGTATTGGTATGGCCCGACATCCTCGGCCTGCGTCCAGCCTTCCGTGCCATGGGCAAACGCCTGGCCGAAAGCGGCTATGCGGTATTAGTGGTGAATCCGTTCTACCGCAACGCCAAGTCGCCAGTGGTGGCTGAAGGCGCCTCCTTCCAGGACACCGCCGTCCGCAACACCGTGATGCCGATGGCACAGGCACTGAACGCCACCACTCACGTAACCGACGCCAAAGCCTTCGTTGGCTGGCTCGACCAGCAAGCCGCTGTCGACAAGAACCGCAAGATCGGCACTACCGGTTACTGTATGGGTGGCCCGATGGTGATGCGCACAGTGGCGTCGATTCCTGAACGCGTCGGTGCCGGCGGCAGCTTCCACGGCGGCGGCCTTGCCACTGATCAGGCCAACAGCCCGCACCTGCTTATTCCGCAGATGAAGGCCAGCCTGCTGATCGCCATCGCCGACAATGACGACAAGCAGGATCCGAAAGCCAAGGACACCCTGCGTGCCGCGTTTGACGCCGCCAAAGTAGAAGCAGAAATCGAGGTATATACCGACGCCCAGCACGGTTGGACGGTGCCGGACTCCGCCGTGTATCACGAAGCACAGGCCGAGAAGGCGTGGGCGCGCATGCTGGATATTTTCGGCAAGGCGCTGGCGTAAAAAACCGGTTTGCCCGCAAAAAAAAGACCAGCACCGCGTGCACGCGGTGCTGGTCTTTTCAATTCAGGACCAGTATCAGAAGTCGGCGCGCAATCCCACTCGCAACACGCGACCGAAAGTATCGAACTGGGCACGGTTGGTTTGCGGATAGGCCGGTTGGTTGTTGCCAGTCGGGCCGTTGCCGTAAGGTACTGGATCGGTGTTCAAGAGGTTGTTGACGTACACGAACGCTTCAACTGCACCGCTGCTTACCGGCAGGTCGTAGGACAACGACATATCGATGTAGTAGGCACCGCTGATATCGTTGTCGTTGATCGTTTTGATGTCCGGTCCCGATATCGGACAGCCTGTCGTACATTCAATCCACAGTGTGTCGTATACCGTGTCACTGAATCCGCGAGCAATAAGGTTGGCTGTCAGCGACCCCATATCGTAGGCAGCATTGACACGGTAGGTCCAGCCTGGCAGCGCGGTAGTGCCGGCGGTATTGCTGGGTTTGTTGATACCGTTGTCGCTGGTGCTGTCGATATAACGGGTCGCCATACCGCGCAGTGTCAGGTCGCCGGGCCCTACCGTGGTGCGATAGGTGGCTTCAAAATCCACACCCTTGGCTTCCAGACTGGCGAAGTTGACAGGTTTGAGGTTGATCTGCTGCAGCACACCGCTGCCGTCGAAGATCAAATTGTTGCAGAACTCCTGTATCCCCTGCTGCTGACAAAGGTCGGTCGTATTCTGCGCGTTGATGGTGGCAATGTTGTCCTTCATCGAGATCGTGTAGTAATCGACCGACATCGTGACATCAGGCAGGAAACGCGGGCTCAACACAAAGCCGACACCCAGACTATCGGCCTGCTCCGGTGTCAATTGGAGGTTGCCGGAGGTATTTTCAACGAACTGCGCGGCGGCGTTGCTGGGGAACAAGTTGACGGTGTTGGTACGTGCAGTACCGGCAGCGAAAAACTCGGACAGGTTGGGTGCGCGAATGTCTTTCGACTGGGTTACGCGCATGCGTACGTCGTCGATAGGCTGCCAGGTGAAACCAAGTTTCCAGGTTTCCACCCGGCCGGATATTTCATAGTCGGTCAAACGCACCGCACCATTGAATTCAACTGTTTCATGCAGAGGTGCAATGGTTTCTACATAGCCTTCCACCACATCGTAGCCGCCTTTGGTGACAACGTAGTTGCCGTACAACCAGTTACGATTGTGGATTGGATCCACAGCACCATCAATTTCTTCTTTGCGATATTCCAGACCGGTAGCAAACGATACCGGACCTGCCCAGGTGTTGAAGAGTTCACCGTTGGAAATGTTGAACGCTGCCACATCCTGGTTAAGTTCCTGCGAACGATATGGCGCCGATGGCCCCATGATGTAATCAATTGCTGCCTGGGTGACTCCGCCTACACCAAGGCGATTAATCGGCACACACCCGTTGGTGGGTGCGGCAATACTGGAACGACACACGATGCTACCCGTCGCCGGATTCACTACGGCATCCTGTGCCAGCGCCATTCTGGCGTTGTTCCAGGTGTTGGTCAGACCTTCGTCAGTTTTGGCGGTACCGGTCTGGTAATAAGCGTCCCAATCCCATGAGCGGCCGAACAAGTCGGCTACACCGTTGGCGCCTACAAGGTAACGAGTCACTTGACGGGTATTGTCACTGCCAGCAGGAGCGATACCGGCATTGGAAGTACCAATCGCGATGGAGGTGAGATTGAGCGCTGCCATCTGGCTGCGGATGTTGGCAGGCAGGTAGGCGTTGTCGTTGCGGATCGACACGCCGGTACTTGGCGTCTGCTGGTAAAAGCTGGTGCCTTCGAATTCACTGAGTGCGACTTGGGCATAGACTTCGGTATTTTCAGTCAGATCCCAGCTGACACGAGAGAAGTAGGTTTGGCGTGCTTCGTCGGAAGCCAGCGAGTTGGAACTCACGTGGCCTGCCGACGCCATTTGCCAGTCGCCGCCGATCATGAACTGGCCAGAGGTAGGGCCGAACACCAGGTTACCGGTAGTAGCTGTGCCAGTGGCAGGATTGATGGTACCGAAATAGGTACCGCGCAGCGGGCCGGTACTGACGAGACCACCAGGCATCATCTGACTGGTACCGATGTTGTAGCCGACATAACGTTCAGGCACCGTGCTGTTGAGCGTCCAGGCAGGGT
This sequence comes from uncultured Gammaproteobacteria bacterium, assembly GCA_903887045.1. GTDB lineage: Bacteria > Pseudomonadota > Gammaproteobacteria > Pseudomonadales > Pseudohongiellaceae > CAILUG01. The sequence continues at coordinate 9,103 of CAISOD010000204.1, read as the reverse complement.
TCTGCATCTGGAAGAACCCTTTGTTATTCCAGTCACGGTTGATGGTGTGCTCACCTTTCTGGTCGAACATTTCAACACTGAACAAGGCGTGGCCACGGTCTTCAGCGAAACCCATGCCGCCGGTAAGGCTGAATTTATGGGTCGGAATGTCGCCATAGGTGGTTTCGCCGTACTGGTAATCGGTTTTGAAACCTTCGTAATCACGATCAAGCACGAAGTTCACAACCCCGCCAACGGCATCAGAGCCGTAAGCAGCAGAGGCACCACCGGTAACCACTTCTACCCGGCTGATGAGAGCCTGGGGAAAGGTGTTGATGTCGATAAGGCCGGTGGCAGCAGAAGTCACCGAACGCTGACCGTCGAGCAGCACCAGCGTGCGGTTGGCACCCAGTGAACGCAGGTTCAAGGTTGCAATACCGGCCTGGCCGTTACTCAGCGAGCCGGAGTTGGACGAGGCAGTTGCGGTGCCCTGGATGGAAGGCAGTGTCCGCATGAAATCCGTGATGTTGGTTGGCGCTACTGCGTTGATCTCGTCGAGACTCAACACGCTGACGGGAGTCGGTGCATTGTAACCATCGCGCTGGATACGACTGCCGTTGATGGAGATTTCTTCGATGTTTGCCGGCTGCGCAACTGCAGTCTGGCTTGCGAACAGCACGCTGGCGCCTGCTACTACCGATGCAGCCAGAAGCGCATGTCTGGTGCGGATGGATCGAGCCAGTGTGTGCTCTTTCAACAACTTTGCATTGGCCACAATTGAATTCTGCATACCTTCTCCTCGGGTGAAATAAAATGAGATTTTGCTTCTGGTCTGGTGCCACTTTGCGGAAACCGGTTGGCTCCATCAAAGTCGCGAGGAATCTGCCTCCTCAACCAAACCGCATACGTCACTCTTCATCCGGAATTCTGCAATTGGCATGCCAACGAAAAAATTTGTGATTTTCGACAAGAAATCAGTGCTTTTTGGTGGGTGAATCGCGATGTGAGTGCAAACTGGTGCTGAAACCGCACCATAGAAATGCAGCGAAGATCCATAAGCAGGCAGAAATGCAGTCAGCGGCAGTGAACGCGCAGTAGCGCCTCAGGGCGGACCGCAAAGGTAAGGAGATTCAAGGACGGGGAGCTTGCTTCAGTACGCGTATTCAGTAGGCGTAGTAGTAACGCACGCCAAAGCTGCTGGTACCTTCGAGTGAGGGACGGAAACGCGCTTGCCGGACCAGACTGACCAGTCGATCGGTGATCGAGCTGTCGGTTCCTTCCGAGCTGCCAAGCACTTCCATATGGGCTATGCGGCCCTGGCGCTTCACATCAAAGGCAAAATCCACATAGCCTTTGAAGTGCATGTTATCCAGCAGGGGCTTGGTGGAGATCGGCGAATCAAGAAAGGCAGGCAAGGTCACTGGCAGTTCCGGCTGCAGAATGGTGCGGACTTCCGTCTCGGACGCACGCACCTTTTGCAGAAAATTGTCCAGATCGCCGAGCTGTGCCTCTGCTGCCGCCTGTTTGCCGAACAACAGATGCCAGTCTGCCAGTCCGAGCATCACCTCAGCGATGGCAGCCGTAGTGGCAGCAGGATCTTTCTTGAGATAGCCAATCATGCGACGGTACGCTGCCTCCCCATTCAGATACTGTTCGGACAATTCCAGGGTTGCTGCACTGCGTCGCATATGCTCGCGACTTGATTCCCTGGAGCTGCCGTAAGACTCCGGATTTGCGAGCACCTGCTCCCGATTGGCATCGATATAAAAGGTACGCACCAGCTGTTGCTCCAGCGCAAACAGGTTGGGGTCAGTCCACGACTCGTCCTGGATCAGCAGGCTGATTGCATCCACAAAACTGGTTTGCGCCTCATACAGCTCTTCAAACCTGGTGTTGACGACTGCCTGGTTGCCCAAGCGTCCCAGCGGCATGCCTGCTGCCCGCATTTGTCCGCTGTCTGGCAAGGCGAGGTTGCGGTGAAAGGACTGCAATTTCCAATTACCCAACTGCAGCAATGATGCGGCTTTCTGCGGTACTGAACCGCCATGCTGCTGATCATGCACGTCCACCAGGAACCGGTATTTGTCTTCCACCTCCCGGTAGCGGCCGAGTGCCAGCAGACTTGCGATCATGTGCTCGGCGAGTACCGCCTGGTCGGCACCATAAAGCCCGGAATTGATACGGCTGTTACGGGCGGCAAGTTCGAGAGCTTCCAACGCTTCTTCATGCTGCTCGTTTTGTTGGTACAGCTGGCTCAGTCCTACCAGTTGCCCAATGAGCGTGGCTGCATAGGGACCTTCATTCTCGCGGGTAGCTGCGATGCTTTGCAGCAGGGGGCCAACTGCACCGACAGCGGCTTTGTCCGGCTTGCCTGCCGCACGGATGCGGAGTATTGCCGGCGTATCGCCATTGGCAGCGACGGCCAGAGTGGTTGCAAGCGGCACCGGGTAGAACACCAGCCGCCGCAAATCCACTGCCGCTTGTGCACTATTGAAGGGCGCGACCAGCAAATTGCTGAAGGCAACAGTGATTACGATGAATATGGCAGCGAACGTTTGGCCGCTGATTTTACGCATCCGCATGCTACACCCCCCTGATGCATTCCTGGCGCACTGCAAGTAGCGCACTATTGTGGGGCGCTTTGCACAGTTTTTGTTCTATTGCAACGAGTGCCGCAGGGTATTCCAGCTTATAGGGGTTTACAAATGGTTTTCAGGTGAAGACTGTGACGGCAAAAAGGAAAAAGAAATCCGCACAAATAAACGCAACCGGGGGGTGTCAGCGACACCCCCCGGCCAGAACGGAACATCAGGTTGAAGACCAGCAAAGCTGTAAAAGTTACAGCATGTAGTCCGCGGTAGCAGGGCAGGAACAAACAAGGTTGCGGTCGCCGTACACGTTGTCCACGCGATTCACGGTTGGCCAGTACTTGTGCTGCGCGACCCAAGGCACAGGAAATGCCGCCATCTGTTTGCTGTATGGCCGCGTCCACGACTCGTCCATGATATCTGCCAGTGTATGTGGCGCATTCTTGAGTGGATTGTTTTCCGGATCCAGTTGGCCTTTGAGCACCATTTCGATCTCGCCACGAATTGTCACCATGGCGTCGATGAAACGATCCAGCTCCACGCATGATTCACTCTCAGTGGGTTCGATCATCAAGGTACCGGCAACCGGGAACGACATGGTGGGCGCATGGAAACCAAAATCCATCAGCCGCTTCGCCACATCTTCTTCGGTGATGCCGGATGCCTGTTTCAGAGGACGCAGGTCAATGATGCACTCATGCGCAACCATGCCGTTTGCCCCGGTATAGAGCACGGGGAAATGCGGCGCCAGTTTGCGCGCCACATAGTTGGCATTGAGGATTGCGACCTGGGTGGCCTTCAGCAGCCCGCTGGCTCCCATCATCGTGATGTACATCCACGAAATCGGCAGGATGCTGGCACTGCCCCAGGGCGCAGCGGAAACCGCGCCGCATGGCAAGGTTGTTTCTTTGGGCGCTACCACCACATGACCTGAGATGAATGGTGCAAGGTGCGCCTTCACTCCTATCGGTCCCATGCCGGGCCCACCACCACCATGCGGAATGCAAAAGGTTTTGTGCAGGTTTACGTGCGACACATCGGCACCGATGTCGGCCGGCCTGCAAACTGCCACCTGTGCGTTGAGATTCGCACCATCCATGTAAACCTGGCCGCCATGGGCATGGATGATGGCGCAGATATTCTTGACGCTCTCCTCGAACACGCCGTGGGTAGACGGATAGGTGATCATCAATGCCGCCAGTTCCGACGCGTGCGCAACCGCCTTTGCCTGCAGGTCATTCACGTCAACGTTGCCGCTGGCGTCGCAGGCCACGATGACTACTTTCATGCCGACCATTTGCGCAGTAGCCGGGTTGGTTCCGTGGGCAGAGCTGGGTATCAGACAGATATTGCGATGATGTTCGCCCTTGCTGTGGAGATAATTCCTGATCGCCAGCAGTCCTGCATATTCACCCTGTGCACCCGAATTCGGTTGCATGCAGACAGCATCAAAGCCGGTGATGGCCATCAGCATGCTTTCCAGATCACGGATCATCTGCTGGTAACCCGGCACCTGGAATTTCGGAACAAAAGGATGCACCCGGTTCAGCTCGGGCCAGGAAATGGGCATCATTTCCGCAGTGGCGTTGAGTTTCATGGTGCAGGAGCCCAATGCGATCATTGAGCGGTTGAGAGAAATATCACGATCTTCCAGCTTCTTCATGTACCGCAGCATTGAAGTTTCGCTTTGGTAACTGTTGAAGTGCGGATGTGTCAGGAAAGCAGAACTACGTTGCAGTCCACTGCTGATGACCTCTGCTTCACGCAATTCGGCAATGGCGCTGTCGAATGCAGCAACCGACAGGTTGCGGCCTGCCTCACCCAATACAACCTGCCACAGCAGTTCCACCGCTTCCGGTGTGGTGCACTCATCCAGACTGATGCCTATTCGGCTGCCATCAGCAGTATCCAGTCGCAAGTTGATGCCGGCCGCTTCGGCGCGTGCCAGCACAGCAGCGGCATTTGCAGCACCTGGTTGCAGCGTGAGCGTATCGAAAAATGTGGCGTTCACCGGCGGGCAACCGCCCTGCTTCAATCCCAGCGCCAGAATGTGTGCAAGACGATGCACCCGCATGGCAATGCGTTTGAGACCTTCGGGCCCGTGGTACATCGCATAGAGCGCGGCAACGTTGGCCAGCAATACCTGCGCAGTACAAATGTTGCTGTTGGCTTTCTCGCGGCGGATGTGCTGTTCGCGGGTTTGCAGTGCCATACGCAGCGCCTGCTTGCCTCTGGTATCCACCGACACCCCGATCATGCGGCCGGGCACACTGCGCCGGTATTCCTGTCGCGTGGCAAAGTAGGCAGCGTGTGGACCACCATAGCCCATGGGCACACCAAAACGCTGGGTACTTCCAACCACAACATCAGCGCCCATCTCACCGGGTGGTTTCAGCAGTGTGAGACTGAGTATGTCTGCCGCCACCACCGCGATGGCTTTTTTCGCGTGCAGGGCTTCGATGAAACCAGCGAGGTCGCGTACATCACCCTGCAGTGCTGGATACTGGAAAATGGCACCGAACACCGAGTGATCGCCAATGGTGGCTGGATCGCCGACAACCACATCAAAACCGAAACCCTGCGCGCGGGTCTTGATGACATCAATGGTTTGCGGGAAACACTGGTGATCAACAAAGAATGTATTGGACGCTGCATCGCCACACACGCGCTTGGCCAGCGCCATGGCTTCAGCTGCCGCGGTGGCTTCATCCAGCAGTGAAGCGGTAGCGAGATCCATGCCGGTGAGATCCATCACCATCTGCTGGAAGTTGAGCAGACATTCGAGACGGCCTTGTGAAATTTCCGGCTGATAAGGCGTATAGGCCGTGTACCAACCGGGATTTTCCAGCACGTTGCGCAACACCACGTTGGGAGTGAAGGTGTCGTAGTAACCCATGCCGATATAGGAGCGGGCTGGCTTGTCGCCGGCCAGCATCGATTTGAGTTTGAACAGAGCGTCGGCTTCGGTCATTGGTGGCGGCAACGCCAGTGGCTGTGCAAAAGCGATGGCTGCCGGTACCGTGGCATCGATCAGGCTTTCCAGTGATGCAAGACCCAACTCCTGCAGCATCACGCGGATCTGTGCCGAGTCAGGCCCCACATGGCGCCCGACAAACTCATCCTTGTGCTGCAGGAAATCCAGTTGCGGCAACAATGCAGTTCCCACCACGGGAATATTCGAATTCATGGGTTTTGCTCCAAAAGTTTGTGCGATTGATCCAATGCCAGGCGCGGCACCCTTTACCGACTGCTACTCAGATACTGCTATTCACAGACTGCTGCGTAGGCTTTTTCGTCGAGCAGGCCATCGAGTTCGGCAACATTGGTGAGCTTGATCCGGTACAACCAGCCGGCATCGAGCGGCGATGAATTGATCAGATCAGGGGCGGTCTGCAATGCCGTGTTGATCTCGACAATTTCTCCCGACACCGGCGTGTAGATGTCGGAAGCCGCTTTGACGGATTCGACCACAGCCACTTCGGCACTGGCACTGACGGTGGCACCGATTTTCGGCAGATCAACAAATACAACATCCCCCAGCGCGCTCTGGGCGTAATCAGAAATTCCTACTGTTGCCAGTCCGGACTCATCAACGCTGACCCACTCATGGGATTTGGCAAATTTCAAATTGTTGCTCACACAGGTTTCCTCTTGCAGTTTGGCACTTTATTCAGGTGCCTTTGGGCGGGATTATTCAAAGACTTTTTTTCCGAACCGGACAAAGTTGGGTTTGACCATTCTCACGGCGGTCTGGCCCCCTCTCAGTTCCACATGACAATCCGTGGTTCCGACCGGCACTCTTGCCAGGGCAATCGAACAGTTGAGGGTTGGCGAGAACGTGCCGCTGGTGATGATGCCATCACCCTTGTCGGTGATCACCTTCTGTCCTTCGCGCAAGACCCCGCGGGATTCGAGCACAAGTCCGATGAGTATCGGCAGCGTGCCTGCAAGCTGTTGCTGCTTGTGCAGGGTTACGGCAGCACGACCGACAAAGTCACGGTCTTCCGGCATCCAGCTGATGGTTTGTTCCATATTGGCTGCCAATGGCGAAATGCTCTCATCCATGTCGTGGCCATAGAGATTCATACCGGCTTCAAGCCGCAGCGTATCGCGCGCGCCCAATCCAATCGGCAAGACGCCGGCTGCAAGCAGTTGATCCCAGAAGGCCGGCGCCTGGCTTGCCGGCAGCATCACTTCAAGACCTTTCTCCCCGGTATAACCAGTGCGTGCAATGAACCAGTCACCCAGTTCCACGCAGCGGAAATTGCCCAAGGCACCAACGACAGGTTGCCATTCGGCTGGCAACAGGGTGCAAACTCGCTCAATGGCCTCGGGCCCGTGGACGGCAAGAATGGCCAATTCCGGCCGCTCTGCCAGCGTTACTGCAAAACTGCCGGCAACTGCGGCCAGCCAGGCAAGATCCTTTTCGCGGGTTGCGCAGTTCACCACCACCCGGTAATGGTCTTGCATGCGGTACACGATCAGGTCGTCCACCACGCCACCGGCTTCGTTGAGCATGCCGGTGTAGAGCGCCCGGCCGGGCACATCAAGTTTTGCGACGTCGTTGGTTACCAGTTTGCGCAGGTAAGCCAGCGCATCTGTGCCATGGATGTCCACAATGGTCATATGGGACACATCGAACACGCCGGCGTGTTCACGTACCTGTTTGTGTTCAGCCAGCTGCGAGCCGTAATTGATGGGCATTTCCCAGCCCGCAAAATCGACAATCTTGCCGCCCGCATCGAGGTGTTTCTGATAAAGCACTGTACGTTTACTCAAGTCCTGCTGCTCCACTCTTGTTTAATGCGCTGTTTACTGTCTGCTGTTTACTGTCTGCTGTTTACTGTCTGTTACAACGGCGGGCCAGGTGGATCCGGAAACCTTGAGCGCGGCCTGTCGCCCCAAGCGACGCCGGCTGCTGCCGGTGCGTTGGCAACGGGATATTCCAGATAACGGGCCACGTCGCGCGCCGACTGCCGGTAGAACGCCTGCGTCAGTGGATCGCTGTCACGCATGCTCGTCATTTTTTCGCCCAGCAACGCTATCTGGTCAAGCACATAGGCGCGCACTTCGGCAGTGGCATCACTGCTGGCACCCAGCATCATCAGGCTGTCCAGCGCCACACTCATGGTGACACGGCGCAGACTGGCAAGGCGCGGATCGCTGTCTTTGTCGGCATTCCAGGTAGTGGCCAGCAGGGTTTCCATCACTTCCGGCAATCCAACGGTCGCGCTGTCACGATCAGCGAAGGCCACCAGCCGCGCAGCACGCGCAGGCTCCAGCAAGGGTTCAACCACCAAGCCTGCAATGATGCGGGCTGCACGCAACTGGTCAAAGGCATAGTCATTGGCCATGTCTTCCCGGTTGTCGCCGGGGTGCGGCGCCAACTGCACCAGCAAGGATTCCGGCAGTACCAGTTGTTCCGGGCTGATGATCTGCATCAGCAGCTCAAGCACTTCGCGCTGCAAACCGGCAGGCACAATCTCGGTAGGTGTCTGGTCTTCGCCCTTGACGGTGTACTCGTGGTACATGCCACCAATGTAACGCAGGCCCGACTCTATCGCCCAACGATGATGCAGATAGCTCATCCACAGGCGCAGATCGCGCAAGGCACCGAGAGGTTCACCGGCATCCAGCATACCGGGGCCATACTGCGCCAACATGATTTCTCGAGCGGCCATGGTTTCCTGCAGATATTCGGTAGGCGTGGCGCGGTCGTCGTACCAGGACCAGCGCGGGTCTGTGGAAGGCACAAACAACAAGCCTTGCGCGCGCATGTCGGCGATGACAGCGTTGAGCCCGGCTTTTTCGGCTGCCGGCGAAAATTCGGTATAGGCATAGCGCGCCATCACCTTGTCATAGGCACCGATGCTGGCCTGGAACGATTCACTCAGATCGAGTTTGCCATCGACCACCTTGACCCGTGGTGTGGGATATTCCATCACCGACGAGCGTTCGTTGAGACTGCCGGACCAGTTGTGCTGGAAGCCGAGTGCATGGCCGAGCTCATGGGCAACCAGCAAGGACTGGCGCAGCACGACCATGTCGAGTTGGGCAGTTGGATTGCCTACCGAGCCGACATAACTTTCCCAATAATTGGCGATGGTGCGGATACGATCGGAGTCCATGCGGGTTTTGGAACCGAGGATTTCACCGGTACGCGGATCACGGTAGGTTCCACCGCTGGAGAAACCGCGACCATCGCGCTCAATCCACAACACCCACGCAAAGCGGATGTCCATCGGATCCATGTCGGGAGTCGGATCGGCTACCTGCACCGCGTTGCGGAAACCGGCAGCTTCGAATGCCTGGTTCCACCACAAGGTACCTTCGCGCATGGCAGAACGAAATGGCTCCGGAATCGCTGGATCCAGATAGAACACAATCGGCTTTTTCGGTTCGCTGAGGGCCGCAGACGGATCCTGCTTTTCCAGCCGCCAGCGGGTAATCCACGACTGCTCGGGATCTTCATTCACTGGAGCCGCAAAGTTCTTGAATTCAAATGCGGACACACCGATACGTGAATCGGCTACCCG
>CAISOD010000203.1 GCA_903887045.1 uncultured Gammaproteobacteria bacterium | reverse complement strand
TCGGAGATGTTTGCTCGTATTCTGAGCAAACATCTCCGACCCCTTTGGTTACAATTGTTGGATGTACATTATCAATGCTCTGTTTCCCGTCGCTTTCATCTGTGCGCTCGGTTATCTCGCCCGCCGCCGTCACTGGCTTACTGAGCTGGAAGGCGCCGCCGTTGAGCGGCTGTCGTTCTGGTTCCTGATTCCGTGCCTGTTGTTTCGCGGTGCCGCCACCGCGGAATTTCCGGCTGACATGCATTGGGACTATCTGTTCGGGTTCTACGGCATCGTTATGGTGGTCTATCTAAGCGGCATGGTGTTGGGCCGTGCGTGCTTCGGCTACGGGCTGCGTGCGCTGAGCATCTACGGCATGGGTGGTGGTTATGCCAACGCTACGGTACTCGGTATTCCGATCACGCTGGCGGTGTTGGGCGAACAGGCCTTGGTGCCGATGCTGGTCATTATCTGCGTGCATAACCTGCTGATATTTGCGTTTGGGACAGCATTGGCGGAGTGGCTTCCTGCTACGCCCCCCCACGTGGTCGGGGCGGCTTCGGCGGGACAAGCCTCCCTCGATAGCGCGCCTCCTACTTGGCTGCGCAAGGTCTACCGCGTTTGCACTGAAGTGCTGCTGAACCCGATCAGCGGCAGTTTGTTGGCAGGCGCGCTGTATAACTGGATTGGGCTGGGACTGCCCGGGCCAGTTGATGCAACGCTGGCCTTGTTGGCCGGCGCAGCGATTCCCGGCTCGGTGTTCGGGCTTGGCACCGCGCTGACGCGTTACCACATCCGCGGCGAGATAGTGCCCGCGCTGGTGATGTCACTGCTCAAACTATTGGCGATGCCGGCGCTGATGTGGCTGTGCATGGTGAAGCTGTTTGCAGTGGAGCCACTGTGGGCGCAGGCAGCGGTAATGATTGCGGCGATGCCGGTAGGCATCAGTGTCTACGTGTTCTCGCGTCGTTATGAATGCTGCGAAACGGTGGCGGCTACCGCCATTGTGCTGTCGTCTTTGCTGTCGGTTCTCACGATCAGCTTTTGGGTATGGTGGCTGAATCCATCAGTAGTGTGAGCGTCGGCGCCACAGGTTCAGCCCAATTACGCTGAGGCAGAACAGCCATACCGGCCACGAGCCCCAGCGGGCGAACGGCGTAGTGCCTTCAAACGCCAGTACAGAGCCTTGCAGTGTTTCCGCCTGGAACTGTGCGGTCTGTGCGATCACGCGGCCTTGTGGATCAATCAACGCCGAGATGCCGTTGCTGGTGGCGCGCACCATGTAGCGACCGAGTTCGCGTGCTCGCATTGCCGCCATCTGCAGATGCTGCGGTGGGCCGAGCGAATTGCCGAACCAGGTGTCGTTGCTCACTGTCAGCAGCAGATCAGCGCCACGGCCCACGCGCCGTGCAAAATCCGGATACACCACTTCGTAACAGATGTATGGCGCTATCGTGAGGTCGTCCACGTGCAGCAGTGGTTGTTCATAAGCGCCCGGTGTCAGCGACGATAGTGGCAAATCGAACAATTGCAGCAGGTTCTCCACCACGTTGCGCAGCGGCACGTATTCGCCAAAAGGCACCAGCTTCTGTTTGTGCCACTCACCGCTGCCATTGCCAACGGCGACGAGGCTGTTGTGCAAACCGAGTTCGCTGCGCGAGAACACGCCGGTAATCAGTGCGGCATTGTTGCGATTCGCCTGCGCTGTCAGCGATGCCATCAGTTCCGGTTCGCTCTGCATGACCAGCGGGATCGCTGTTTCCGGCCACACCACGAGATCGCTTTGCCAAAGCGGTGCGGTGAGTTCGACGTGGCGATCAAGTCCGTCCTGTATCGCTTCAGCGCGGAACTTCACTTCCTGCGGAATGTTGCCCTGCACAAGACCGATGCGCAGCGGCTCGCGCTGGATTGCATGTGTCCATTCGATGTGGGTACTGGCGAAAGCCGCCAGCTGCACCGCTACCAGTGCCCACAGCGCCGGTGTTTTCACCAAGGCAGCAACTCGCTGCTTCGTTGGTGCTGAGCGCACAGCAAGTACCAGCTGCGCCAGCCACGCGCCGCTCAAGGCCACCAACAGACTGAGGCCATACACGCCGAAGACCGGCGCCACGCCCGACAACGGCGAAGTGACATGCGCATAGCCAAGAAACAACCACGGGAACCCGGTGAGGAACCAGGCACGGAACACTTCGCACAACACCCAGCTGGCAGCAAAGCTGACTGCCGGTGCCAATGCAGAGACGTAACGCCGCCACGCCCACGCTTGCACGCCGTTGTACAGCGCCATGAACGCGACAAACACCAGCGTGATCAAACCGGCAAGGAAGGGCGACGCGTTGCCGTAGTCGTGGATGCTGACATAGATCCACGAGGCGCCTACTCCAAACAGGCCGAGGCCGAAGGCAAAACCTATGCGGCCGGCTTCGCGCGCGGTTGTCTGCTGCAGGCACAGATAGAGCAGCGCCATGCCAAACATGCCGAGCGGCCACATATTGAACGGGTTGAAGCTGAGTGGCACCACTGCGCCGGCAATGGCGCCGAGAACTGCACGCACGGTCAACGGCAGGGCGGACACCGTGTCCGCATCTGCCGTACCAGCGTTGTCAGGGCTCATCGGTAGCCGGGGTGGACGCAGTGCTGACATGCAGCAAGCGGATCTGGCGGTTGTCGGCGCTGAGGATGCGGAACACGAAACGGCCGAGCTTGATGCTGTCATCGCGCTGCGGAATCCGGCCGAACTTGCTGAGCACAATGCCGCCGATGGTGTCGAACTCTTCAGTGGAAAAATCAGCGCCAAAATGGCTGTTGAAGTCGTCGACACTGGTCAGCGCTTTCACCGTGCTGCTGTGGTCATCGATCGGCTTGATGAAGGCTTCGTCTTCGATGTCGTACTCGTCTTCGATCTCGCCCACGATCTGTTCAAGCACGTCTTCGATAGTACAGAGGCCGGCCAGATCGCCGTATTCGTCGATGACGATCGCCATGTGATTGCGGTTTTCACGGAACTCCTTCAGCAACACATTGAGTCGTTTCGATTCCGGCACATAGGTAGCAGGGCGCATCACGTCCTTGATGTCGAACTTGCGCTGGCTTGAATCGAGCGCCAGCGGCAGCAGGTCTTTCGCCAGCAGGATGCCAAGCACTTCGTCGAGACTGTCGCCAATCACCGGGAATCGCGAGTGTTGCGCCTTGATCACTACCGGCAGTATGTCCTGCGGCGAGTCGCCGGCATTCACCGTGATCACCTGTGAGCGGGGCACCATGATGTCGCGCACCTGCATGTCGGCGACTTGCAGTGCGCCTTCGATGATGCCGAGCGCGTCGCTGTCGAGCACTTTGCGGCGCTGTGCCTTGCGCAACACCCGCACCAGCTCTTCGCTGTCGGCGATGTTGTCGGTGAAGAGGTCGCGCACCCGCTCCATCAGGGTAAGAGTGAGGGGAGGTTGTGAACTTTCGTCGCTCATGACTTGTAAGGGTCCCGTATGCCAAGGCCATGGAGAATGCGCACTTCCAATGCTTCCATTACCTTGGCGTCCTTTGTTTGTTCGTGATCATAGCCGAGCAGGTGCAACACACCGTGCACGACAAGATGCGCCCAATGATCCTGCGGCGCTTTCTGCTGTTCGTTGGCCTCGCGTTTCACTACTGCGGCGCACAGCGCCAGGTCGCCCAGCTGTCCGGCAGCCTGGAAACCAGCAGGCAGCGGGAACGACAGCACATTGGTGGCGTAACCCTTGCTGCGGTAGTCGCCGTTCAACTGGGCCGATTCTTCTTCACCCACCAGTCGTATGCTGAGAGCACGCTTGACCTTTTCCAGGCCTGCTCCCACCAGTGCTGCTTGCGCCCATTCGGCAAACTGGCGCTTCAAAGGCAGGCCGCGTTCACCGCTGGCGTTCACCAGCTCAATTGTCACGCTCATGCATCCGCTCTTTGACGTTCTTGTCTTCGTTGAGGGGCGACACCTGCTGACGGTCGTATTCGTCGTAGGCATCCACGATGCGCTGCACGATCGGGTGCCGCACTACGTCACCGGAGTTGAACCAGGTGAAGCTGACGCCCTTCACTTTGCCAAGGACGCCGGTGACCTGCACCAGCCCCGAGCGCGTGCCCTTCGGCAGATCGATCTGCGTCACGTCGCCGGTAATAACGGCGGTGGAGCCGAAGCCGATACGGGTCAGGAACATCTTCATCTGGGTGGTGGTGGTGTTCTGGCTTTCGTCGAGAATGATGAAGGAGTTGTTGAGCGTGCGACCACGCATGTAAGCCAGTGGTGCTACTTCGATAGTGCTGCGCTCAATCAGGCGGGCAACGCGCTCGAACCCCAGCATTTCGTAGAGGGCGTCATACAAAGGCCGCAGGTAGGGGTCGACCTTCTGGCTGAGGTCGCCGGGCAAAAAGCCCAGTTTCTCGCCGGCTTCCACCGCCGGGCGTACCAGCACAATGCGTTGTACACGCTCGCTGACCAGGGCTTCCACCGCACAGGCCACGGCGAGGAAGGTCTTGCCGGTACCGGCGGGGCCGATGCCGAAGTTGATGTCGTGGCGGGCGATGGCGTTGACGTAGCCAATCTGGTGCGGCGTGCGGGGTTTGATTGAGGCTTTGGGGGTGCGCAGCAGTTTTATCGGGCCGTCCGCCTCCGCCGAGGCTTCGGCGGACGAGAACATTTCCTGCTGCGGGCGTGGGCGTACTTCGGCCAGCGCCAGGTGCACGTGTTCCGGCGTCAGGTTGGTCTGGTGTTCGGTGTGGGCATAGAGCTGCTGCAACACGCGTTCGCCGCTTTGCAGGGCATCTTCCTCGCCGGTCAGCGTGAATTCATTGCCACGGTTGCTGATGCGCAGGTCGAGGTTCTCTTCCAGTTGCCGCAGGTGCTCGTTGTGCAGGCCGCACAGGTTGGCCAGCCGCTGGGGATTGTCAGGCTGTAACGCCAGCCTGCGGGACGGGACTTGGGCAATCATCGAAGGGGGGAGACGGGCTCCGGGTAACGAATGAGCTGGCAGTATAGCAGGGCAAAACCGGTAAAAGAGGAGCTTAAACCAACTCCCCCCGCAACGAGTTGGACGCATGCACCCCGACAATCCGCACCGGCACCAGCTGGCCTATCAGGCCATGATCGGCGCGGAAGGTGACCGAGCGGTTGTTTTCGGTACGGCCCTGCAGTTCGCCGGGGTCTTTGCGGGTGGGGCCGCTCACCAGCACGTGTTGGACACTGCCCACCATCCCTTCGCTGATGCGAGTCGCGTTCTGCACGATACGTTCCTGCAACACGTTAAGTCGTTGTTTTTTAACCTCTTCTGGTGTGGTGTCGGCCAGTTCAGCGGCCGGGGTGCCAGGACGCGAGCTGTAGACGAAGCTGTAGGAGGTGTCGAAGCCGACGTCGTGGATCACTGCCATGGTATCGGCAAAATCCTTGTCGGTTTCGCCGGGGAAACCCACGATGAAGTCGGATGAAACGCTGATGCCGGGGCGGATCTGCCGCAGCTTGCGGATGATGCTCTTGTATTCGAGCGCGGTGTGGTTGCGCTTCATGGCGGTGAGGATGCGGTCGGAGCCGCTCTGGATCGGCAGGTGCAGGTGGCTCACCAGCTTGGGGACATTGGCGTAGCAGTCGAACAGGGACTGGCTGAACTCCAGCGGGTGTGAGGTGGTGAAGCGGATGCGTTCAATGCCATCAATGGCAGCAAGGGTAGTGATGACCATGGCGAGGTCAGCGATGCCGCCATCATGGGTGGGGCCACGGTAGGCGTTGACGTTCTGGCCCAGCAGGTTGATCTCTTTGGCGCCGTGGCTGGCGAGGTGCACGGCCTCGGCAATCACATCGTCAAAGGGGCGGCTGATTTCCTCGCCACGGGTATAGGGCACTACGCAGAACGAGCAATACTTGCTGCAGCCTTCCTGCACGGTGAGGAAGGCCGAGGCGGCTTCGACCGTGGGCTCGGGCAGGCGGTCGAATTTTTCGATTTCGGGAAAGCTGATGTCGACCACCGGCTTGTGGCCATTGGCGGCGTCGAGCAGTTCGGGTAGCCGATGCAGGGTTTGCGGGCCGAACACTACGTCTACATAAGGCGCGCGTTTGCCGATGGCAGCGCCTTCCTGGCTGGCAACGCAGCCACCCACGGCGATCTTGAGGCCGGGCTTCAGTTTCTTCAGTTCCCGCCAGCGTCCCAGTTGGTGAAACACCCGCTCCTGCGCTTTCTCGCGGATCGAGCAGGTATTCAGCAGCAGCACGTCGGCTTCTTCGGCCACCTCGGTGACTTCCATGCCTTTGTACTCACGCAGCAGGTCCAGCATGCGCGACGAGTCATACTCGTTCATCTGGCAGCCGTGGGTCTGGATGAATACTTTTTGCGGGGGAATCTTGGACATGGTGGAGTGCGTGCAAAGCGGCAAAAACGGCGTGAATTATACTTGAATTCCCGCAGCATCGGCCCAATATTGCGGGCATTCCTTTCGCAGTATGGCAGTCCTCGCATGAACAACCGCAAAAACGATCTCCCCTATTTGTATCGCATCACTTTCCTCAACAAAGGCCAGGTGTACGAGATCTACGCGCGCGAGGTGTACCAGAGCGACCTGTGGGGCTTTATCGAGATCGAGAACTTTGTGTTCGGTGAGCGCAGCCAGATGGTCGTCGATCCGGCTGAGGAAAAACTCAAGACCGAGTTCGCCGGCGTCAAGCGCAGCTTCATCCCGCTGCAGGCCATCGTGCGCATCGACGAAGTCGAGAAAGAAGGCGTCGCCACCATCAGCAAGGGCGACAACATCGCGCCGTTTCCGATCCAGTTCGCGCCGCGCACGCAACAAAGCAATCCCGACTGAGGTCGCGGCAGCTTCATCACTGGTATCATGGCCAGATGCTATCTTCCCGACCGGACTCCCCGCTATCTACCCAAGCGCTGCTCTCTGACCAGAGCGGCACCTTGTTCTCGTACCCCAAATATTGGGCCGAAAGCTATGGCATAGCGCCCTATCTGCCGATGTCGCGGGCAGAGATGGATCAGCTTGGCTGGGATTCGTGCGACATCATCATCGTTACCGGCGATGCCTATGTGGATCACCCTAGTTTTGGCATGGCGGTGATAGGCCGCTTTCTCGAAGCGCAGGGTTTTCGCGTCGGCATCATTGCGCAGCCGCGCTGGCAGAATACCGCCGACTTCATGGCGCTGGGCAAACCCAACCTGTTCTTCGGCATCACCGCCGGCAATATGGATTCGATGATCAATCGCTATACCGCAGACTTGCGGCTGCGCCACGACGATGCCTACACGCCGAATGATGAAGGTGGCAAACGGCCTGATCGCGCCGTAATCGTGTACAGCCAGTTGTGCCGGCAGGCCTACAACGATGTGCCATTGGTAATAGGCGGTATTGAGGCTTCGTTGCGCCGCATCGCGCAGTACGATTATTGGAGCGACAAGATCCGCAAGTCGGTGCTGATTGATTCGGCTGCCGACATCCTGCTCTATGGCAATGCCGAACGCGCGATAGCCGAAGTGGCGCATGCGCTGGCGCAGGGCCGCAAGGTAAGTGAACTGACTGACATCCGTGGCACCACCATCATTCGCGACAAAGTGCCCTCAGGCTGGACCGAAGTGGATTCCACCCGTGTCGACTGGCCCGGCAAGATCGACAAGATGATGAATCCGTACGAATACGTCAGCACGCAGCAGGAGCCGGAGAATACCGACCCGCAGGCACCGCGCCCGTTGAAGATCATCCCGCTGCCGCTGCAGCACAAACAGAAACTCGATGCGGCCACCACCTATGTGCGGCTGCCGTCGTTCGAGAAGGTCACCAACGATCCGGTGTTGTATGCCCACGCTTCGCGTGTGTTGCATCAGGAAGCGAGCCCGTTCAACGGCCGCGTATTGGTGCAGAAGCACGGCACCAAGGAAATCTGGGTCAACCGGCCGCCGATTCCGCTCGAAACCCACGAGATGGACGGTGTGTTCGATCTGCAATACGCCCGGCGCCCGCATCCAAAGTACGGCACTGCAGTAATCCCCGCCTACGACATGATCAAGACCAGCGTGAACATCATGCGTGGCTGCTTCGGTGGTTGCACCTTCTGTTCAATCACCGAACATGAGGGCCGCGTCATCCAGAGCCGTTCCGAGCAGAGCATCCTCGGCGAGATCGAAAAAATCCGCGACCAGGTGCCGGGTTTCACCGGTGTCATCAGTGACCTCGGTGGACCTACCGCCAATATGTACGGCCTGGTCTGCAAGGAAGCGCACAGCGAGATCGGCCAGCGCTGCCGTCGCCTCTCGTGTGTATTCCCGACGATATGCAAACACCTGAAGACCGACCATAGCCAGACCACCGAGCTGTATCGCAAGGCACGCAGAATCAGCGGCATCAAGAAAATCCTGATTGCCTCAGGCCTGCGCTACGATCTGGCGCTGCGCGATCCCGAGTACATCAAGGAATTGGTGACGCACCACGTCGGTGGCTATCTGAAGATTGCGCCCGAGCACAGCGAAGACGGCCCGCTCAACCAGATGATGAAGCCGTCGATCACCCACTACGACGAGTTCAAGAAACTGTTCGAGAAGTATTCAGCCGAAGCCGGCAAGAAGCAGTATCTGATCCCGTACTTCATCGCCGCCCATCCCGGTTCGCGTGATGAAGACATGCTGAGCCTGGCGCTGTGGCTGAAGAAGAACAAATTCAAACCGGATCAGGTGCAGACGTTCTACCCGTCACCGATGGCGCTTGCCACCGCGATGTATCACTCAGGTCGTAATCCGCTGAAGAAACTGCACTACAAGAGTGAGAAGCTGACGATACCGAAGAAGCTCGAGCATCGGCGTTTGCAGAAAGCTTTTCTGCGTTACCACGATCCAGCCAATTTCGATGTGTTGCGCGAAGCGCTGGTGCAAATGGGCCGCAGTGATTTGATTGGCACCGAAGAAAAGCACTTGGTGCCGCCCGCTCCCAAGACCTGGCAGAAGGCAGCCATACGCCACAAGACCGGTGCCGCCCGCAGGCCGGCGCCTAAATCACGACGCTGATTCCATTCTCCCCGCTTATAACAACAATTGCGCCAGGCCATAGGCAATGGCGCTGCCTGTGATGACTGCAATCAAGCCCGGCACCATGAAGCTGTGGTCGAACAAGTACTTGCCGATGCGGGTAGTGCCTGAACGATCAAACCCGATACAGGCCAGATCAGTGGGGTAGGTGGGAATCAGGAAATAGCCGTAGGCTGCCGGGAAAAACGCGATGATCAGTTTGGGTTCGATGCCCAGAGCCAGCCCCATCGGCGCAATCGCCACTATGGCAGCGGCCTGACTGTTCACCAGTTTGGTAGCAAGAAACAGGACCACCGCATAGAGCCACGGCTGGGTTTGTACCACTTCTGCCAGACTGGTTTGCAGCGCTCCCTGGTGGGCAGCAAAAAAAGTATCGGTCATCCATGCCACGCCGAACACCGAGAAAATGCCGGTGACGCCTGCTTTGAACACCGAGCCGTTGGCGATTTCTGCCGGTGCAACCTTGCAGATGAACAACATGCAGGCACCTGCAATCAGCATCATCATCTGAATAACCAGATTCATGTCCAAGGGCGCGGTGACGCCTTCAACAGTGAAAGCAGGACGCAAGCCGGGCATCGCGCCCATCAACACCACGACTGCAATGCCGGCAAAGAAAATGCCGACGCTTTGGTAGGCGCTGCGCGGGTAGCGGATGTTGAGCAGGGTCACGCTTTCACCGTAGATGAAGGCGCGCTGCACCGGATCGGCGAGCCTGGCCTGGAACCCGGCATCGTCAGCCAGCTCGGTGCCGCGCTGCAGGCTCCACAGCGCTGCCAGCAAAGTGCCCAGCAGCGAGGCGGGCAGAGTCACCATCATGATCGTCAGCATGCCGTAGGGCTCACCAACGCCTTGATTGGCCGCGAGAATGCTGACCAGCGACACCAAAGCCACTGATACCGGCGAGGCACAAATGGACATTTGTCCCGCAATGGCCGCCACCGCCATCGGCCGCTCCGGTCTGATGCCTTTGTGCAGTGCGATATCGGCAATGATCGGAAACATGGTGTACACCATGTGGCCGGTGCCACACAGGAACGTCAGGGTCCAGGTAGTCAGCGGAGCCAGTAGCGTTATGTGCGAGGGATGTTTGCGCAACAGTCTTTCGGCGAACTGCATCATCACGTTCAAGCCGCCTGCTGTTTGCAGTGTGGCGGCGCAACCGATCACGGCGAGTATGGTTAGCATGACGCGCACCGGCGGTTCCCCGGGGGGAAGGCCGAACACGAATACGAGCAGGAATAGGCCGATGCCGCTGATGAGGCCCAGCCCCATGCCACCAAAGCGGCTGCCCATCAGCAAGCAGCCCAATACTGCCGTCAATTCAAGCAAGATCATTGATGCGCTTCTTCATGGGTGTTGCAGCAAGGCTGCAGCATGTTGCGCTGTAAGAATCCGTACAAGCTTTTTCAGCGCCCCTCAGGCAGCGCTGAGTCCCGGTTTTGCCAGCACCAGATAGATAACGGCCAACACCAGCAGTATGGGCACTTCATTCAACAGACGCAGCGTGCGTGATGAAGGAAGAGCTGCCACGCCTTTCTTCAGGTAGCGCCCTGTGATGATGAAGTAAGTCAGCAGCAGCGCCACCAGCGTCAACTTGGCGTGCAGCCACGGGCCGCTGATGGCATAGCCAAACCACAGCCACAAGCCGAACACCAGTGAGAGACCGAACATGATGTGGCCGAAACGGTACAGGCGCTTGCCCATCAGTTGCAGCCGGCCATTGATGAACGGCACATCACCGACTTCAGCGATGTTGACGAGGATGCGTGGCAGGTAGAACACGCAGGCCACCCACGCCATTACGAACAACAAGTGCAACGATTTGATCCACAGGTACATAGACGCCCTCAGGCCGCAGTAATCCACTGCCCGACAGTATGCACCCAATCAGGATGAGCGTTAAGGCAGGGCACCAGCGTCAACGTTTCGCCTCCGGCTTCCTTGAAGGATTCACTGCCCTGAATCTCGATTTCTTCAAGAGTTTCGAGGCAATCGGTAACGAAGGCCGGGCACAGCACCA
This sequence comes from uncultured Gammaproteobacteria bacterium, assembly GCA_903887045.1. Classification (GTDB taxonomy): domain Bacteria; phylum Pseudomonadota; class Gammaproteobacteria; order Pseudomonadales; family Pseudohongiellaceae; genus CAILUG01. The sequence continues at coordinate 11,733 of CAISOD010000203.1, read as the reverse complement.
ACAGGTTTTTGATGCCGCGTTCAGCCAGCTGTTTCAATACATTTTCGGTTGAAGGTTCCAGCCACTTGGCGCGGCCAAGGCGGGACTGGAAGCTGACGGAATACTGCTCGGGCTGGAGTCCGGCGGCTTCAACAAACAATTCGGTGGTGCGCAATACCTGATGGCGGTAGCAGGTTGCATGTGCCGATGAAGGCCGCTGGCAGCAGTCGACACTCTTGAGGCAATGGCTGCCGGTGGGGTCGGACTTGGTCAGGTGTGACTCCGGCAAGCCGTGATAACTGAACAATATGTGGTCGAAGCCCTGATCGAGCCAGGGTTGTGCGCTGGTGACCAGGTTGCGGATGTAGTCTGGCTTGTCATAGAACGGCTTTGGCACTAGCAGCTTCACGCTGAGGCCATGGTGCGCGATCACCCGTTCGGCTTCCTTTATCGAAGTAAGCACGGTGCTGTCGGCGTAATGCGGGTACAGTGGCAGGAAAAGGATTTCATCGACACCAGGTTGCCTGGCCAGCTGCAGCAGTTCGCTTTCAATCGAGGGTTTGCCGTAGCGCATTGCCATCGACACTGGCAGCGACACTTCTTTCTTCAGCTTTTCCAGCAGTTGCATCGAAAGCGTTACCAGCGGTGACCCCTCGGGTGTCCAGATGCTTTGGTAGGCATGGGCAGAACGCTTGGGGCGTGCCGGCAACACGAACAGACTGACAATCATGCGCCGTAGCAGCCACGGCAACTGGATCACATACGGGTCCATCAGGAACTGGTTGAGATAACGTCTTACGGACGGTACGTCCGGTTGATCGGGGGAGCCGAGGTTGGCAAGAAGTACGGCGCGGGTCATGGCAATCCGGAGTGTCTGTGTATGCGTAGATAGGCTTTATAACATGCAGCAGTACGCAACGGGATCGTCCATGGATGAGCCCAGGTGGGATGAGCGGATATGGCGGATATGGCGGACATAAATGGTGCACAGGACAAAATCAAGGTAGGCGTCAGTTCCTGCCTGCTAGGGCAGGAGGTTCGCTACGACGGTGGCCACAAACAGCTGGCGCTGTTGACGAAGGAACTGGCCAGATACTTCGAGTACGTGCCGACTTGCCCGGAAATGGGCGCTGGCCTGGGAGTGCCGCGGCCCCCGATGCATCTGGCTGGTGATCCCGCTGCACCACGGGCGCTGAAAGTGGGCGATCACAGCACTGACTATACCGATCAGGTGCAGAACTACGCCCAAGAGCGCATTCCTGCTCTGCAGGATCTGTGCGGCTATATCTTCATCAAGAACTCGCCAAGCTGCGGCTTTTTCAGGGTGAAGGTCTATATGGACAACGGTTACCCCGGGCCAATACCAGGCCGTGGCATCTTCGCCGCTGCGCTGACCAAGGCCATGCCATTGCTGCCGGTGGAAGAAGACGGCCGCTTGCACGATCCGGTATTGCGCGAGAATTTCATCACCCGCGTGTTTGCGATGAAAGCCTGGCGTGAGCTGTGCGCGCAAGGATTGACTGCCGCTGGATTGATCGACCTGCACTCCCGCTACAAATACACCTTGATGGCACATGCCCCGCAGGAGTACGGCGCCCTCGGCCAGCTGCTGGCCGCTGCCGGCAAACACGATCCGAACGAACTCGGCCCGCGTTACTTCGCCGGCATGATGCAAGCGCTGCAACTCAAGGCCACCCGCAAGACCAACACCAATGTGCTGATGCATTTGCAGGGTTACCTCAAGAAGCAACTGCAGGCACAGGAAAAGAGCAGCCTTGGCAAGGTGATCGAACAATACCGCAGCGGCCTCATCCCGCTGATCGTACCGGTAACGCTGCTGAAACATTACTTCCAGGTTTTCCCTGATCCATATATCGAACGCCAGGCCTACTTGCAGCCGTATCCGGATGAACTCAGCCTGAGAAATGCGCTGTGACAATTGCCTTGCACTGGTTTCGCACCGATCTGCGGGTAGCAGACAATCCCGGCCTTGCAGCCGCGCAGGCGAGCGGCCTGCCGGTAGCGGGGCTCTACATCGCCACGCCTGCGCAGTGGGATATGCACGACGACGCACCGATCAAGCGCGACTTCTGGCGGCGGAATCTTTACGAACTGCAGCAATCACTGACGGCACTCGGCATCCCGCTGTTGAAGCTGCAAGTGCACCGCTATGACGATATTCCGGTGCTGCTGGAAAAGTTGCTGCCTGTGCTGCGCGCAAGTGAATTGCATTGCAACCTTGAAGTGCCAATCAACGAACGCAAACGTGATGAGGCAGTGGCCACTTTATGCCAACAACTCGGTGTGCGCGTGCATCGTCATCTCGATCACTTGTTGTTTGCACCGCAGGCTGTGATGAACAAAAGCGGTGAACCGTTCAAGGTGTTCACGCCATTCTCGAAAACAGCACGTGCGTTGCTGCTGGCAGCGCCGGTGTTGCACTCGGTCAAGCCGCAACACGTCCTTGTGCTGCCGGCATTGCCACAGGGCCTGGTGACAGCGTTGCCGGATTTCGGCGAAGCCCAGCCCCAGTGGGAAGAGCAGTGGCCAGCTGGAGAAACCCATGCGCACCGGCGCATGCGCTCGTTCTGCCAGCAGCGCATCGCCGACTACAAAGAGGCGCGCGATCTGCCAGCAGTGGACGGCACCAGCACGCTGTCGGCCTATCTGGCCGCCGGCGTGCTGTCGATACGCCAATGCTGGCTTGAAGCCACGCGCTGGCACGACGGCAATGGGGTGTTCACCTGGCAGAACGAATTGCTTTGGCACGACTTCTACAAGTACATCATGTGGCACTACCCGCATGTTTGCCGGCACCTGCCGTGGAAAACCGATATTGGCCATGTGCCGTGGCGACACGACAAGAAAGAATTTCAACAGTGGTGCGAAGGCCGCACCGGTGTTCCGATTGTCGACGCCGCCATGCGCCAACTGCTGCAGACCGGCTGGATGCACAATCGGCTGCGCATGATCACGGCGATGTTCCTCAGCAAACATTTGCTGATCGACTGGCGCTGGGGTGAGCGCTGGTTCATGCAGCATCTTGTCGATGGTGATTTTGCTGCCAACAATGGTGGCTGGCAGTGGAGTGCCTCTACCGGCACCGATTCAGTGCCGTACTTCCGCATCTTCAATCCGGTAACGCAGTCCCAGCGTTTTGACACTGACGGTAGTTTCCTGCGGCGTCTTCTGCCGGAACTGGCGGCGCTCGACAACAAAAGTATCCACGATCCCGGCCTGCTGCGGCCGACCAATTATCCCCCACCGATGCTGGAACTTGCTTTCGGTCGTGAGCGGGCCTTGCAGGCTTTCAAAAGACCGTAGCCGGCGTTTATGCTGCCGGCATTCATGTAGCGCCGGAGATTGCGTATGTTGGAACTGGTTACCCTGCTTGCCGTGGTTGGCATGCTGGCCGGTTGGACGTTCAACAAGCTCGTGCAGCAGCGCAACCAGGTACTGGCGGCATGGAGCGACATAGACGTGCAACTGCTGCGCCGGCACGACCTGGTGCCGCTGCTGGTGGCCACTGTCAAAGCCTATGCGGATTATGAAAAGGCCACACTGGCAGCAGTCACCGAACTACGCACCCGCAGTGCAGCCGCCACCCATCTGCCGGTCAAGGCTGCGGTGGAAGCGGAAGTTGAAGCGGCGGTGCACAAACTGATTGCTGTCGCAGAGGCGTATCCGCAATTGAAAGCCGATGCCAACTTCTTGCAGCTGCAGCGGGACCTGATCGCAATCGAAGACCACATCCAGTATGCACGCCGCTTTTATAACGGTGCTGTACGCATCCTCAACACCACAGTACAAAGTTTCCCGCAGTTGGTGGTCGCCAGGCCGTTCGGCTTTCGCGAGGCGGAGTATTTTGAAGTCTCTGATCCTCAGCAGCGCGACAATGTGCGGGTGGAGTTGCAGTAATGAGAAGGACTTTTCCACGATGGTTGCGCGCACTGGTTTTCGCCACTCTGTGGCTGGGCCTGCATGGCGCCTGGGCCGCTAACGCCGGTGACGAACGCATCCTCGGCTTCCACAGTGACATCCGCATTGAAGCCGACGGCAGCATCCAGGTGGCCGAAACCATTCGGGTCAGTGCCGAAGGCATCAATATCCGTCGTGGCATCTACCGTGAATTTCCGACACGCTATCGCGATGAATTTGGCAACAATTACGTAGTGGATTTCGCTGTGCTTGACCTGACGCGCAACGGCAGGCCGGAGCCGTGGAATGCCCAGCGGCGTGGCAATGGTGTGCGGGTGGATTTCGGTGACGACAACTTGCTGTCGGTGCCGGCTGTATACGAATATCGACTGCGTTATCGCACCACGCGCCAGCTCGGCTATTTCCCCGACCACGATGAGCTTTACTGGAATGTCACCGGGGTCGGTTGGAGTTTCCCGATCGACCAGGCGAGTGCAACGGTGACACTTCCACGTGTAGTGCCGGCCACTACGATGGCGATGGAGGGATATACCGGGATGTTTCGCGCGCGCGGACAGGACTACCTGGTGAGTCTCAGCGACGGCGCTGGCATGATTCGCACTACCCAGCCGTTGGAGCCGAATGAAGGACTCACGCTGGTATTGAGCTGGCCCAAAGGTGTGGTGCCGGAACCCACACGCATCGAGCGTACGCAGAATGTGCTGGAGGACAACACCGGCGTGCTGCTGGCGTTGCTGAGTTTGCTCGGAACGTTTTTCTATCTGGCCGCCGCTTGGTCGAAAGTCGGGCGTGATCCCGAGCCGGGAGTCATCTTCCCGCACTATGAACCGCCCGCTGGTATTGCGCCGGCCACTGCGCGTTATGTCAGCCGCATGGGCCACGACAGCAAGTTGATGACGGTTGCCATCGTCGACCTGGCAGTGCATGGCTATCTGCATATCTCGCAAGAGGGAAATAGCTACCGTTTGCAGCGGGAAGCTTCAGCCAAACCACTCAGCGATGATGAACGCCGCCTGCTCGATCTGCTGTTTGATGGTGGCAGCGAGGTTGAACTGCATCATCGCAATCATGCACTCATCAACCGTGCCCGCGCTGGCCACAGTGAAGTGCTGCGTGGGATCAGTGACGGTGTGCATTTTCTCAACAACAGCCGCTACCTGCTGCCGTCGATACTGGGATCAGCGGCGATGTTCGCCATCATCATTGCACTTGATGCCTTCGTGCCGCTGGTGATGGTGGCGTTCATCGTCATCGCACTGTTGCATGCAGTGTTCGGCTGGCTGCTGAAGGCGCCGACTGCCGGCGGCCGCTTGCTGATGGACAAGCTGGAAGGCTTCAAGCTCTACCTCGATGTCGCCGAGAAAGAAGAAATGAACCTGCGCAATCCACCGGCGCTGACGGCGGAATTGTTTGAGCGTTATCTGCCGTTTGCGATGGCACTTGGGGTCGAACAGCACTGGGGCGAGCGATTCGAGCGCGTCGTTGCAGCGTCGCAGCTGGAACCTCGCACTGCTTACCATCCGCTTTGGTACAGCGGGCATTTCCATACCGGCAATATTGGGGACTTCACCCGCTCAGTGGGCAGCAGCTTCAACTCGGCGATCTCATCGGCATCAACGCCACCGGGTTCAAGCTCGGGAGCCGGCGGCGGTGGGTCTTCCGGTGGGGGTGGTGGCGGCGGCGGGGGAGGTGGGCGCTAGCACCCACAACTTCCACTGGAACTTCACCGGTCCGATGTTCAACACGCTGCACCTGATGTTCATGACGCAGTACACCGAACTGTGGAATGCGGTGGACCCGATCGCTGAGCGCATACGCTCGCTTGGCCACGTAGCGCCGGGCTCGTATGCACAGTTCAGCAAACTGAGCTCGCTCAGTGATGCGCCATCGAAGCCGACGATCAACCTACCTGCGACCTGCTCACCCAGCGACTCGACATCCACGAGAAAACCGCATGGATGTTGCGCGCGCTGCTGGAAGACTGATCTGCAGACAACCAAAGGGGTCGGAGATGTTTGCTCAAAATACGATCAAACATCTCCGACCCCTTTGGTTTGACTTAATGGTTGTCGGCTGACTCGGAGTCGTCTTCGCCGACAGCTTCCACCTCCGTCGTTACTTTCTGCACCAGCTTCACTCGGCCACTTTTGACCAAAGCGTCGCGCAGCACGTACTCAATCTGTGCATTGAGGCTGCGCAAGTCGTCGTCAGCCCAGCGCTGCATGGCGGCGATGACTTGTTCGTTGATGCGGAGTGGATACGATTTCTTCGCCACACTGCCGCCTTAGTACAAACTGCCGGCATTGATGACCGGCTGCGCTTTCTGATCGCCGCACAGCACTACCAGCAGATTGCTCACCATCGCAGCCTTGCGCTCGGTGTCGAGTTCAACTACGTCCAGTGTCTTCAGCTGCTCCAATGCAGCCTGCACGATACTGACAGCGCCCTGCACAATGATTTTGCGGGCGCCGAGCACCGCGCTGGCCTGCTGACGTTGCAGCATGGCATGGGCTATCTCCGCTGAGTAGGCGAGATGGCTCAGTCTGGCTTCCATCACTTCTACGCCAGCCTTCTGCAAACGTTCGTGTACTTCTTGCTTCAGTTTCAGCGCGATCTCGTTGGCGTTGCTGCGCAGCGTAAGGCCCTTGTTCTCGTCGCCATGTTCTTCATAGGCATAGCTGGTGGCGAGGTTGCGCAGGGCGGCTTCACTCTGAATGGTCACGTAACTTTCGTAGTTGTCGACTTCGAACACTGCTTCTGCTGTATCCACTACGCGCCACACAATGACCGCGCCGATCTCGATCGGATTACCGTTGGCGTCGTTTACCTTCAGGCGGCCGCTTTCAAAATTGCGCACACGCAAGCTCACCGACTTCTTGGTGTAGAAGGGATTGGCCCACCGCAGGCCTGCGTTGCGGTCCGTGCCGCTATAGCGACCAAAGAACTGCAGCACTTTGCCCTGGTTGGGCTGCACCATGTAGAAGCCGAACCAGCAGGCGATCAACGCGATCAGCAGCAATACCGCCAGCAATTTCAAGATGGGCGGCAGCACGGTGATGCCGGCAACCGCCACGGCATGCAGGACCAGCAGGGCAAAAAACCAGGACAGTCCGGGCAGTGATTTGGCAGGGATTTCAGTGGTCATAAGCACGCTCCTTTCGCGGTGTTGTTATATTAACGTGATATCTAATATATATCACTTTACTGCAATTGCAAGCCTCCGGTGGCCAGACCAGACTCGGCCAACCTGCGAACAAGCGGAGACAAACCCATGAGCCAAGGTCAGGCTGCCCTCAACGCCACTACCACTTGCCTGCGCCTGAAACCCGATGGCATGGCCGACAAACTGCCGGTAGGTCCGGATTTCTTGCCGGACCTGATCGCCGGCAAGCTGGGTGATTTCCATCATGAGTATCTGGTGACCACGTTCTCGTTCGATCAGAACTGGTCCAGCTGGGAGATCCACCCCAACGGCGACGAGGTGGTGTTCCTGCTCGGCGGTGCTGTCGATTTCATTCTCTACACCGCGGAAGGGGAGCAGATCATCGAAGTGCGTCGGCCCGGGGACTACGCCTTGGTACCAAAGGGTACATGGCACACTGCCAACCCGCTGCAGCCGGGCATGATGCTGTTAATTACTGCGGGATAAGGAACCCGCGACAAACCAAGAGCGTGACAACCAAGGGCGTCGGAGAGGCTTGCCTGAAAATCGAGCAAACGTCTCCGACCCCTTTGATATATAGAACGCCCGACAAAAAAAGCGGCCTGCAGGCCGCTTTTTGCTTTCAGTTTATTGCTCAAGGATGTTGCGGCACCGCTGGCACATCCGGCTGCTCTGGCTTGTTGCCCAGCATCTTGCCCACACGTTTGGAAACACCGAGCTGCATGTCGTCCATCAAGGTGTAGAACACCGGCACGATAAAGAGGCTGACTACTGTGGAGACGATCAGGCCGCCGAGTACAGCCACGCCCATCGGCGCCCGGAAGCTCGGATCGCCGGCCCAGCCCATCGCAACCGGCAGCATGCCGGCGCTCATCGCGATTGAAGTCATCACAATGGGACGTGCACGTTTGGCGCAGGAGTCCAGCATTGCCTCCAGCCGATTCATGCCATGGTCACGTTGCGCCATGATGGCGTACTCGACCAGCAGGATGGAGTTCTTGGTCACGATGCCCATCAGCATCAACAGACCAATCAATGAATTGATGGCGAGACCGTGTCCCCCCAACAACAGCGCAACGATGGCGCCGGCCGCCGAAGGTGGCAGCGCCGACAGGATGGTCAGTGGCTGTACGAACTTGTGGAACAGGATCACCAGCACCGCATAAATGGCGAAAATGCCGATGACCATGGCAGTGCCAAAGCGAAGGAAGATTTCCTGGATGAACTTCGAGTCGCCGGTGCGCATCGACTCGACTCCTTCCGGCAGGTTGAGTATTGCGGGTGAATTTTCCACACCCTCGAGGATCTCGCCCAGCGGCAGGCCATTGAGGTTGGCGCTGAGGGTGATATTGCGGCTGCGGTTCACCCGGGTGATTTCCGCCGGACCGGAACCGAGACGTATATCCGCCACGTTGACCAGCGGCACCGGGCCGCTGGTGCCCAGCACAGTGAGTTGGCTGATGCGATCAATATCGGTTCGAGCCGCGTCATTCAATCGCACCCGGATCGGGATTTGGCGGTTGTCGAGGTTGAACTTGGCAAGGCTGTTACTGATGTCGCCAGAGGTGGCAATACGTGTCACCTGACTGATGGAATCGGTGGTGACACCAAGAGCAGCTGCACGCTGCGGATCGGGCTGGATGACGATTTCCGGCTTCTTCAGCGATGCACTGCTGTTGACGGAACCAAGTCCCTCAATACTGCGCAGTTCACGCTCGACGTTGGCGGCAGCGAGATTCAGTGACTCTGCATTGGAACCTACCAGCGTCAGCTGGAAGCGGTCGCCACCGGCCCCCTGGAATTGCACTTTCGCGCCCGCAATGACCCGAACTGCTTCGGTAGCGGCGCGTTCGAAATCCTGCTGCATCGTGGCGATCTCGTCCGGGTTGTCGAGTTGGATGGTCAGACTGGCATTGCGGACCGAACCGGAATTGCCGCCACCGACAGCGGTGTAGACACTTTTGACTTCCGGCATGGCGGCAATGATGCGACGCGCTTCTTCGCTCACACGCAGGGTGTCTTCCAGGCGGGCACCGGGTGGCAGTTCCACTGACATCTGGGTAAAGCCATTGTTGCCGGCTGGAGCAAAACCAGTGGGCAGGAAACGGTAGAGCGACAGCATCGCACCCATCACGATCGATGACACAAGTACCACCTTCCAGCGGTTCTTCAGGCACCAACGGACTTTTTCGATGTACCACAGCAGATACGAACCTTCCTTCTCTTCCTCCATGTGGGGCTTGAGGAAATACGCGGCCATCATCGGTGTCAGCATGCGCGCGACCAGCAACGAGAACAGCACGGCAATCGTTACGGTGAAGCCGAAGGGCAGGAAGAACTCACCGGCGATACCACCCATGAAGGCTACCGGAATGAATACCGCACAGATGGTGAGCGTGGTGGCCACTACCGCCAGACCGATTTCGATGGCGGCATCCATCGCCGCTTCACGCGGCTTCTTGCCCATGCGCAGATGCCGCACGATGTTTTCGACTTCAACGATGGCATCGTCCACCAGAATGCCGACGACAAGGGTGAGCGCCACCAGCGTCAGGATGTTGAGTGTGAAACCGAAGGCATAGATCAGCCAGAAAGTCGGGATGATGGACAGCGGCAGTGCCGCCGCAGAAATCAGGGTGGCGCGCCAATCGCGCAGGAACAGCCATACAACGAGCACAGCGAGGAATGCACCTTCGATCAGCATTTCCATCGAGGCATCGTAGGAAGTCTGGATGTACTCAACAGTCGAGTTGACCTCGGCGAAGCTGACATCCGGATACTGTACTTTCAGATCTTCCACCACCTGGCGGGCGTCCTTGGCGACATCCAGTGCACTGGCACCCCACGCGCGCACGATCTCGAATCCGACTACCGGCTTGCCGTCCAGCAGGGCCATCTGGGTTTTCTCGCTGCTCTGGTCCCGCACATCGGCCAGCGCATCCAGCCTGATGTGGCGTCCATCCGGCAGCAGAATCGGCAGTTCTTTCAGTTCCTGCACGGTTTTGACGAGGCCGGTGGTGCGCACGGTCTGCTGCAATCCGCCGAGGCGGGCTTCGCCACCGGGATATTCTGATTCGATGCGGCGCAGCTGACGGGAGACATCCATTGCTGTCGTGCGCATGGCGGCGATGCGGTCAGGATCGAGATCCACCCGGATTTCTCGATCCACCCCACCTACGCGGGAGAAGCGACCCACGCCGGGAACTGAAGTCAAGGCACGCGCCAGTTCAAGATCAACGAACCACGACAGTTCGGTTTCGGTCATCTTGTCGGAGCTCACGCTCCACGTAACGATGGCGCCACCGGCGGTGGTGTTGCGCGAAATAATCGGCTCGTTGGCATCCTGTGGCAGTTCGGAGCGGATGCGGGTCAGTGCATCGCGGATGTCATCCATCTTTTCATTGATGTCGACACCAAAAGTGAACTGGATGACAGTGGTGGATGCGCCTTCATTCACTGTGGACCGCATTTCATCGATGCTGGCGATGGTAGCCACGGCGTCCTCGACCTTGCGGGTGACTTCCGATTCCATCTGGGTGGGTGCCACGCCCGGGTAGGTCACGGTGACGATAATGGCCGGGAATTCAATATCGGGGCGGTCGAGCACGCCGAGTCTCGGAAAACTGAGGAGACCGGCTACCGTCAGCCCGATGAACATCATGATGACGGGAACCGGATTGCGGATGGAGAGGAGGCAGAACGACAGCGGGTATTCGAAAAAGGGGGAGAACTGGAGGGAGGGAAAGTTGAATCCGAAGTGTTATACGGTGAAAGTGATGGTGTCTGGGTCCATTTACAACGGGAAAATCGTAAATCAGCCGAAGTACGGGTAGGAACGATTTGTACAGGCCGCAAAAAGATAGGGAAAGACAGATATCGGTTGGAAAATAAGCTGTGTATAACGGCAATCGGGCTGAGTTCAGAGAAATGGCAAGAGGAGATTCTTCGGGAGACCCACCTGCATTATGATTTGATAAAGACGCAGATATTGATTATCGGTGGAGATGGAAACCAATGGGTCCGCCAAAGCTTCAGCCTTTTGGGGCTAAAGCAGGAGTTTGTGCTGGATCGGTTTCACCTGAAGCGGGCAGCCGGGAGGGCATTCCAAGACCGGGATGAAGCCAGGCTGATTGTCAAGAAACTACGAAAAGAAGGTTTTGTCGCAGTACGTCAAGAAATACTGGAGAAGATTGAACAGGCTGTGGGAAGGAGAAAAGAGCTGCTCATTGAATTTTACAAGTACGTCCACCATAACCAGGATGGGTTGCTGGATCTGGTACACCGGGGCTGTTCCCTGCCTGCAGTACTGGGTGGAATAGAAGGCAATGTGGATAAGATGGTCGTCCAACGGATAAAGGGCCGCGGCCGTTCATGGCGATTGAGAGGTCTGCGGGGGATGCTGGCTTTGACCCGCAACAAGGCCTTATTGAAAATTCATGCTTACCGCTATCTCCCCGAAGAAATTCAAAAGAAAAAACATTTCCATTTACCGAATGTAAGGGTAGAATATTCTGAAGTTCTACAGAAAACAATGCCCATATTTCAAGGCCCTGACCAATCTAAACCATGGGTTAAGATCTTGTCCAGGTTCATCCATGGCCGGTAATCTCTCTTATGTAATTCTATGGGAATTTGATACAGTAACAGTAACT
>CAISOD010000202.1 GCA_903887045.1 uncultured Gammaproteobacteria bacterium | reverse complement strand
GTTTTGGAGGCATGAAGCTACGACGGGCTCCAGAGTTCAGTGTCAGCGGCGAAAACACCACAGTGATTGAGATTAATGCAGCATGCTGTGGATTGCCCTCTACCTACCCGACTTGCCTCTGCAGCTTTTGCAGCGGGCACAACAGACAACCGCTCTCACCGTTCTCTCGGTTCCATCTGGGCCATCAATAGCCGCACCGCCACGCAACGAAGCCGCCCTCACCCAGGCACTGCACAACCTCTGCTGCTGGGCCTGCCAGTTCACCCCCACTGTCGTGCTGCAGGAGCAGGAAGGTCTGCTGCTCGAAGTGGGCTCGACACTGCAGTTGCACCGCGGGTTGAGTCGGCTATTGGTGCGTATCGGCAAGGGCCTTACTGAACTCGGTTATCGCGCTGAACCCGGCATCGCCCCCACTCCCCTCGCTGCGTGGCTGCTCGCCAAGGCGCGTTGTGCCGGCCTGCGCACACGCATGTGCAAAGACAGCACACTGCTGCCGGAACGCCTCGCTCCACTGCCGATGGCGCTGCTCGACTGGCCGGCGGATGTGCTGGGCAAGCTGCAAACCCTCGGCATCTACAGCATCGGCCAGTGCCTGCAATTGCCGCGTGATGGTTTCATCCGTCGCTTTGGCCAGCCACTGCGGCTTGAACTCGACAAGGCGCTCGGTACTGCCGCTGATCCACGTCGCTGCTTCGAGCCGCCCGACAGCTTCGCCAGCCGGCTCGAATTCGGCTTTGAACTGAACGACGCCATGATGCTGCTGTTCCCGCTGAAACGCCTACTGCAGGAGTTCGAAGGCTTTCTGCGCGCGCGTGGTGCCGGCGTGCACGAGTGGCAGTTGTTGCTGGAGCACATGAACCACGGCCGCAGCTGCATCGTTATCGGAGTGGCCACACCGGAGCGCAGTGCCGAACGCTTCCTGCTGCTGGCGCGCGAGAAACTGGCGCTACTGAAGATGACGGCAGCGGTGCTGGCGCTTGGCATTGCTGCCGACAAACTGCTGGAGTTCGACGAACACAATCGCAGCCTGATTCCCGATGCCAACAGCCGCGCTATCGGCTGGGATCAGCTGATCGACAAACTGGTGACGCGCCTCAGCAGCGACAAAGTGTTTCGCCTGCGCGCCCTCGACGATCACAGGCCCGAACAGGCATGGCAATGCAGCGAGGCGACGATGGCCAAACTGCCCAGCGCTCCTGCCCTCACGATACCGCGGCCACTGTGGCTGCTACGCACCCCACGCCCACTCTCCAGTGACGACGGCACTCCACGGTGCCAGGGCCCTCTGCATTTTCTCGCCGGCCCCGAACGCATCGAATCCGGTTGGTGGGACGACCACAGCGCACATCGCGACTATTACGTTGCCCGCAACCGCCGCGGCGAAACCCTGTGGATCTACCGCGAACACCAGGGCAGCAAACACTGGTTCCTGCACGGCGTATTCGCCTGATTAACACGCCATGTTGTGCGCCTACGCCGAACTGCACTGCCTCAGCAATTTCACCTTTCTGCGTGGCGCTTCCCATGCGGAAGAGCTGGTTACGCAAGCGTCGAAGCTCGGTTATGCCGCGCTGGCAATCACCGACGAATGTTCAGTCGCCGGCGTGGTGCGCGCGCATGTGGCGGCGAAACAAGTGGGACTCAAGCTCATCATCGGCAGCGAGTTCACTCTCGACGACGGCCTGCGGCTGGTATTGCTGGCACAGAACCTCAATGGTTACGGCAACCTGTGTGAGCTGATCACGCTGGCGCGTAGGCGCGCACCCAAGGGTGAATACCAACTGGCACGCGCCGACTGTGCTGACCTCAGTGACTGCATCGCGCTGTGGTTGCCGGCCGCCGTCGCCAATGCCGATGACGCACAGTGGATCGCCACCACCTTCACCAAGCGCGCGTGGATCGCGGTTGAACTGCATCGCGGCGCCGACGATAGCCACCGCCTCGCGCAACTCACTGCACTCGGCGCTGCCAGCGGCCTGCCACTGGTAGCCGCCGGCGATGTACACATGCACCTGCGCAAACGCCAGCCGCTGCAGGATGTGCTGACAGCGATCCGCCTCGGCATTCCGGTGGCCAAGGCCGGCTCGGCGCTGTATCCGAACGGCGAGCGTTATCTGCGCGCGCTCGGCCGGCTTGCCAATGTCTACCCACCTGCGCTGCTGATCGAAACGCTCATCATTGCCGAACGCTGCCAGTTCTCGCTGAGCGAAATCCGTTACGAGTACCCACACGAACTGGTGCCAGCCGGCCACACTGCCACCAGCCATTTGCGCACTCTCACTTACGAAGGCGCCAGGCTGCGTTATCCCAACGGCGTGCCGGAAAAAGTCCGCACGCTGATCGAACACGAACTCGCGCTGATCGCCGAACTGCAGTACGACTCGTTTTTCCTCACCATCGAAGACATCGTGCGTTACGCCCGCAACCAACACATTCTCTGTCAGGGCCGCGGCTCCGCTGCCAACTCGGCCGTGTGTTACTGCCTGCAC
>CAISOD010000201.1 GCA_903887045.1 uncultured Gammaproteobacteria bacterium | reverse complement strand
GTTGGCGGTGTTAAAACCAACAGTGACCTCGTCGAAGTCGTAGTCGCCATTCTGTACCACGACGGAGCGACCCGGTTCGCGGTACAGCGTAAACGGCGCCTGCACCACCTCGCGGTTCTGCTGATACTGCAAAAATGCCCTGTCGCGCGTGTTGGCTTCCACTTCGAGCAGGCGGAACTGGATGGCCTCGCTCTGCAAACCACCACCAATGGTTTCGATACGCTGGGCATCAATGCCGCTGAAGGCGGATTGCAGAAAACCACCACGCGCAAAGAAATGGGTGTAGCCAATATCACCGAACAGGTCCTGGACATTGGTGCGGTTGACGAATCCCATGGCCGGATTGAAGTTTTTTCCCACTTCCTTGTAGCCAATGCCGGCACGCATTCCTGTGTTCTTCGGCATGCGGAAACCGATACCGAAGGCGCTGTCCTCACCTTTCAGACCCGGCGTTTCGGATTGCTGGAACCAGGCATCGCTTTCGAGCTGGCGACCATTGGCGAGCCTGGTATTGAGATAGCGGAAATCGACGCCCATCACGGTGTTGTCGACATTCGAAGACGGGTTGCCGTCGGTCAGGATGAAACCCACGTTGGATTCTTTCAGTACGTTGGCCGACATGCGGGTGATGAACAGATCCTGCTTGTCGATGGCGCCGTACTCGCCCTGCCGCACGGCCAGGGTGCCGATATTCCAGCGCCCTACACGACCGCTGACACGGGCACCGTACTCAACGTCAATCGGCGCGCCGCCGGGACCGAGACCGATCTTGCGTGAAAAATACGGTCGCGCGTTCTCCCGCGCTGCTGCGGCAACCGCATTGTTGCCGGTCTGGCTGATGTTGCCGAACTGGAACAAGTCGGAATCGTTGAGGAAGAAGTCGCGCCGTTCCGGAAAGAACAGGTTGAAACGGGTGAGATTCACCTGGCGGTTGTCGACTTCGGTGGCAGAGAAGTCGGTATTGATGGTGAGTGCTGCATTCAGTGACGGGGTCAGGCGGTAGAAAGCGTCGAGAGATGGCTGCTCGTTGTAGTCGGTGACATTGAGCGCATGCCGCTTTTGGCTGGTCATCGAAAACGACGGCACCACGTCGAGCCCCACGCCCTGGTTCATGCCGCGCATGCCGTTGAGTTCGCCGGAGATACTCGGATTGAAAGTGCGGTTGTAGGACATCCATGCCATTTCTTCACCACGACGGCGTATGCCGCGACCGAAGTTGAAGCCCCACTTTTCAGTGGTGGGGTCAAACGGCAGTGATTTGAACGGGATTTCTATTTCGGCATTCCAGCCGTTCTCGTCACGCGAGGTTTGCACGTCCCAGATCGTGCTCCAATCGGCCGAGAACGCGCCGACGCTCTGATACAGCGCATCGTGGCGCACGGCATTGAGGTTGGTCTCGAAACGGTAGCCGGTACGTTGCGTGTTGAACGGGTCGAGAATGACGATCAGTCGATCGTCGGGGCCGAGGCCCTGGCCGTGGCGTATGGTGGGCGCTGCGATCAGTTCGGGATCGCTGTCGCCCATGCGGGCCGAGATGTAAATCGCGTCTTCGGTATAGACAACAGAAACTTCGGTGGCTTCTGATGCAGCAGTACCGTCGCCGGGGCGGGTCTGGTGAAAGTCGGTGATTGGCACCGCTTGTTTCCACACCTCATCATCCAGCTTGCCGTCCATAACTGGCGGGCGATCCACCCGCGTTGCCTGTATCTGTTTGCGCTCGACGGGGGGCTGGGCGGCTGCCGGGGGTGACAAAGCGGCCACTACCGAGGCGGCAACAGCAGCACTGATAAAGCTTGCAAGGGACGAGCGGGACAATTCAAGGGAGACCGTGCGGATACTGCTGCGCATGAAAACTACCGTCAAAACAGGGGAACGGAAACCGGCGAATGAGAACCGATGGGAACCCGCCAGCGCCACCGCTCTTTCACGGATGACGCCTAGCGGTAACGGCTTTCACTTTTTCTGCGCAATTATCGAACAAGCGACGACTGAAGCGGAACTACAGTGCTGCGTCCTTGTTGGAACGGATGCCTTTGCCAAGCCACTCTTTCCAGCGGGTAACAGTGGCTTCGTCGGTGCGGCAACCGCCATCGCTGGGAATCAGGAAGGTGGTGTCGTCCACTTTGACCCACCCCATGGCGCCACCCTGGCGGCCATCGGCCAAGGGGCAGTACATCAGCGTCAGCGTGTCGCCTGGCTTGAAGGAATTGCCGGTGATGCCACGACCGATCAACTGCGGCGGCGCGGCACCTTCGAAGCTCCACAGGGTTTCGCCACTGCCGTCCTCGTTCTTCACGTTGAGATAGAGCCAGGAATGCGGATTATTGAAGGCCCAACGGGCAACAGTGCCCGTAATCACCTGCTGGGTCTCACGATCAAACATGCTGAAGGAATGGTGGGCAACGGCAACGCCAGCCACCGCAGCCAGTGAAAATGCACACAACAAGCGGATTACGACTTTGTTCTTCTTCATGGCAGCGGCCTCTTATTCTGTCGTCAGCGTAGTGTTGTAGATCGGGTCGCGCGTCTGTCCCGGCAATTCGGGGAACAGTGTGGAGCCGCGCGGGTCCTTGTAGCCTTCCTCGCCCGGCAGGCGGAAATTGGTGAAGCCGTTCTCATCGAGGTAGGAATTGCTGCTCTGCTCGCACTCCCAGTGTTGCGGGCGATGGCCGGCCTCCTGCAGCGCGGTAGCGTGCTTGAAGGCGTATACAGCATTCAGTGGTTTGGTGAACGCATGCGGATCGTAGAAGGTGACTTGTACTTCGAGTCTGTCGATACCATCGCCATAGTGTTTGAGCTGCCAGCTTTCCACCGCTTCGAACAGGTTGCTGGTCATTGGCGACCAGCGGGTGAAATCGGCGGGCAACAGGTACTTGGTATGCATCACCAGTTTGTCGTTGTCCCAGAAACCCACAGTGTCGCCCATCCATGAATGGGTGCCGTACAGGTTCTTGTGCTCCTGGCCTATGTAGACGCGCCGTATCGCATTGGCGAAGTCGTTGATCAGGTACGACTGCTGCGGCAGGTTGACGAACTCGTGCGAATAAGGCTCCAGCAACCAGCGCGGCATGCCGGCGGGCTCGCAGTGGGAGAGTCTGTCGTAGCGCACCTGGCCTTCCTCCTGTTGCTGGCGCCAGCGTTCGCGGAAGGCAACTTCATAGGCTGGCGTCAGCACGCCGGTGCGCACGGTGCCGCCAGCGAGTCCGCCGTCGACAAACAGATCCATGTGGGTGTTGCCGGCGGTGTCCCACAGGCCGTCCCAACGTGGCACCGACTCTTGCGTGTGCTGAGTGCCGCCCTTGGCCTGTTGCAGCAGCCAGGCGTAGTGCTCGTCGCCGGTGGCGAATTCACGCGCCGCAGGTTCTACCTGCAAGGGCGGGCCGTAGCCGGCACCGAACTGAGCATGGACAGCGGGTGGCAACGCCCCCAACAGCAGCGATGGCAGCAAGTGTAATAAAGCAAGCTTGGTGAAGCCGGGTTTGCGCGGATGCGCAGCCGTGGCAATGGTCATGGTCTCTCCCTCTTGAATCGTTGGCCGATTTCTTCTGGTGCGGGAGCCTCGTGTAACTTCGACTGCGCTCGCGCGTGGTTCTAAGTGAATGCCTGTGGGGTGTCAAGCAAGGACTGCCAAATCAGGCACCCACCAATAGCACTAGCTGCCCCGGCGCTTGATCAGCAGCAGCGCGACGAGTGAGACCGTACCGGCACCACACAGGTAATAACCGACTGCTGCAATGCCGTAATTGCCGGCAAGCCAGGTTGCTATATACGGCGCCAGCGAACCGCCGAGGATGCCGGCCAGGTTGAATGCCAGCGAGGCGCCGGTGTAACGCACTGATGTCGGAAATACCGCCGCCAGCGTGGTGCCGAGCGGGCCATAGGTCAGCCCCATGCAGGCCAGCCCGAGCGACAACATCAACAACACGCGGCCACTGTCGGCACTGCTGAACAAGGGACCGAACGCCAGCCCGAACACGATAATCAGAAGTGTCGCTGCAATCAGCATTTCAACGCGACCGAAGCGGTCGGCAAGTTTGGCCGACAACGGAATCGTCAAACCGAAGAAGATCACGCTGATGATCTGCAGGATCAGGAAGTCCTGCCGCACGAAGCCGAGCTGCGAGGTGCCCCAGCTGAGTGTAAACACTGTCATCAGGTAGAACACGACAAACGTCGTGACTGCTGCCAGCGTGGCCAGCCCGAGGATAGCTCCGTGATCGCGCAACACGGCGACCAGCGGCACTTCAACCCGTTCGTTGCGTTCGAGTGTCGCCTTGAATGCCGGCGTTTCGGTGAGTTGCAGGCGCACGTATAGCCCAACCCACACCAGCAGCAAGCTCGCCAGGAACGGAATACGCCAGCCCCAGCTGAAGAACTGTTCGTCGCTCAAGGTACTGCCAAGCAGCACAAACATGCCGTTGGCGAAAATGAAACCGATAGGGGCGCCCAGCTGCGGGAACATGCCGTACCACGCGTGTTTTCCAGGCGGCGCGTTCTCGGTGGCGAGCAGCACTGCGCCGCCCCACTCACCGCCAAGACCTATACCCTGGCCGAAGCGACACAGCGCCAACAGCGCCGGTGCGGCAACGCCGATGCTGGCGTAAGTCGGCAGCAAACCGATCAGGACCGTCGACAGCCCCATGGTCAGCAAGGCTGCCACCAGCGTGGCCTTGCGACCGATGCGATCACCGAAATGACCGAACAGCGCAGAGCCGAGCGGCCGTGCAAAAAACGCCAGCGCAAAGGTGGCAAGTGACTGCAGCGTGGCAGTGGCGGGATCGGAACCGGGAAAGAAGAGTGACGGAAACACCAAAACGGCTGCCGTGCCGTAGATATAGAAATCAAAGAATTCGATAGTGGTGCCGATCAGGCTGGCGAACAGGATGTGGCTATGCTTCATGTCTACTTCACTATGCTCGCGCGCAGGATCATGGTGGGCTTCAGCTCGAGCGAATCGAGATAGGCGCCACCGTCCAGCCACAGACGTTCCTGGTCCAACCCCATGCCTGGCTCGCCTACTTCAACGAACATATCCACCAGTTCCATGCCACTCACTACTTTGCCAAAGGTGGTGAAATTGTACATCCGCACTGCAAGCCGGTTGTTCTCGGCGTAGTTGATGAAGACCTGGGTGGAGTTGTTGTCGATGCCGGCCTTGGCGAATGCGAGCGTGCCACGCTCAAGCGCAAACAACGAAGGATCGTCGTCGAAGGTCTTGTTCTCCCACTGCTTGTGCGGTTCGCGCCAGTTGACGCCGAACTGCGCCACAAAGCCGGGCACCACGCGCGAGACTGGCGTGTCGTTATAGAACCCGCTCTTCACCAATTCGACAAAACGTTCTACTGCATTGGGCGCTGCCTGGGGATATACCTCTACCATCACGACACCGGCCGTGGTCTCCAGCTTGATAGTGGTCTTCTCGGTAAGCACAGGCACCTGTGTCTCCATGCCCGGCAAGGGATTCAGGATTTGGGCCTGGCAAACTGCGCAAAACAAAAACGCAAAAACAGCAAGGGCAAAACGTCTCATACTGGCGACTCCGACAGATATTGCTGCCACACAAAGGGGCGATGGTTAAGGCTGATCGCTACTGGATATTGATGGGAAGAGGATACCAGAGTAAGTTGGAATTTCTTTCTGCTCCGGGGCGTTCCATGCAAGGTTTGTTGACTACTTCACTGCTTGCCACATTGCTGCTTGGCTCTGCGGCGCTGGCCGACCAGAATGATCCGCGTTTGGAAGAGCTCTTCAAGCAGCTGCACGATGCGCCCGACATGGACGCAGCTGCGCCAGTTGAAGAAGCCATCTGGCAACTCTGGGTTGAACATGATGATCCAGCGACCAGCCAGCTTATGTTTTCCGGCATAGCACAGATGAACAGCAATAACATCAGTGGCGCCCTCGCCACTTTCACTGAACTGGTGCAACTGGCACCGCAATACGCCGAGGCCTGGAACAAACGCGCCACCCTGTACTACCTGATGGGTGAGCATGACAAGTCAGAACTGGATATCCAGAAAACACTGGAACTGGAACCCTTCCATTTCGGCGCCTTGTCCGGCCGCGGCCTGGTGCGCATGGGCAAACGCGATTTTGAAGGTGCCCGCAATGCCTTCAGCGCTGCCCTCGAAGTACACCCCAATATGGACGCCGTACGCGGCAACCTGCGCGCCATCGAAGAATTCCTTCGCGGCCGCACGATCTGACCAAAGGGGTCGGAGATGTTTGCTCGGTTTTCGAGCAAACATCTCC
>CAISOD010000200.1 GCA_903887045.1 uncultured Gammaproteobacteria bacterium | reverse complement strand
TCGCCGCTCCACGTTTCGTTGCCGGGTTCGCCGGGGCCGGGGATGGTGTGGCGTTTCCACAGTTCCTTGCCGGTGGTGGTGTCGTAAGCGGCAACGAAGCCGCGGATGTTGATGTCGCCACCAGCAGTGCCGATGTAGACCTTGTCGCGCACGATCATGGGCGGCATGGTGATGGAGTAGTTGGCGCCGGCGTCGGCCACTACGGTGTCCCACAGGAGGCTGCCGCTGCGGGCGTCGATGGCGAGCAGGTGCGAATCCACCGTGCCCATGAACAGCGTGTTGCCGAGGATGGCGAGCCCGCGATTCACGCGGCCGCAGCAGGTACGGCTGGGCGCGGGTTCGTGGTGATAGGTCCAGAAGATGCGGCCGCTGGCGGCGTCGAGCGCGATGACGTCATTCGGTGCCTGCACCGTGTAGAGCACGCCATCTACTACGAGAGGTGTGGCTTCGAATTTTTCGAGGGACTTGGCTTGCCAGACCCAGGCGAGTTCGAGATCGGCCACGTTCTTGGTGTCGATCTGTTTGAGTGGGCTGTGGCGTTGGTTGTTGAGGGTGCGGGAGTAGCTGAGCCAGTTTTGGGGTTCGGCTGAGGGATCAAGTACACGCTCGAAGCTCACCTGCCCAACGGCACCGTTAACCATAAAAACTGCTGCTAAAGCAGCAAGTGCTTTAAGGCGGCCTGTCCGCCGTAGCGCAGCGAAGGAGGAAAGGGTCTTCATGGCGTTGCTCCTTGTTTAGCAGGGGCTCTGAGTGAGGCGAGGTAGGCAACAAGATCGGCTATGTCCTGATCTTTCCAGTCAGCGCCCAGTGCAGGCATTGGCGATGCAGCAAAGCCGTCTTCGCGAAGTTTGTCGTTGTTGAACGAGCGCAGCTTGCCGCTGCTATCGAGCAGCTGCACGCTGAAGGCATCGCGGTTGAGCAGGCGGCCGCTGACAGTGGTGCCCTCAGCGGTGGTGACTGTGTAATGGCGTTGATTCGGTTGCACCACGGCGTTGGGTGCACGCAGGGATTGGATGAGTTCGCCTGCGGTGCGCGAATCGCCGATGCGGCTGAGTTCACCGCCGAGTGGTGAGCCTTGGCCGGCCACCATGTGGCAGCTCAAACAGTCGCCACGGCCTTCGAACAAGGCACGACCTTTGGTTGCATCGCCTGCCAGTGCGCTGCTGCTGTCCACTGCGCGGCTGCGCAGGTAATCCACTACCAGCTGCGCCTGCTCTTCACTCATCGTCGGGTTGCCCGGCATCGGCGTGTTGGGGATGCCTTTGAGAATCACCGTCACCAGTTGGGCATCGGTATACGGCTGGCGGAACACGCCGTGGCCAAGATCCACGTTGGGCACCAGTGCGCCGTCGATACCGTGGCAGTTGGCGCACAGGTTCTGGAACACCTGCTCGCCGCTGAAGAGGTCGGCGCCGGTTTCATGCTGTGCCAGCGTAGTCAGTGGATACGTCAGCACGGTGGCAACAGTCAGTGCAGCAGAGAGCAGGGATTTGCGCATGAGCTTGTTTCTCCGGTTCAGCGCGGCAGCTGTGGTTTGTCTGCCGGCACATGCTCGTCGACAGCAATCGCGTAGAAACCGCTCACAGCATAAGTGCTCATCACTGCCACCAGATCCATCGCGCCTTTGTCGCCGAACAGTTCCTTGGCTTTGGCAAAGGTGGCGGAGCTCATCTTGCGGTCGCGCAGCAGTTCGCGGCCGAAGCGGATTACGGCGGCATCGGCTTCGCTCACGCCGGTCAGTTCAGCATTGTTCTGCACCACATCGACTACCTTCTGTTCCACGCCGGCTTTCAGAGCCGCTGGCATATGGGCGTTCCATTCGAGGTTGTAGTTGGTTTCGCGGCAGGCCACCAGAATCGCGAGTTCGCGCACATGCGCATCCAGCGTGCCTTTGCCCACGGCGCCGTCGTGCAGGTCCAGCAGCGCAGTGGCTACCGCCGGGTTGTAGGCGGCGAAGGCGAGCGGGCCGGTGAGCGTGTCGGTAGGGCTGTTGCTGTTGCGCACGAAGATATCGAACAGGCGTTTGGCGCTGTCGTCGGTGTCTTTGCGTTGCACATAGGGCAGTCGCGCCAGCGATTGCGGGTTGAGATCGGCGGGCAGTTGCTGGGCAGCCGCAAGGCTGGTGAGGGCGGAAAGGATCAAGACAGAAGCGGAGCGGGACAGGCTGCGGACGAGCATCATGGTGCCTCCTTGTAGTTATGAATGACCAACTTCGGTAATGCTGAACAAGTACTTCGTTGTCATACCTCGCACGTCCCGCCATCCCCGCGCAAGCGGGGATCCAATCACGGTGGATTCCCGCTTGCGCGGGAATGACGGTTTGCTCGGCACGCTTGCGCGGGAATGACGGTTTGCTCGGCCCTCTTGTGCCGAGCATAGAGCGGTTTTCCCGGCAAGTCAGCTTTGCTGGGGCTTGTAAGCCAATCACCCACTGTGGCTATACTGCCGCCGCCATACCAGCACAGCCCACCGCATGCCAATGGAGTGTCCTATGCCGCTACTTCACCGCCGCTTGTTATTGTCTCCTTCAACTTTCGCCCAGGCGCTTGTGGTGCTGGCGCTGGCCGCAACACCCGTCGCTGCGCAGTGGGTGGACTATCCCACCGCCGGCGTGCCGCGCAAGGCCGATGGCTCGGTGGACATGCACGCACCGGTGCCGCGCTTGCCCAATGGCAAACCTGATCTGTCCGGCATCTGGGTGCCGTCCACACCAAGGCGGCAGGAGAGTGGCGAAGACCTCGTCAGCGATGGCAACGATATCTCCTCTTCACCGCACATGGCCAACCTCGGCGTCGATATGGTGGGCGGCTTGCCGTATCAGGATTGGCTGATCCCCGTCGTCAAACAGCGCACCG
>CAISOD010000199.1 GCA_903887045.1 uncultured Gammaproteobacteria bacterium | reverse complement strand
GCCATCACCATCGTCATCGTCATCGTCATCGCGCTCAGCCCGTCATTCCCGCGAAGGCGGGAATCCAATGCGTTGAATTGTCGGGATCCCCGCTTTCGCGGGGATGACGAGCCTTTCGCGGGGATGACGAGCCTTTCGCGGGGATGACGAGTCTTTCACAGGGATGACAAGTTTTTCGCAGGGATGACGACAGTCGCAAAACAGCCCTCATAGCAGGTCTTCAAACAAATCTACCCAGCTGGAATTGGTCTGCTCAATCAATGCCACTTTCCATTGACGGCGCCACTTTTTGATTGCCTTTTCGCGTCCGATCGCGTTTTCCATGTTGTCGTGCATCTCAAACCACACCAGCATTTTCACTCCACAGCGGTGGGTAAAGCCGGCAACTGACCCTGTGCGGTGCTGGAAGACTCGCTGCAACAACTGCGACGTCACGCCCACATAGAGTGTGCCATTGGGCCGGCTGGCCAGCATATACACGCAGGGTTGTTTCACGCTGCACCATCCTTGAAGAGTCGCCTTCAACATAGTAGCGGTTGCGAAGCATTGCCAATCAGTTAGTGAAAGCCTTACGGAAAGGGTGCCGGCTATCTCAACGGTTCGTCATTCCCGCGAAGGCGGGAATCCAATGCGTTGAATTGTCGGGGTCCCCGCCTTCGCGGGGACGACGGATAGCCTCGCGGGGACGACGTAATGCTTCGCGAGGACGATGGATACGTCTCAGTCACAAAGGCTTTGTTGATCCAGCCCCTCTACAAAAGGTACCGTGCAACACGCAGTCCTTGCCCATCAACTTTCTGAATGGCTGCGCAGGAACTGCATGACAACCTCTTACGTCCTCATCGATTTCGAAAACGTCCAGGTCAAATCGCTAGCGCTGCTCAAGGGCGAACATTTCCAGGTCAAAGTGTTCCTTGGTCCGAAGAACGCCAGGTTGCCGGTGGATCTGGTGCTGGCCATGCACGACCTCGGCAAGCGCGCTGATTACATTATGCTCGGCGTGTCCGGCGCCAATGCCCTCGATTTCCATATCACCTATTACCTCGGCAAGCTCACGGCTGAACACCCGCAGGGGGCGTTCTATATTGTCTCGAAAGACACCGGCTTTGATTCGCTGATCAAGCATCTGCTGGGCAAAGGAATCCAGTGCAAGCGGGTGCCGGCCATTGAACAGATGCCGGGCCTTTCAGCCCCCGTCGTCGTACCGGAGGCAAAGAAGGCCGCGCCCCAGCCAAAAACAAAACCGGTAGCGGCAACTCCGAAGCCAAGAACCAGGGCAACACGGTCAGCCAAGAAGGCGCTGCCGCCAGTCACTGCTGTCAAGGAATTGAAGGAAGCAACAGCTGGCTCCAAGCTGGTGGGCGAGGAGTTCGTGCAGGCGGCAATCAGCAACCTGATGCGGCGGAGCACGTCGCGGCCAGCCACTGTCAAAACCCTGCTCGGCACCATGCGCGCCAACAAGCAGATTCCTGCCGCGGAAGCCGAAGCTGTGTTGGCAGAATTGGCCAGCCGCGGGCTGGTGAAACTCGACGGTACCAAAGTGGTTTATTCGCTGCCTGGCGAATAACCAACGCCAAAAAAGGAGTCAGCGTGCAAGTACCGCTTTCGGCTTGCGCAGGTCTGGGTGCCAAGCGATCATCGGCGCCACAAAAACAGCCATAGTCCGTTCTTTTCAGGGGATTTCATGCAGCGTCCAACCTTTACGCTCCGCACTATCGCGGCTGCCTTGTTGGCAGTTTCCGCGTCCGTTTCGTTGGCCCAAAACACTTCCACACTCGATGGTGTTTTCAGTGCCCAGCAGGCCGCTGCCGGCGCCACGCTGTATCAACGTTCCTGCATCGAATGCCATGGCGCCACCTTGCGTGGCAGCGAGGGCGGCCCGGCGCTGGTAGGTCCCGCTTTCTGGGCCAAGTGGTCAGGCCAGTCGCTGGCTGCGCTGTACCAGATCACTGCCACCACGATGCCGGTCAACAACCGTGGCGGATTTTCACCGGCGCAATATGCGTCGCTGATCGCCTTCATGCTGCAGCAGAACGGACTGCCGGCCGGCACCACCGCCATGAGTAGCGATGCCGGCCAACTGGTACAGATCAAACTGGATGAATCACAGGAGCCGCTGCGGGTGACGTCGCTGCAGGCAGGCCCGAGCGCAGCGCAACGTGTCGTCAATGCCGAGTGGCTGAACTACCACGGTGACACCGGCTCTACCCATTACTCGGCTGTCGACTACATCAACAAAGACAACGTCCAGAATCTGGAAATCGCCTGGCGCTGGAATACCAGCAACCATGGCCCGCAACCCGAATTCAACTACGAAGCCACTCCGTTGATGGTGGATGGCGTGCTGTACACCACCGCTGGTCGTCGCCGTGATGTGGTCGCGATTGATCCGGTCACCGGTGAATCGTTGTGGATGTACCGCTTCGATGAAGGCAGTCGTGGCGGTCCGCGCGTCAACTCCGGTCGCGGTTTGTCGGCGTGGCGCAAAGACGGCCAGACGCGGTTGATCACGGTGACTCCGGGTTACCAGATGATCAGTCTTGATGCCGCCACCGGCCGTCCTGATCCAGGCTTCGGCGAGAACGGCAGCGTCGATCTGCGCACCAATCTCGAAGACCGCTTTGAAGTAGAAGACGAAACCATTCCAATTGGCCTCACTGCACCTGTCACTGTCGTTGGTGATGTATTGGTGGTTGGCGCTGCGTTTGGCTCCGGCGGCTCGCCAGCGTCAAAGCAGGGCGTGTCCGGCAGCATCCGCGGCTTCGATGCAGCCACCGGCAAAGAGCTGTGGAAATTCCACACCATTCCGCGCAGCGGTGAATTCGGTACTGAAAGCTGGCGCAACGACAGCAACAACTACACCGGTAACGCCGGCTCGTGGGCGGTGATGTCGGCCGACCAGGAGCGCGGCATTGTCTACGTGCCGGTGGAAGCGGCTACCGGTGATATGTATGGCGGTCATCGCCTTGGCGACAACCTCTTCACGCAAAGTCTTGTCGCACTTGATGTCAGAACCGGTGAGCGTCTGTGGCACTTCCAGTTCGTGCATCACGATGTGTGGGACTACGATCCACCGACAGGCCCGGTACTCGCCGAGCTGAATGTCGATGGCAAACAGATTCCGGCTGCGATCCAGGTCACCAAGCAGGGCATGGTATATACCTTCAACCGTGTGACCGGCGAGCCAGTGTGGCCCATCGTCGAAACACCAGTGCCGCAGAACGGCGTGCCGGGCGAACAGTTGTCGCCAACGCAGCCAATCCCGAGCAAACCGGCGCCGTTTGAAACGGTAGGCCTGAAAGAAGACGATCTGATCGACTTCACTCCCGAGCTGCGTGCGGAAGCGTTGAACATACTGAAGAACTACACCTACGGCCCCTTGTTTACACCGCCGTCACTCGTCACCGAAACCAATCTTGCCACCGTGTTCATGCCCGGCTTTGGTGGTGGTGCCAACTGGCAGGGCGTGGCGTTCGATCCAGACACCAATATGCTGTACATCCCGTCTACCTCGCATCCGATGAAGGTGGGTTTGGGCAAGGGCACCAGGCCGCAGCCCGAATTCGACTACGCCATGACCTCGCGCGGCATTCCGCTCGAAGGCCCGTTCGGGCTGCCGATCATCAAGCCGCCCTATGGCCGCATCACCGCAATCGACATGAACAGTGGCGATCACAAATGGATGATCGCCAACGCCGACACGCCGGATGAAATCAAGAACCACGCAAAATTGCAGGGCGTAGCAGTGCCGGCCCGCACCGGTACCGGTGATCGTGGTGCCTTGCTGCTCACCAAGTCGCTTTTGTTCGCTGGTGAAGGCGCCGGTCTTTATGGTGGCCAGACCGGCGGCGGTCGCAAGTTTCGTGCGCATGACAAAGCCACCGGCGAAATCCTCAGCGAGATCGAATTGCCGGCCAAGCAGACCGGTCTGCCGATGACCTATGCGATCGACGGCATCCAGTACATCGTGGTGCCAGTAGGTGACACCGGCCATCCGGGTGAACTGGTCGCGCTGCGGTTGAAACAGGAGTAAGGGCCACGTTGAAAGAGTATTGCTCCGTCATCCCCGCGCAAGCGGGGATCCAGTGAAATCAGCCGGCTGGATTCCCGCTTGCGCGGGAAAGACGACTTGATCAGCATTGTTCAAGTACACGCACGGTAAGCCGGTTTACTCTGCCGGCTCGCCACGAGTACCATCGGCGCGCCCTGAATCACCTGATTCGGTTCCATTACAAACAACAGCAGCACCCATCTTTTGAGGAGTAACCCATGAATAAATTCGCCGGTCTTGCCTTCGCCCTTGTGGCGCTGGTGTCCACCGCCCAGCAGGCTGTTGCCCAGGGCTTCCAGCTGCCGAACATGCAAGTGCGCAGCGAAGCGTTTGAAGACGGCGGCATCATCCCGATCCGCTTCACTTCCCACGGTGACAATGTACAGCCTGATTTCACCATCATCGGCGCACCGGAAACTGCCAAGAGCTTCGCCATCATCATGCATGACATTGAAGTCGCAATCGGCGGCAATACCGGCGATGTGACCCATTGGGTAGCATTCAATATTCCATCGGCCACCATTGCCGAAGGCCAGCTGCCGGCAGGCAGTGTCAACGGCAACAACATCCGCAACGCACCGGGTTATATGGGCTCAGGCGCTCCATTGAAAGACCGCTTCCACCACTATGTGTGGGAATTCTATGCACTCAGCGCCAACCTCGACCTGCCGGAAGGCGCCACCCGTGATCAGGTGATGGCGGCGATGCAGGGCAAGGTAGTAGCGAAAGCAGCTTACGTAGGTCGTTACGCCAACGCCCAACCATAGTAGCTACTGCGCTCGTGACGCTACCAACAGTGGGTCGAGTACTGATAACAAAAAAAGGGTGATCATTTATCACCCTTTTTTCTTCTGAGGGGGGAGAAACATGAAATTACAATTTACCGCATTGGCCGGCGCACTGTTGATTGCCAACGTCGCCCATGCCCATCACAGTTTTGCACCGCACTACGACGCCAGCAAGAAAGTCGACATCACCGGCGTCGTTACCGAGTTTGAACAGCGTAACCCGCATGCCTATGTGCATATCCGCGCCACCGATGCCGATGGTCGCGTGGCCGAGTGGCGCTGTGAAAGCCACGGATACACCCAGCTGGAACGCAACGGCCTGTCGCCGGACATGCTGAAGCCCGGCACTGAACTGCGCATCACCGGCTCCGCCCATCGTCGGGTAGCCAATGAATGTTTCTTCGACATGGTGTACTACCCGGATGGTCGCGCCGTCAGCGTCAATGGTCCGCGCGGAGCCGAGCAGGCTGCACCGCCCCAGATTGCCCAGCGCGATACGATGTTCGGCGTCTGGATGCTGCAGCCTACCAACAGGCCAACCAGCGGCCCGCAGTTCATGACCGACTTCCTCACCGATGCTGCCAAAGCGGCCATGGACAAATATGATCCGTTCACGATGGATCCAACTTATCGCTGTGAACCTGTGGCCATTCGGCGCGGCTGGTTTGCGCCGGGCACACCGATGGCGATCAAGCAGGATGGCAACAACATCGTCATCCAGCACGAGTGGATGGATATCAAGCGCGTGGTGCACATGAACGAAGCGGCGGCGCCAGCCAATACAGCGGAAACCACACTGGGTTATTCGCGTGGTCGCATGGAAGGCGACACGCTGGTGATCGAGACTGATCACTACAAACCAGGCGTGCTGAACCAGTTCGTTGATATTCCAGGCAAACCCACTACTGCGTTGTTGAACACCAACCAACTGCGCACAGTCGAGCGCATAACTTTTGACAAGGCAGCCAACCGCATCAAGCTGGCACTGGAGCAAAGTGATTCCGGCTACTACACGCGTGATTTTCCGTTGTCGGAAGCCGAGTACGCTCCCTCGGCGCTGGAAATAAAACCATTCGGCTGCATTCCCGAGCAGTTGAAGTAGTCGGGTTTGATGGAACTGTTGCCGCTCAATGATCTGCTGTTTCTGGCCGCTATGGCGCTGGGCACCGGCTTTATCAAAGGCGGCATGCCATCGCTGGGGCCATTGGTGGCAGCAACGATTGCGCTGTGGTTCCCGTCACGCGATGCGCTTGGCATTTCACTTGTATTGTTCTTGATCGGCGACTCAGCCGCAGTACGAATGTATTGGCGGCAGGCCAACTGGCAGGAACTGCGCAAAATGTTGTTGCCGGTGGTGGCTGGCATCATGGCCGGCGCTGTTGTGCTGGGCCGGCTCGACAATCGCGCGCTCGGGCTGACCATAGGCGTGATGGTGCTGCTGTTGGTGGCGATGGAACCGCTGCGGCCAGCAATCACCCGCTGGGCACTGGCGCATCCGGATGTGGCTCGTACAGGCTCCGGCAGTCTGGCGGGGCTGGCGACCACGATCAGCAATTCGGCCGGTCCCATTCTCTCCATCTACTTCCTCGTGCTGAATCTCGACAAACGCACCTTCGTCGGTACCGCATCGGTATTCTTCGCGTTTGCCAATGCCGCCAAGCTGCCGATCTTCATCGTCCAGGGTGTGTTCCAGCCGCACTATGCGGCCTCGTTGGCGCTGGTGGCAGTACTGGTTTATGCCGGTGCCTTCGGCGGCAGGAAGTTTCTCGACTGGATTTCGCAAACGTGGTTCAACCGCATCGTGCTGGCACTGACTGCAGTGGCCGGCGTGCTGCTGATCATCAACAACTGGTAACGCCAGGCAGCAGCTGCCGGTAAAGAGTCGCCAGTCGTCCGCTACGGCGTCACCAACTCAAATCCCAGCCCCCAGCTGTTGCTGTAGTTGTAGTAGTCCACCAGGTCGCTGTTGTAGCCGGTGCGGCCCCACAGCTGGATCGGCAGACCGAATAAATCAGCAGTGAATTCGACTGTCGTGGTGTTGTTGTCGAACATCGCCGAGTAACCGGTTTCCTGAGTCAGTTCCAGTTCCTTGAAGCACACGAACGAGTCACCGAGGAAACAACGGCTGCGGTTGAAGTTGTATTGCAGTTTCAGGCGGACACCGTCGTACTGGCGGCGCGGGCGCAGTTGGGTGCCGTTGTCTTCCCATGTGTAGTATTCCTCGCTCAAACCCTGCTGCGGCCCCTTTTGCAGGTAGTGGCTGAGGCTGAGTTGTGAGCGCAGCTTGCTGTTCCATTCCTGCCGCCATTCGATGAATGAATAATCCCAGCCGCGGCTGATGGCATCGCGGGCAAAGTCAGGGTCTTCGCCTTTGGCGATATAACGGGCGCGTTCACGCTCATAACTTTCTGGTGTGCTGATGTGCTGTCCGTTGGATTCGTGGGCAAAGCCCAGATCGAGCCAGGAATCATCCGAACTCCACATGCGGTAGAACACAGACGGATTGAGACGGCGTGCGACTACCGGTGATGAATCGCGGGTGCCAACGTACTGCGACAGGCGGCCGGTGAAGGCGAGGTACAGTTGCATCAGGTATTCCTCGTCGCCGGGAATGAAATTCTCCAGTACATCGGCGGCCACTTCCTGCACCCGTACCAGTGGCGAAGCACTGGCAAACAGCGGGTGCTTTGACGACAGTGTGAAGTCGAGATACAGCGAATTGATGTCGTCGCTGTCGGTGCGAGCCATCAATTTGCTGGGCTCGTGGCTGGAGAGCTGACTGTGACGTGCCAGCACTTCCTGCCGGATTACATTGCTGCCGATTTCTTCCTGGCCGAGAGCTTTGGTATCGATTTGCGCAGTGGCGATGATGGCAAGCGCCGGCAGCAGCGTATCGCGCCGACAGTCGTAGAACTCGCGCCATTCCTTGCCGTTCTGGATATAGATCACCATGTTGAGCGTGCGCATTACGTCGGCCGCCACACTGATATGCAGCGGTTGACCACGATGCGGCAGGCTCAGCTGGCGATACACGATACGAGGGCGTTCGCGCAGGATACGGGTCTGGCATTCGGACAGATCCAGCTGCGCCAGCCGCGCGACGATGAACTGGCGATCGAGTGGCGTCAGTAGCGGTTGCTGGGCGGCCGAATCGATCAGCACAACGTCGTCCTGGGCGTGGCACCAGCTGGCCAGTGACAGCGCCATAAAAAGGGGAATAAGGGGTTTCAACATGGGTTCCTCAGTACTACTTTCCTGAATTTTCTGTCCTGAACGTGCTATGAATGGCGGGGGCGCGATGTTTCTCGGTGTAAACAAGCGCAATAGAATGTCGGCCTCATGACTCCAGCCGGATTACCAGAGGAATACCGCGTGTCTCGCCAGCTCTCTGCCATTGCCACTCTAGCTTCACTCTGCCTTGTCACTGCTTGCGCCGTCAATCCGGTGACAGGACGCAACGAACTGTCGCTGGTGTCGGAAGCGCAGGAGCGCCAGATCGGTGCCGAGCAATACGGGCCTTCGCAGCAGAGCCAGGGTGGCCAGTTCGAAGTAGATCCTGAACTCACTGCTTATGTCAGTGAGGTGGGTCAGCGGCTCGCTGCCGTCAGCGATCGCCAGCTCGATTATGAATTCGTGGTACTCAATAACGGCGTGCCCAACGCGTGGGCGTTGCCGGGCGGCAAGATCGCCGTCAACCGTGGATTGCTGTACGAGCTCAATACCGAAGCGGAACTGGCTGCCGTGCTCGGCCATGAAATCACCCACGCCGCCGCCCGCCATGGTGCGCAGTCGATGACGCGCGGCACCTTGCTGCAGGGCGCGTTGGCAGTCGGCACTATTGCAGTGGCCGTCAATGACGACCTGCGTCCGTTCGGTGACTACATCGTCGGCGGCGCCCAGCTTGGCGCGCAGCTGATCACGCAAACCTACGGCCGTGATGCCGAGCGCGAATCCGACTACTACGGCATCCAGTACATGGTGAAGGCCGGCTATGATCCGCGCGCAGCAGTCAGTCTGCAGCAAACCTTCGTGCGGTTATCCGAGGGCCGCACCAGCTCGTTTATCGAGGGCTTGTTCGCCAGCCATCCGCCATCGCAGGAACGGGTCGACAACAACCAGCGCGATGTGGATGCACTGATGCCAACGCTGGCAGGTCGCGATCTCGAAGTGGGCGAAGTGCGGTATCAACAGGCCATCGCCAAACTGAAACAGACCAAACCGGCCTACGACCTGTTCGACGAGGCGGAGAAAGCCATTGCCGACGACGATCTCGAAGTTGCGCTCGGCAATGTCAACGAAGCGCTGGAGCTGGTGCCGAACGAGCCGCGTTTCCACGGCCTCAAGGGCGACATCATGGTGTACCAGCGCCGCTACCGCGAAGCCCTAACCAACTACGACGAAGCGCTGGCGATCGACAGCAACTACTTTGACTACTACCTCGGCCGCGGCGTGGCCAATGCGCGTCTCAACAATCGAGCTGCTGCGCGTAGCGATCTGGAGCAGAGCGCCAAACTGCTGCCGACCGCCATCGCGATGAATGAGCTCGGAAAGATAGCGCTGACTGACGGTGATCGCGTCAATGCCAAACAGTACTTCCAGCAGGCAGCGCAGGCGCAGGGTCAGATAGGGCAGGAGGCGACAGCAGCGTTCATTTCACTGGATGTGGCTGACAATCCTGCCAGCTACGTAAGTGCGGAAGTGTTCGCCGACCAGGGCGGCCGCATTATTGCGCGCGTTTCCAACCGTAGTCCGGTACAGCTTGGTCGGATCGAAGTGGAATTCGCGGCGGTGATCAGCGGTAGCATCCGTCGCCAGCGGGTGGCGGTACCGGCATTGCCGGCCAATGCCTACCAGGATGTCGGTTCCGGCCTGCGTTTCCCCGAAGGTACTACTTGGACGCAGGACATGATGAATGCACAGGTAGTGGCCGCTGGCCTCTAACTGTACGCGCATGCACAATCACGAACACTTCATGCAATTGGCGCTGGTGGAAGGTCGCAAGGCGATTGCCTTGTGCCAGGATAATCCCCCGGTTGGCTGTGTGCTGGTGCGCCATGGCACTGTGATCGCAGCCGGTCACACCAATGCGCCGGGCGGCCCGCATGCGGAAGCCATGGCATTGCTGCAATTGCAAGGCACTGCAGCCGATGTCATTGCCTATGTCACGCTCGAGCCCTGCTCATTCCATGGTCGCACGCCGTCTTGCGCCAAGGCCTTCGTCACCGCCGGCATCAATACGGTTTACGTTGGCATTATTGATCCCGACCCACGCAACAACGGCCGCGGCGTCGAACTGCTGCGGTCGGCGGGAGTGACAGTAGAAGTGGGAGTGCTGGCAGCCCAGGCAAGGGCAGAGTTGTTACCTTACCTGGGCAAAGCGCGCTGAAGTCTGGATGACTTATTTCGCAGTCAGCATCTGAAAGAGCTGGTCTTTCAGGTGCAGACGTTCTTTCTTGCGGTTTTCCAGATGGTCGTCCGAGGTATTGACTGCGCCGGTTTCGATGCGGTGCACCTCATGATCGACTTCATGGTAGGCGGTGAACAGCTTGGCAAAATGCGCGTTTGACATTTTCAGCTGGTGGATCTTGTCGCGGAACTGCGGGAATTCGTGGACCAGGTCGTGCTTGGGGATTGCGGACATGCAGGGTTCCTCTCTCAGGTTGCAGGACCAGTCTACTGCCCCCTAAGCCGCTACCGGTTGATCAGCGTCAACATGCGATCAACGACGCTTTTCCGCCAGATACTGCTGGATGGCTGTACTGATACGGGCATCGCCGCCCTCAATACCCTTGTTGCCAAACAAACGATTGAACTCAAACAGGTAAGGGCGCGCGCCTACCATTGCCACATCAAAGCCGGCATGGTTGATCTCCAGCGCACGCGACACGTTCAGTACCAGATCAAGCGCCGCCTGCGGCACCGGGCTGAAATCGGCTTCGCCACCGCGCGACAGGTTATTGTGGAAACTGTAGGGCGACTGCAGCCGCCAATAGGCCGCCAGAATCTGCTCACCTACCAGCACGATGCGCAGGTCGCGGTCGATCGGCAGGTATTCCTGCACGTACAGCACATCGGCTTTGCCGAGATACTGTTGCCAGTCGCTGTGGGTGTCGATCAGCCATACCCCTTCACCTTGAGAGCTTTTCGGTAGCTTGGCCACGAATGGCCGCGGCAGGCTGTGCCAGAGTTCCTCGGCATTGGCTGGCGTGTTGGCAAGAATGTAGGTATCCGGCGTGTTGTGTGGCGCCACGGCGAGAAAGGCACGCGTCATCTCGATTTTGTTGTGGCCAATGCGGTAGCTGGCTTCGCTGGGAAATACGCGGGCCTTCCATGCGTACTGCAGAGCATTGAGCTGCCAGTATTCGGGGAACAGCACGCATTCGGCGTTTTGCAGCATTCCAGTCTTGTCGTACATCTGTGCCGGTTTTAGTTGAAGCGTGTCGGCAAAACCGATGGTACGCAGCGGATCAAACGATACGTAACGCGGGGTGCTCATGCAGCAGAACCGCTTTTGTCCTGTACGAAGCGGATGAACTTTTCCATTTCGGCCAAAGGCTGGAAGCCGCTGAACTGGTAACCACCGGCAACAAAGGTGGGCACGCCGGTAATCTGGAAGCTGCGTGCACGCTCCCATGCCTCGTCGAGAGCTGCGCGGAATGTGCGGTCGGTCAGCACTGCTCGGGCAGCTGTGACATCGAGTCCGGCGTCAGCCACGGCTTTGAGCAGCACGTCCGGCTCAGCAAGGTTGCGGCCGTGCACGAAATAGCTGCCATAAAGCAGGCTGTGCAACTGGTCACCGCCGTCCTGAGTGTCGGCCCACAGGCCCAGTTCCTGGGCCAGACGACTGTTGTAGGTGCGATCGCGCTCACCGTGTTCGAGGCCGAGTTCATCCATCAAGGCATACAAGCGCTTGTGCACCCCGGCCAGATCCACCCCGTGCAGCAATTCACTCAGCAGCAGACCTTCCGGTGGGGTGGACGCGTGCAAGGGAAACGGCGAGCGCTTGAGTTGCAGCGGCACACGCACGCGCAACTTCTCCGCCACTGCGTTGCCGAGGTAACACCACGGGCACACATAGTCGGCAAAGATCTCGAGGATAACGGGGCTTGCGGTCATGCGGAGGAGGCTGGCTGGCATCGGTGCCGGCAAGATGCAGCAAGCGTCGTGTACGGTCAAATCATCCCGGCGGGTTTTTCTCGATTACCAGTGTCAGCTCGCCCACCCGAAAGCCGAATTTGCGGAGAGTGGTGCGATTGAGCAGATGCTCGTTGTCGATCAGGTACAGCCAGTCATCGAGGTTGACGGCAATGCTGCCATCACCCCACGGCACATCCAGTTGGTAGCGCCAGGAGAACACCGACCCGCCAGTGGCACCCTCCGCATTGCCGATCACATCGCCGGCACTGCCCAGATAGCGGCCATCGCCGAGGTGTTGCAGGGTCCAGGTACGATCCTGTTCCTCACCGTCGTCAAAGATGAAGTGTTCCACCAGAGTGCCGTTTTCACCATTCCAGCTGCCGTTGAGAGTGGCAGTAAAGCGGCGAGTCATGCGGCCACTGCGATCCTGCAGCATGCCGTAGGCGCGCAAATCGCCATTGAGGAACTGGCGCAGATCAAGCCCGGGCTGGGTGGTGGTGTAGTCGCTTACCTCCACGCTGCTGCAACCGCACAGCAGCACGAACAACGGCAATATCCAGAATTTCATAGCGTTTCTCCCATCAATTGCCGGCGAAAGCCGGGGTCTGTGCTGCGTTCGCTGAGCCAGATGCCGGCGAAGGCGGTGACAAAGTCGCGGTTGTCGAAGCGGGCGGCTTCGCGGTCGTTGTGCAACAAAGCGGCGGTACCATCGGTATCAACGTGTAATTGCAGGGTATCGCCGGCAGCAACCGGCGGAATCGCCGCCTGAAGTACGGATTCCCACTCGGGCACCCATGCCAACTGTTGTTGGCGCCACTGATTGAGCGTGGCATTGATGATTTGGTCTGGTCTGACAGCGCGGCGGTACTGCAGGCTCAGTTTGAAAGGCGTGGTGGCAGGGAATCTGAATTCCGGCGACGGGGCTTCCAGCGTAGCGTCGTAAACCGTGAACCACATGACGTTGAAGCGCGCCTGACCGACCACAACCCAATTGTTGGCAGCTTCGCCATTGAGGGGAGCGATCAGCAGAGTCCCGAGCGCCAGTGCCTGGCCAGCGCTGCGGGTCTCAAGCTGCAACAGCCAGCGACGACAGGGCAACACCACAAGCCAGCACAGTGTCAGTACGACCAAAGCAAGAGCCGGTTGGATGCCGAACTCTACTGCGTCCAGCAGGAAGCCGGCCCCATAACCTGCCAAACCAAGCAAGCCACTCACCAGCGCCAGCAGCGGGAGCGACAGCCGCTGCAGCGGCAAGAAAGGCAATGCCCAACTGAATGCCAGCCACAACAGGGCAAGGTGTGCCGGTACATAGGGGGCAGGGAACCGGAAGAGGCCGACAGAAGCCAACAGTTGATCGAGCAGAATGCCAGCGACGGCAAAGGGGAGCGACTGGATCAGGGGTCGCAGGCCCAGTCGTCGCCACAGCAGGTAGCCCTGCACGGGCAGCAGCAGGACAGCCAGCCAAAGGAAATAATCATGCCCCGGCACCAGCAACAACCACTGCAGCTTGAACAGCATTAATGGTGGCCAGGGCGACTTGACGGCAGCTGTTGAATCGGCAGTATCGGACGAACGCATGGCATCGGCACGTTTGGAAACCAAAGTTGGTACGCACGATGACCCCTACAGGTTCAGGGTACAGGTTGAATTATTCCCGACAGGTAGCCAAGGGCGGTTGTGGCCCAGACAAAGCAGGAAATGCCAACCCATGAGTGAGACCTTGGTCTGGAGTACCGATTTTGAAATTGGTATCGCCTCCGTGGATGGTCAGCACAAACATCTGGTCGATCTGGTGAGCCGGCTATCCAATTAATTGCTTACAGTCAATCTGAATGAGGAACAGCGGCTCGGATATCTGCGGGAACTCACCGATTACACCCATTATCATTTCCAGGCAGAGGATGCGCTCATGGAGGCGGCAGGGCTGGACGCCGGCTTCATCTTCCACCACAAATACACCCACCAGCGATTCATGGACCAGGTCCGGTTGTTTTCCGGCGCTGTTATCGACAGCCCGCAACGCTATATGGATGTTTTGCTGAAGTACCCTTATGGCTGGCTGGTTTTTCATATCCTCGGCATGGACCATCGGATGGGAGTGCAAATCGAACTTGTCAGCAAGGGCGTAGACCCTGCCGAGGCGGCGCAGCAGGCACACATGAATGAGCACGACAGCCAACTCGACCCGCTGCTGGCTGCGCTTAGTTCCTTGTTTGATTTGCTGGCGGAAAAGAACCGTGCGCTGCAGAAAATCAATGCCACGCTGGAGGCGCGGGTAATTGAGCGCACTGAGCAGTTGCGCAGCGCCAATGCCATCCTTGCCAGCATTTCCATGACGGATGCCCTCACAACACTGCCCAACCGGCGCCATGCCATGTAAAAGCTGCAGCGGCTGTGGGAGCTGGCGCCAGGTCCGCAGGCGTCAGAGGTGCTTGCGGCGCACCTGCTGGAGGTTGTGTCACGACGCAAAATTGAAATCGGCGATGGCAGATGAGAGTCTCTATCAGGCCAAGGCTGCCGGCCGCTCCTGTGCCCGCAGCATGCAGGCTGCCAATGCTGTGAAGACTGATGCTGTAAAGATGCAGTAAAGATGCGGTAACCACATCGCACCGGCCCTATTCCACGAAAAGGGCTTTGTGATTCCGGTTGACTGATGGGGGCGCGCCCACTGCTTTCAGGGTTTTTCCTTGTCGTCCTTCTCGGTCACGGTGAGCCAATCCAGCACGATGCCATTGACCGAGTTGTAGCGTGCCACGCGGTATACCAGCTTCAGCAGGTGAGAACGGCGGCGGATACGCGGCTCCTCGGCACGCGGGATGAACCACAGCAATACTGCCGCACGCAGCACGCCACTGGCGACAAACACAATGTACAGGCTCGATGTCAGCTCGAACGGAAACCAGTCCACCAGCACGGCTGAGAGTGCTGCCAGATAGCCGCCGGTGATGCCGCCGACAAATACCAATGCTGCCGTCACAATCGCCTGCAGGGCGGCATAGGTGGCGAAGTTGGTCTGGTGCGGGCGTATGTCGTAAAGGTAGTTGGCAGTGGTCAGGTTGAAGCCGCTCCACACCAGGCCCGACACCATCTGCACCAACAGCAGATACCACGCACTGGTAGAAAACAGCCACAGCACCGGCACTATCGGCATGATGGTGCTGCACACCAGCATGATGTAGCGGCTGCCGTGTTTGTCGTTGAGCCGGCCCCACAGCGGCAGCATTGCGAACTGGGTGGCGATGTACACCATCTGGTTGATGCTGTACTGGAAATAGCTCATTTCCAGTTCATTCAGCATGTACACCGCAAAAAACGGCCCCGAGATCGCCACCATGCCCTGCATGCCGGCCACGAACAGGCTGTAGTGGCGGAACACGCGATCACTGAAGGCTTCACGCACGATGCGCAGCGTCGTGTAGAACTGGTCCGATCCCGCCACCACGGGCTGCGGTGACGGATCGTGCATGCTGAACAGGAAATAACACGAAAACGCGCGGCCCAGCATGGCTACCACAAACAGGAAGGCGAAGCCGAGCCAGGCCAAACCAAAGATATCGGTGAAAGACAGGAACAGGCCGCCGCCGAGGAATACCGCCAGCGAGGTTGCCATCGTCAACCGCGTGCGGGCGGCAAAGAACACGCCGCGCTGCTTTTGCGGCACCAGCGATCCCATCCAGGCCCGCCACTGCGGCTGAATCAGATGCGATGCGCATTGATAAAGGATGACCAGCAGGATCAGCGTGCTTACCAGGTTGATGCTGCGCTGCACGGCCAGAGCCGCAAAGCCGAACATCAGTGCGGCCTGCAGCACGGCAGTCAGCAACACCAGCATGCGGCGTGTAAGGAAAGTACCCAACCATACCGACACCAGCTGCATCAGCGAGCCAAGCAGCTGCGGCACTGCTGTGAGAAAGCCCATCTGGATGGAGGTAGCGCCAAGGTGCAGCGCAAAGGCGTTCATGTAGTTGTCGCAGGTGGCCGTCATGGTCGACGACGCCACTGCCTCGCGCTGCGAATGCTCCAGTGTTTTCAACAGACGGTAGCGTGGACGGGCAGTATTGGAAGTAGGCGCAGACATTGGCATTACGGGGCAGGCACACGGGACATCGTATGCGTGGCAGATTATGCTGTATCGACACCTTAAACGTAACTGGAGACCTGTGATGACCCGCGCGATTGTGATGACAACAACCGGTGGTCCTGAAGTTCTGCAACTGCAGGACATCAAACTGCCCAGGCCGGCCAAGGGCGAAGTGCAGGTGCGCATCACTGCCATCGGCGTCAACTTCATCGACACCTATCAGCGCAGTGGCTTGTACAAAGTCGAGTTGCCCCACATCCCCGGTGGTGAAATGTGCGGCGTGGTGGAAGCAGTTGGGCGCGGCGTGGACAACTTTGCCGTGGGTGACCGTGTTGCCTGTGGTACCGCCGGTCGTGGCTGTTATGCCGAACGCACCAACGTGGCGGCTGCGCGGCTTGTCAAAGTGCCGAAGGGCATAAGCGACGACGTTGCTGCCGCCATCATGCTGAAAGGCATGACCGCGCAGTACCTGTGCCGGCAGGTGTACCGGGTAGACCAGCACGACACTATTCTCGTGCATGCTGCCGCCGGTGGGGTGGGACTGATACTGTGCCAATGGGCCAGCGCGCTGGGTGCTACTGTGATCGGCACTGTCAGTTCGCCGGCCAAGGCCAAACTGGCGAAGGCCAACGGCTGCACGCATGTGATCAACTACACGCAGAAGGATTTCGTGAAGGAAGTGAAGAGACTCACCAAGGGCGAGCTGTTGCCCGTGGTGTATGACTCCATCGGTGCCTCGACCTTCCCGGCTTCGCTTGATTGCCTGCACAAGTTCGGTTTGCTTGTCAGTTACGGCAATGCTTCCGGCCCGGTGCCGGCGTTTAGCCCGGCCATCCTCGCGCAGAAAGGCTCACTGTACATGACGCGGCCAACCTTGTTCGATTTTGTCGACACGCCAGCGACATTGCAGCAGGTGGCGGGTGAGTTGTTCAAGGTGGTGAAGAACGGCACCGTCAACATCAGTATCAACCAGCGCTATCCGCTGGCTGAGGCGGCGCAGGCGCATATCGATCTGCAGGCGCGCAAGACTACGGGCAGCATCCTGCTGATTCCCTGAGAGTATTCGGCTAAGCTGCCCGCGCTTTCGGATGGTGGAACGGTCGGGGGCAGGTATAGGTACCTGCGACACGCCGTAAACCCGTCTGTGGGGGCTCGCTTCGGCCATCCATGGCCTCAGACGGTCGCCGATACCTATACCTGCCCCCGCCCCTCGGCATCAGTCAGGAATTCAAATGCAAAACAAGTTCAAAATGTTGCCCGAGTGGGCACACCAACAAGCCGTCATGTTCGCGTGGCCGCACGAGTCGACCGATTGGGCGCCGTGGTTGGCGGAGATTCAGCGGAGTTATGTCGAACTCGCCGTCGCTATCAGTGGTGAAGTCACGCCGTTGATCCTTTGCCAGGACGCGGCACATCAAGCGCAGATTGAGCAGCAGCTCGGCGCACGTTGCCAACACGCACCAAGTTTCGTCACCGCGCCTTACAACGATACCTGGTGCCGGGATTACGGCCCGGTGACGCTTGGCGGTGAGAACGGAAAACTGCTGCTCGACTTCCAGTTCAATGGCTGGGGCGACAAGTACGATGCTGATCTCGACAACAACATCAACCAGCAGCTGGCTGCGTTGTGGAAGGCGCCGCTGCGGATGATCAACTACGAACTGGAAGGCGGCAGCATCGAGACGGACGGGCAGGGCACCTTGCTGACGACTGCGCATTGCCTGCTCGACAGCAATCGCAACAAA
Source organism: uncultured Gammaproteobacteria bacterium (assembly GCA_903887045.1). Classification (GTDB taxonomy): domain Bacteria; phylum Pseudomonadota; class Gammaproteobacteria; order Pseudomonadales; family Pseudohongiellaceae; genus CAILUG01. The sequence goes on along the minus strand of CAISOD010000199.1, from coordinate 3,669 downwards.
GACTACAGCAAGCAAGAGATCGAGAGATTCGTGCTCGACCAGCTCGGGCTTGATCGCATCTTGTGGATCACTGAAGGCGCGCTGCTCGGTGACGATACCGACAGTCACATCGACAACCTCGTGCGCTTCTGCTCGCCCGACACCATTGCCTACGCTACCTGCTCGCGTAAAGACGATGTGCACTACGAGCCTATGCAGAAGATGAAACTGCAAGTGGAAGCGCTGCGGCAGCCGAATGGTCAGCCCTACAGGCTGGAAGCCATTGAAATTCCGTCGCCGTTGTTTGACGAAAACAACAAACGCCTGCCCGGCAGCTATGTGAACTTCCTGATAGTCAACAACAGCGTAATCGTGCCGGTGTTCGGCTGTGCTGAAGACGCCGCTGCGCTCAGTGGTTTGCAGCGGTGTTTTCCCGGCAAAAAACTGGTGGCGGTGCCGGGTGGCAGCCTGATCAAACAATACGGCGGACCCCACTGTGCCACCATGCAATTGCCGGTGGGCACGCTCGTTCTGGATTGAAATTGTGGGGGGAAGCATTTCTCGGCAGAGCAATCCGCTTTAAGCTCTATTCTGTTCACGACCCAATCTGTTTACTGAGGCGCATGACTGTGAGTATCGAACAACTCGTCGAACAGGCGAGCCAGCTCGCCAATAGCGGGCATTGGGACCAGGCGGAGCAAACCTGGATGGAAGTCCGCCGCCAAAACCCGCAGCACCCGCAGGCGCTGTTCAGTCTTGGTGTACACGCGTTGCAGCGTGGCGATGGCGCCGGCGCCCATCTGCTGCTCAGCAATGCCCGTATCCTGCTGCCGCGTGACCTGCGTGTGCTGATGACTCTGTGCGCCGCCTGCAAACAACTTGGCAATGCCGATGAAGAGCGTGAAGCAATCGAATCGGCTCTTGTCGTGGATCCCTATTTCCTGCCGGCCTTGCTCGCCAAGGCCTTTTGGCTTGAGAGGTTTGACAGCCGGGCCAGCGCTGCATCGCTCGCCAATCGCTGGCGCGAAGCCGCCTCCATACTGGCGGGAAAAACCAAACCCTATCATGCAGTGGTGAATCAGCTGTGCGTGCCGCTTTTCGATCTGTGGAACCCTCTGCTGGCGCCGGCAGAATGCGAGCTGGTCCGCAAGCTGACTGCAGCAGCGCGCAGTTTTGCTTCGACTGCGACCAACTAGATGTTGTCGTGGCAACAGATGAATCCAGTTACCTGTACACCTACCCATTTCCTGATTCTGTTTTTGTGAAAACGCCATGAACCCAACGAAACTCCTGCGCACCGCCGTCATCCAGCAACAAGCCTGGCCCGACAAGAACCAGAGCCTCACCGAAAGCGAGCGTCTGCTGAAAGCAGTGTGCGATGCGCAACAGCCTGAACTGGTACTGCTGCAGGAATTGCATACCACGCACTATTTCTGCCAGAGCGAAGACACTGCCGTGTTCGACCTGGCAGAGCCGCTGGATGGTCCAAGCGCGCAGCGGCTGTCGGCGATGGCGAAAGCCAACAACTGTGTGCTGGTGGGTGGCATCTTCGAGAAGCGTGCTGCGGGTGTGTTCCACAACACCGCACTGGTGTTCGACAAAGACGGCTCGCTGTGCGGCAGCTACCGCAAGATGCACATCCCGGACGATCCCGCCTTCTATGAAAAGTTCTACTTCACGCCGGGTGATGCGGTGAAACTCGATGGTTCAAGCGGCTTTACACCCATCAAGACCAGCGTCGGCAATCTTGGCGTATTGATCTGCTGGGACCAGTGGTATCCGGAAGCGGCACGGTTGATGGCGCTCGCCGGTGCCGACATCCTGCTGTATCCCACCGCGATCGGCTGGGACCCACTGGAACAGGAAAGTGAAAACACCAAACAGAAAGGTGCCTGGCAGACCATTCAGCGTGCACATGCGGTGGCCAATCATCTTCCCGTGCTCGTAGCCAACCGCGTTGGCTTTGAAGCCGCGCCGCAAGGCGGTGGTGCCGGCATCCGGTTCTGGGGCGGCAGCATGATTGTGGGACAGCAGGGCGAAATCATTGCCGAGGCGGACGCGTCTACTGCAGGTGCGCTGGTGGTTGATCTTGATATGGGTCGCACCGAGCACCTGCGTCGGATCTGGCCGTATTTCCGTGATCGCAGGATTGACGCTTATGGCGGGATTACCGCGCGTTTTCTGAAATAACCGCTGCCCGGGGCGCCGGTATCTGCCTTGCCCAGGCAATGCTGAACAGGGGTCGTCATCCCCGCGAAGGCGGGGATCCAGTTACCTTGACTTGCTGGGTCCCCGCTTTCGCGGGGATGACGAGCTGAGCAGTACTGCGCTAAGGCTTTTTGAACAACAACGTAAATCTGTCGGTCTTGCCGGTCACTGCAATCGACAAACATGGCTATGCGATCGTCATAACGGAAGTTGTGGTAGTTGCGGAACGTCACCACCAGATCAACGGGTTCCACCTCCCACTTGCCGGAGCCTACCCATGGAATGCCCTCGCCAGTGGTGCGGCCGTTCCAGTCCAGCTTCACCACTTTGTCCATGCCTGGCAGCTTGAGAGTCGGTTCGAGCGCGTCGCTGTAGTCGCCGAGATCGGTCTGCACGGTGTAGAGCATGCCCTTGTCGCGGGCTTTTTCGCTGGCAGGGCGAGAGTCGCTCTGGATGGCCGCGCTGATGGCGGCTTGAGCGGCAGCGCTGGATTGGATGGCTGGTCCTACAGACCGCTTGCACGGATTTTTATGTCAGCTTGCTGTGAGGTCCCGCTACATCGACTCCGGAAATCCTGCTGTGCGACCGTCTTGTCAGTACCAATGCAGTACATGGTCCGGGCTTGATCAAGGTCATCAGTCCCGCTGCCTTACCTTGCCGCCCCAGCATCCACCGGCATAGGATGTTCACATCACAAATCATCGCAAGGGAAACGTTCGTGGATATTTTCAAAGGCTCACATATTCCGTTGTTGCGTCACTGTTGGTACGTGGCAGCGTGGAGTCATGAGGTGCCGGCAGGCAAATTGCACGGACTGACAATCATTGGCCAACCGATACTGGTGTATCGCAAACAGGATGGCTCGCTGGTGGCGATGGCGGACCAGTGTTGCCATCGCCATGCTCCCTTGTCTCGCGGGCGCCTGGAAGGCGACGATGTGCGCTGCATGTACCACGGGCTCAAGTTCAACACTGAAGGCCGCTGCATCGAAATTCCCGGCCAGAATGACATCAGTGATCGTTTCTGTGTGCGCACCTACGCTGTACGTGAAAGCGATGGCTGGATCTGGGTGTGGATGGATACCCAGCAAACAGCGGATGTAGCGCTGATTCCGTCCGCCACCGGGCCGGATGATCCGCGCTACCACATGCGCAGCGGCTTTCTGGATTATCAGGCCAACTATCTGATGGTGAATGACAACCTCACGGACTTTTCCCATATTGCCTTCGTACACGAGAACACGCTGGCCGCCGGCAACAAGGACACCGCCTTGCTGCAGCCACGCGTTCAGGTATTGGAGCGCGGCATCCGCGTATCGCGCTGGAACCGCAACCAATGCAGCCGTACCAAGGATGCGCAGCATCCATTCAACGACAACTTCATGACCTACGACTTCCTGGTGCCCGGAGTGTTGTTGATGTACAGCGGCAATTATCCGGTGGGCACCGCAGAGGCCTGCCATCTGGAAGCGCCGGGCGAGCG
>CAISOD010000198.1 GCA_903887045.1 uncultured Gammaproteobacteria bacterium | reverse complement strand
GCTTTTTTGCCCCTGATATAAAGCCGGCTCTTCATGAACCGGCGGCATATTCACTTGAATGTTGCCCCGTTCGGGTGAAATTGCTTCAAGCGCCGCAGGCGTTTCCTGCACCGTCCGTATTAATGATCATAATTCAATGATCTAAGTCCAATAATCGAAGTCCCATAATCGAAGTTCAATGATCACGACGTATGGCCCATGGTTTAAGCTTTCGTTTGCTTGATGACCACATGTCCGATTTCCCCATCGACAACAACCACAAACCGAGGATTCCGTGAATAAAGCCGAATTGATTGATGCAGTTGCCGCCAGTGCAGACCTGCCAAAAACATCCGCCACCCGCGCTGTAGAAGCGGTAGTCGATGCCATTACCGCCACCCTCAAAGCCGGTGAGCAAGTGTCGCTGGTGGGTTTTGGTACCTTTGCTGCCAAGGCACGACCTGCCCGCAATGGTCGCAACCCGAAAACCGGTGAATCCATTGTCATTGCTGCAGCCAACGTACCGGCTTTCAAACCTGGCAAAGGTCTCAAAGACGCGCTCAACTCCTGATAACGTTGGCAGGCCGCGTTTGCGTGGCCTGCCTGCCATTTGTTTCAACCATTTCATCCCGCAGTATTCCCGCCCCGCATAGCACAATATTCCTATGTTGCAGCAAATCCGTGACAAGACCCAAGGCATCATCTCCAAGATACTGGTTGGCCTGCTGATAGCGGTATTCGCCCTTTGGGGACTGGATACCATTGTCGGCAATTTCCTCGTCAGCACCCCAAAATTGACGGTGAATGGCGACGAGATACTGTCGCAGGAAATTGACAGTGTGACGCAGCAAAAGGCACAGGAAGTCATCGCGCAACTGGGTGAGAACCCGGACCTGTCGCTGCTCGATGAAACCTTGCTGAGGGAAGCTGCAGTCAATGAGTTGATCCAGCGCACGCTGCTGCAACAGTCAGCACAGTCTTCTGGCATGGGTATCTCACCTGCAGCCATTGATGTGCGGATCGCACAGAATCAGGATTTCCAGGTGGATGGCGTATTCAACGCCGAACGCGCCAATCTGGTGCTGCAAGGTGCCGGCTATACTCCGAGCGGCTATCGCTCGGTACTGGCGCAGGATCTGTTGCTGAACCAGCAGCTGGCTGCCTACACAGCGACTGGCCTGAGCACCCCCGATCAGCTGGCCAAACTGGCATCACTGGTACACCAGAAGCGCACGTTGCGTTATCTCACAGTGACAGCGGGAACTTTCACCGATGCCGTTACTGTCAGCGAAGAAGAGATCACCAACTACTATGATCAAAACCAGGCAGACTTTCAGCAGGAAGAGCTGGTCAATATTGAATACATCGAATTATCCAAAGAATCACTGTTCGTCGAAGTAAGTGTTACCGAGGAACAGCTGCAGTCCGCCTACCAGCAGGAAGTTGCTGAGTACCAGGCGCAAACCGAGCGTCGAGCATCGCACATCCTGTGGGAAGCAACTGCTGATGAGGAATTGGCCGCAGCCCGCACCGAAGCTGGGGCTGTAAAAGCCCGCCTCGATGCAGGGGAGGACTTCGCCGCACTCGCTGCCGAGTTTTCTGATGACACCGGTTCGGCCCAGGGTGGAGGCGATGTCGGCTTCACCACTGGCGATAGCTTTGTTGCGCCGTTTGAAGAAGCACTGCGCAGCCTGGCCGTTGACCAGGTATCCGAGCCGGTACAGACCGAGTTCGGCATTCATTTGATAAAGCTTACCGAAGTAAGCGAAACCGCAATTGAATCGTTCGAGATGCGCCGTGCAGCGCTGGAACGTGATCTGAAGCAGAAGGAAGTCGACACGCTCTACATCACCCGTGTCGAAGACCTGAAAAACCTCGCGTTTGAATCGCCTGATCTGGAAGCACCTGCATCCCGACTGAACCTGGTTAAGCAGACCAGCGGTCTGTTCGGCCGTAATGGTGGTACCGGCATCGCCGCCGAGGCTGCCGTGCAGGAGGCCGCTTTCGCAACCGAAGTGATAGAAGACGGACTCAACAGCGAAGTGTTTACCCTGGGTGACCGCAGCGTGGTATTGCGTGTGATCGATCATCAGCCCGCCCAGATCAAGGCGCTCGATGTTGTACGCGGCGAAGTCGAAGTAGCTGTGCGGCTCGACAAAGCCAAGACACAGGCACAAGCCCTTGGTGAGAGCTTCATCAATGGCATGAAGAGCGGCGACAACATCGATGGGCTGGTTGCTGCACAAAACCTTACATGGGCACAGACAGACTCTATCGAGCGGGTAACACCGACTGTAAACCCTGAAATTATCGACCGCGCATTCATTATGCCGCGCCCGGCGGAAGGTGGTACTGAAGTCTCCGGCTTTTCCCTCTCCAGCGGGGATTACGTGGTAATCGAATTGCAGGGCGTTGTGGATGGCACGCCGGCTGATTTACGCGAAGGCGAGGAACAGAATATGCGTAACTTCCTCAGTCAACAGGCTGGCTCCAACGACATTTCCGGCTACATCCTAAGCCTCGAGGCTCGCGCCGATATCGAAGGCCGCGAGTCGCAATTGCAGGTTCAGGATCCGCTGCTTTAAGCCTGACGATCGCAGTGGCACATGTTATCTTCGGGATCAACCTGACTTTGGCGATCCCGGCGGTACCCCTGATGCATTCCCACGAGACCATCCTCAAAGCATCTGCGCTCTTGCTGCTGTCCTTGCTTTTGTCAGCATGTGGTGGCGAGAGTGGCGGACGCGAAGCGCGAGTAGACGAAGGCATCAGACTGGGAGTTCTCCACAAGGGCAACGGTGCTGAGCCGCAAGGTCTCGATCCCCACACTACCAGTGGTATTCCCGAAAACCACATCATCACAGCCCTGTTTGAAGGGCTCGTCAGCAAGAATCCCCAGACACTGGAGGTTGAACCCGGTGTCGCTGAAAGCTGGGACATCAGCGAAGATGGCCTCAGTTATACATTCCATCTTCGCCACGACGCCCGCTGGTCCAATAATGATCCACTGACGGCGGAAGATTTCCGCTGGTCCTGGCAGCGCGCGATGACGCCGGCACTGGCCAACGTCAACAGCTACATGTTCTTTCCGATTGTGAATGCTGAAGCGTTTGCCACTGGTGAAATATCCGACTTCACCCAAGTGGGGGTAGAGGTGTCCGATCCTTATACACTGCAGGTCCGCTTGCGTGCGCCGGCGCCGTATCTGCTGCAATTGTTCGATCATCACACTACCTATCCGGTACATCGGGCCACCATTGAGTCGTTCGGTGATCCGTCGGACCGATTGACTGCGTGGGCGCGGCCGGGAAACCTGGTCGGCAACGGACCGTTCCTGCTGACAGAGTGGGAAGTGAATTCCCGTTTACGAATCGAGAAGAATCCGCGGTACTGGGATTCGGCAGCGGTCCAACTGAGTGCTGTTGTTTTTTACCCCACCGAGAACCTGACAACCGAAGAACGCATGTTCCGAGATGGCCAGCTGCATTACACCGAAGACGTGCCGATCGACAAAGTACCGGTCTACCTGCGGAATGAACCGGATCTCATCGAAATTTCGCCGTACCTCGGCACTTACTTCTACATCGTTAATACCAAGAAGGCGCCCTTCGATGATGTGCGAGTGCGCAAGGCTCTGGCGTTGTCGATAGATCGCCAGCTATTGGTGGAGACAGTGTTGCAGGGATTGTATGAACCCGCTTATGCCCTGGTGCCACCGGGCACACTGGGTTACCAGCCGCCCCAGGTGTTCGAATACGATCCTGAGGAAGCGAAACGCCTGTTGGCAGAAGCGGGCTTTGCAGGTGGACAGGGCTTTCCCCCTTTCGAAATCCTCTACAACACGCATGAACAGCACCAGAAGATAGCAGTTACCCTGCAGCAGATGTGGCAGCAGACGCTGGGCATCCAGGCTACTTTGCTGAATCAGGAATGGCAGGTGTATCTGGACACCCAGAAAAACAGGAATTACGGGGTTTCACGCCGCAGCTGGATTGGTGACTACGTCGATCCGAACACTTTTCTCGACATGTACATCAGTGGGGGAGGCAATAACTATACCGGCTTCAGTAATGCACGTTATGACGAAATCGTACTGCATTTGGCACCCCGAACTGCAGATCGTCAACAGCGTTATACACTCTATAAGGAGGCTGAGACTCTACTGATGAATGAAATGCCGATACTTCCGATCTACACCTACCGCAGCAAGCACCTGATGAGTCCATGTATCCAGGGTATGCCCGAGAATATAATGGACTGGATCACATGGAAGTATGTGTACCTTGAATGCCCGGCGCAGTAAGCAAGAATTTCCATGTGGCGTTTCACAGTATTGCGGGTTCTGCAGGCCATTCCGGTCATCCTGACGGTCATCACGCTGACCTTCTTCCTGATAAGAGCAGCTCCGGGTGGACCGTTCTCAAGTGAAAAGGCAGTATCGCCGCAGGTTCAGGCGGCGCTCGAAGCGCGTTACCGTCTGGACCAACCGATTCTGCAGCAGTATTTCTCCTACCTTGCCGATCTCGCTCACGGTGATCTCGGCCCGACTTTCCGCTATCCCGGCCGCACGGTGGACGAGCTGATCCTTGACGGCTTGCCTATCACCGCAGAGCTCGGCTTTTATGCCTTGATGATCGCGTTGGTGCTCGGTGTAACAGCCGGGGTGGTCGCGTCGCTGAAACCCAACACCCTGCAGGATTATGTGCCAATGGGCGCGGCCATGGTTGGTATCTGCATGCCCTCATTCTTGCTGGGGCCATTGCTGGTGCTGGTGTTCGGTATCTGGCTGCAGTGGTTGCCTGTGTCCGGCTGGGGTTCAACACCTGGTGACAAGTTACTGCCCAGCATTACTCTGGGTGCCATGTATGCCGGTTACATCGCACGTTTGAGTCGTGCTGGCATGCTGGAAGTGTTGTCGCAGGATTACCTGCGCACGGCGCGCGCGAAAGGGTTGCCTGAGTACGTGGTGATTCTCAAACACGCTCTTCGTGGCGGCTTGTTGCCGGTAGTCAGTTATCTCGGCCCGGCTTTCGCCTATCTGTTGAGCGGTTCGTTTGTGGTCGAAACCATCTTCCAGATTCCGGGCCTTGGCCGTTTCTACATCCAGGCTGCCTTCAACCGCGACTACACAATGATTCTCGGCACAACCGTGTTTCTGGCAACACTTATCGTGGTCTTCAACCTGCTGTCGGACATCGCGGCCACGTGGCTGAATCCACGTCTGCGCTATCAGTACAAACAGTAGGTCCGATGACTACAGCTGATCTACAGGTAATTCCTCGTGGAGTCTCGCTCTGGCAAGACGCGTGGACTCGGCTGCGCAAGAACAAATTGGCGATGGCGGGCCTGGTGTTCCTGCTACTTATTACACTGCTGTGCCTGCTGACGCCGTGGCTGGTAGCCTACGGCTATGAACAGCAGGATCTTCGTCTGGGGGCGGTACCGCCATCGGCCGATCACTGGCTTGGCACTGATACCTTCGGACGCGATCAGCTGACGCGTATTCTGTACGGCGGCCGCATGTCGCTGGCAGTTGGTTTCATTGCCACTGCAGTGGCGCTGTTGATCGGTGTGACTTACGGCGCGATTGCCGGTTACGCCGGCGGTCGTATCGACAACGCCATGATGCGGCTGGTAGACATGCTGTACGCGCTGCCGTTCATGATCTTCATCATCCTGTTGATGGTGGTATTTGGCCGCAACCTGCTGTTGCTGTTCCTCGCTATTGGCGCTGTGGAGTGGCTGACCATGGCGCGCATCGTACGGGGCCAGATCCTGAGTTTGCGCCAGCAGGAGTTTGTTGAAGCCGCAGTGTCGCTTGGTCTGGGTCCGGTGGCGATCGTGTGGCGACACCTGATTCCAAATGCGCTGGGACCGGTGATTGTCTACACCACATTGACGATCCCGAACGTAATGCTGCTGGAAGCACTGCTGAGTTTTCTCGGACTTGGCGTGCAAGCACCGGCGGCGTCGTGGGGGTTGTTGATCTCGTCAGGTGTCGAGACCATGGAAGAGTATCCGTGGTTGCTGATCTTTCCGGGCCTGACACTGACGCTGTCGTTATTTGCGCTGAACTTCCTCGGCGACGGTCTGCGTGACGCACTCGATCCACGAACAGCGAAGGACTGACCATGGCGCTGCTCGACGTCACTGATCTCAAAGTCCACTTCCATACGCGTAATGGCGTAGTGCCTGCGGTTGACGGCATCAGCTTCCAGGTTGAGGCCGGCAAGACGCTGGCGATCATTGGCGAATCCGGCTCCGGCAAATCGGTTGCCTGTTACAGCTTGGTCGGGCTGATCCCCAAGCCTCCGGGCCGCATTGAAGATGGTCGTGCACTGTTCGAAGGTCAGGATCTGCTGACCCTGAGTGAAGCCCAGCTGCGCAAAGTGCGCGGCAAAGGCATCTCGATAATATTCCAGGACCCGATGACTTCTCTCAACCCCTATATGACCATAGGCGAACAATTGATTGAGCCGCTGCAGCTGCATTTCAGCATGAGCCGGCGCGACGCGTGGCAGAAGGGCATTAAGACACTGGAAGAAGTCGGTATCCAGAACGCCGAACGTCGCATGCATGCATATCCTTTCGAGTTTTCCGGTGGTATGCGACAGCGTGTCGTCATTGCCATGGCGCTGGTTGCGGAGCCGCAACTCATCATTGCCGACGAGCCGACGACTGCGCTGGACGTGACCGTCCAGGCCCAGATTCTGAAATTGCTGCGTGATTTGCAGCAGCGCCGCAACATCGGCGTTATCTTCATAAGCCACGACCTCAGCGTGGTGGCCGATATCGCCGACGACATCTGTGTGATGCAGCATGGCCGCTTTGTTGAACAAGGCGAGCGAATGGCAATCTTCCAGACTCCACAACATGAATACACGCGCAAGTTGCTGGCAGCTGTGCCTGCTGCTGCCAAGCGGCCGGCCAGCTATACGCCGGAGCCACTGATCACCATTACCGACCTGTACACACAGTTTTGCGGCAATCGCGGTGGACCAGCTGTGAAAGCATTGGATGGAATTTCACTGCAAATCAATCGCCATGAAATCCTGGGGCTTGTCGGCGAATCAGGTTCCGGCAAATCCACGCTTGGTCGCAGCATTCTGCGGCTGCTGCAGCCTTGCAGCGGCAGCATCCGTTTCGATGGTCGCGAGCTGGTGCATCTATCGGCCGCGGAACTGAAGCCGTTGCGCCGGCGCATGCAGATGATTTTCCAGGATCCCTACTCAAGTCTGAATCCACGCATGACGGTGTACGACACGCTTGCCGAGCCGCTGCTGTTGCACGGCGTAGTGGATCGCAAGGGCCTGGATACCGCAGTGTTCGAGCTGATGGATGCGGTGGGGCTGGCGCGCGCCAATGTGCTGCGTTATCCGCACGAGTTTTCCGGCGGCCAGCGCCAGCGCATTGCAATAGGGCGGGCTATTGGAACCAAGCCGGAGTTCATCGTCGCCGACGAGCCGGTATCGGCGCTTGATGTGACGATACAGGCGCAGATACTTGATCTGTTGCTGGATCTGGTGGCGCGCTTCAACCTGAGCATGTTGTTCATCTCACACGACTTGGCAGTGGTGCGCTATCTGGCAGACCGTATTGTGGTAATGAAAGCTGGCAAGCTGGTCGAAAGTGGTACCACGCACGACATGTTTACTTCGCCGCAGCAGTCCTACACGCAAGCTTTGTTGGCAGCCATTCCGGGGCGCGTGCTGCGCGACCTGGACGATAGCCCGCTTTAGAAGCTGTCTTTCCAGCTACGCAGTGCGCCAAACACCTGAGCCGGCTCGCGCCCGGTAAATTGTTGCTGAGAGGCGAGGGCGGCCAGCACCGCCGGATCGTCACAACGCAAAAACGGATTGGTGGCAAGTTCCAGTGCCATAGTGCTGGGCAGCGTCGGCTGATCGACATCTCGTTTGCGTTGTTCGTTGCCAATGCGCTCTGCCACAACATTGCCCAGCACCACCTTGGCGAAAGCCAGGTTCGAGAGCGTGTACTCGTGCGTGCAGAACACGCGAGTAGCCATCGGCAAACTGGCCAGCTTCTGCAGTGACGCATGCATCACCGGCGGCGTGCCTTCAAACATGCGGCCACAGCCGGCGGCAAACAAGGTGTCGCCACAAAACACCAGTGGTGCACCATCAACATTGGCAGCGAAATACGCGATGTGATCAAGCGTATGACCCGGCACGGCAAGCACATGCAGCGTGATGCCAAGCACCTCCACTGTGTCGCCTTCACCTACCGGCGCAGTGACCTGCGGGATCCTGGCAGAGTCAGGGCCGTACACCGGCACTTGCCAGGCATTCTGCAGTTCACTGGCACCGCCAACGTGGTCTGCATGGTGATGGGTGATGAGGATAGCGGCCAACTGCAGGCCGTGTTGTTGCAGATACCGTTGTACCGGAGCGGCATCACCTGGATCGACCACGACGGCCTGCGTGCTGCCGCTCTGGTGAAAGGTCCATAAATAGTTGTCCCTGAAGGCTTTGACGGGTTCGATGTGCAGCATGTTTTCCTCACTGGCATGGGTACCAGTCTACTCAAACTACACCTGCCGTGCATGCGGCGATCTGCTGCCTCAGCGGGACCCAACCTGTTAGGATTGCGTCCCTCAAAGTGACGCAATGTGACGGCCACACTCCCTTGTTTACCTCAGCGCCCCAGCCGCACGATCTACCAGCCTGTCAGGCGCTAACCGCCTGGTATCAAGGCCCGCTTGGACAGCATTTGCTGGGGCGTGAACAGGCACTGGTCGACGAGATGCTGGGCCGCCGATTCGGCTACCACTTGTTGCAGCTCGGCTGTGCCGCACTGGAGCTGCACCAGCGCAGTCCGATGGGTCACAAGTTTGCTTTCACACCATTTGCTGAGGCCGCTCGCGGCTATCAGGCAGTAGCCGAGACTGAGGCCATACCGCTGGCCAGCTCGTCGGTGGATTGCGTACTGCTCCACCATGCTCTCGACTATGCCGCGGACCAGCATCAACTGCTGCGCGAAATCACCCGCGTGCTGATCCCCGGTGGTCACGTAATCATTGTAGGCTTCAACCCGCTCAGCAGTTGGGGTTTACGCAACAAACTGGTTCCGGGCCGGCGCCCAGCGCCATGGCATGCCCGCATGCTTGGCCGTGTCCGGCTGGGCGACTGGCTCAATTTGCTCGAATTCCAGATTGATGAAGTCCGCTATGCCGAATATGCGTTACCGATTGATGCGCCGGCAGCCATCCGCTATTCCGGCTGGATGGAATCAGTGGCCTCGCGTTGCAATTGGCCCAGTGGTGCGGTGTATGTCATCGCAGCCCGCAAACAGGTGTTGCCGTTGATTCCTGTCCAGCAACGCCAGCGCCGGCACACAGTGTCGGCGTTGACAATGCCGGTGGCCGGCGCTTCCGGCAAGGCTGCCAGCCTGCCGCTGGCCGCCAAATGCGTCAGCAACGGTGCCGCCAATGGTGCCACCAACAAAGAGCACGATGCGTGCAGGCCGTAACGATCTATACCGATGGTGCCTGCCGTGGCAATCCCGGCCCGGGTGGTTGGGGCGTGGTGCTGCAGTGCGGCGACCAGAGCAGGGAACTCTATGGCGGGGTAGCCGCCACTACCAACAACCGTATGGAACTCACAGCAGTTATTGAAGCACTGCAGGCCCTGAGACGACCGTGCAAGGTGGTATTGAAGAGTGATTCGAAGTACGTACTGCAGGGCATCACTGAATGGCTGCCGAACTGGAAGCAGCGCGGCTGGCGCACGGCTGCCAGGAAGCCGGTGATGAATGTTGATCTGTGGCAGACTCTTGATGCCCTCACCGGCAACCACAGTATCGACTGGCAGTGGGTGAAGGGCCACAGCGGCGAGACCGGCAATGAACGGGCAGACCAACTGGCCAATCGCGGCATTGACGAATTGCCACGCTGACTATTGAAGTACTGACGAGGAAGTTTTGCGATGCGACAAATAGTGCTCGACACCGAAACCACCGGACTCGATCCGGCGCAGGGGCACCGCGTCATCGAGCTCGGGTGTGTCGAACTGATGAACCGCAAGCATACCGGTCGCCATTTGCACGTCTACCTCAATCCCGAGCGTGAAGTGGAAGCCGGAGCTCTCGCCGTACACGGTATCAGCAATGAATTCCTCGCCGACAAGCCATTGTTCAGCGCAGTAGTTGAAACCTTTCTGGAATTTGTCAAAGACGCCGAATTGATCATCCATAACGCGCCGTTCGACATCGGCTTCCTCAATTACGAACTTGCCCTGTTGAACAAAGGGCATGGTCTGATGACGGACTACTGCAGCGTGCTCGACACGCTGGCAATGGCGCGCAAGAAACACCCAGGCCAGAAGAACAATCTTGATGCACTGTGCAAACGCTACGAAGTCGACAATAGCCAGCGCGAGCTGCATGGCGCGCTGAAGGATGCCGAGATACTCGCCGATGTCTACCTGATGATGACAGGCGGGCAATCAACGCTCGGGCTTGGCTATGAAGCCGGTAATGAATCAAGCGCTGTTGTCGCACCAGCAATCAAGCTGCACGCAGACAGGCCCCCGTTGCGTGTCATTCACGCCGAAGCCGCCGAACTTGAAGCCCATCAGCAGCGGCTGCAGCAAATACAAAAGGCCAGCGGCGAAAAATGCCTGTGGCTGAAAACATTGCATTAACCTGTCAGCACTGGAGTCCCATGATCGAATTTCTTGTTGAATACGGCCTGTTCCTCGCCAAAACGTTGACGCTGGTGCTGGCTTTCCTGTTTGTCGTCGTCATGCTGGTAGCAAATGCCGGACGCCATAAAAGCGAAGGCAAACCCAGGGGCCATGTCAGCGTCATGAAACTCAACGATGAACTCGAAGACATGAAGGAAGATATCCGTCACGAGATCCTTGATGAGGAAGTGTTGAAACTCGAAGCCAAGGAAGAGAAGAAGAAGGACAAGGCAGAAAAGAAAGCCAAACGCAAAGCATTGAAAGCAGGCCCCGATGCCGGGGATTGTGACAATGGCGAGGACCGCAAGCGCGTTTTTGTTCTCGATTTTGATGGTGATACTGCAGCCAGTGACGTCGATGATCTGCGCCAGACTGTAACGGCAATCCTGCAGGTTGCCCGGGCTGGCTCTGACGAAGTGATGTTGCGGCTCGAAAGTCCAGGCGGCATGGTACATGCCTATGGTCTGGCTGCCTCGCAGCTGGCGCGACTGCGCAAGCATGGGGTCAACCTGACGATCTGTGTCGACAAGGTGGCCGCCAGCGGCGGCTATATGATGGCCTGCATTGCCAACCGCTTGCTCGCCGCACCGTTCGCCTATATCGGTTCCATTGGTGTGCTGGTGCAACTGCCCAACGTGCATCGCTTGCTGAAAGACAACAAGATCGACTTCGAAATGATCACGGCGGGCGAATACAAACGCACCTTGACTGCTTTCGGCGAAAACACGGATGAAGACCGCGCCAAGGTGCAGGAAGAAGTCGACGAGATGCACACCCTGTTCAAGGACTTCATACTCGAATACCGCCCGGGCCTCGATATCGCCAAGGTAGCGACCGGCGAGGTATGGAGCGGCACCCAGGCAATGACACGTGGTCTGGTCGATGGCATCGACACCAGTGACGAATGGCTGATGGAGAAATGCAAAGAAGCCGATGTCTATGCCATCGGTTGGGAGCACAAACGCAAGCTGGCCGACAGACTAGGCCAATGGCTGGAAGGCTCACTCACCCGCGCCATCAAACGCACGCTGACAGAAACAATACGCAAGGAAAAATTCTTTTTGTGACGCGCTGCCAGTGCAGGGATCGCACCGCCTTGGTTTGGGCCGCAAGCAATAGCCGATACTAGGAAGCCGGACCTTACAAGTGACGTCAAGCCCTTCGACGATATAGCGGCACCGGCTCTTCCACAGTCGCCTGGTAATTAGTGGTGAAATCCTTCAACGCCTTTTGCGCGTCTTCCAGCTTCACGCTGTCTTTCAGGTCGAAGCTGCTGAAGCCGCAGCGTTTCAGGTAGAACAGTTGGTCGCGCAGCACATCGCCGATGGCGCGGATTTCACCTTCATATTTCATTTGTTGGCGCAGCACGCAGGCCTTCGAATAGGAGCGCCCGTCCATGAAGGTGGGAAAATTGAGCGCAAGCAGTGGCAACAAAGCCAGATCGGCATTGATGGGACCTACTGGTTCGTCGCTGTCGAACCACACACCAAAAGTTTTGCCGGTAGCCAACAGCGAGGCCTTTTCGGCCAGCCACAACTTGCACGGCACCAGCACAAGTTTGGAGCTGCTCTGCACCACATGATCCAGCGTGGCGTCTTTCGGCAACTGCAACCAGGCGTTGTCGACCAGGTTGCCGAGCGTATCAATCAGCTTTGGCATACACATGCTCCTGGAAAGGTTCAATACCGATACGGTTGTAGGTATCAATGAAACGTTCGTTGTTTTGGCGGCGGGCAAGGTAAACCTGCAGCACCTTGTCGACCACGTCTGGCATTTCTTCCTGAGCGAAAGACGGCCCGATCACTTTGCCCAGCGCAGCTTGCCGATCAGAAGAACCACCAAGGGTGACCTGATAGAACTCTTCACCTTTCTTGTCGACACCAAGCACGCCGATGTTGCCGACATGGTGGTGACCACAGGCATTCATGCAACCAGAGATGTTCAGCGTGATTTCACCTATCTGCTGCTGCAATTCAAAATTGTCGAACCGACGCTGGATCGCTTCGGCAATCGGGATCGATTTGGCATTGGCCAGCGAGCAAAAGTCGCCGCCGGGGCAGCTGATCATGTCGCTCAGCAAACCGGTATACGGAGTAGCCAGATGCTCCCGCTGCAGTGCGTCATACAGGGCCGGCAGGTCTAAAAGTTTCACATCGGTCAGCACGAGGTTCTGTTCGTGCGTTACCCGCAATTCCCCGAAGCTGTAGCGGTCGGCGAGGTCGGCAACGAATTCCATTTGTTCGGCGTCGAGATCGCCAGGCGCGGCGCCGGTGGCTTTCAGGCACAAGGTCACAATGCGGTAACCAATTTGCTTGTGATCGCGCACGTTGCGTTCCATCCAGTTGTTGAAACGAATGTCACTGTTGAGCTTCGCACTGACAGCGGCATCGTCGTTCACCAGCGTGTCATAGACAGGATCAGTAAAGAACGCCTTGCAGCGTTTGAACTCGTTTTCGGTCAGCGTATTGGGGCCGTCCTTGGTGTATTGCCATTCGGCTTCGACTTTGTTGCGGAATACGTCGACGCCGAGTTCCTTTACAAGGATTTTGATGCGCGCCTTGTACTTGTTGTCACGACGGCCTTCCTGGTTGTAGATACGCAGGATTGCATCGAGGTAGGACAACAGGTGCTGCCACGGCAGGAATTCATTGATGACCTGGCCAATAACCGGCGTGCGGCCAAGACCACCGCCGACCAATACCTGAAAACCCACATCGCCGGTGAAGTTCCTGACGATGTAGAGACCGATATCGTGTACCTGCGTTGCCGCCTGGTCGGTCTCGGTGCCACACACGGCAATCTTGAATTTCCGTGGCAGGTGGGCGAACTCAGGGTGGAAGGTCGACCACTGGCGGATGATTTCGCACCACGGGCGGCTGTCTTCGATCTCGTGTGGGCTCACACCGGCGAATTGATCCGTGGTGGTGTTGCGTATGCAGTTGCCGGATGTCTGTATCGCATGCATTTCGACTTCTGCCAGCTCGGCAAGGATATCGGGCACTTCTGGCAGCTTCGGCCAGTTGAACTGGATATTCTGGCGCGTGGAGAAATGCGCATAGCCTTTATCGTAGTGACGAGCGATATGGGCCAACTTCCGCAGTTGCACGGACGACAGACAGCCGTACGGAATCGCCACCCGCAGCATGGGGGCGAGGCGCTGCACATATAGACCGTTCTGCAGACGCAATGGCAGGAACTGCGCATTCTCAAGCTCCCCAGCAAGGAAGCGGCGCGTTTGGTCACGGAATTGGGCAATGCGATCCTGCAGCATTTGCCGGTCGTACTGGTCGTAACGGTACATGGAAAGCCCGGTATTGGTACTGTATGAACTTTGGGAAGCAGACGGGCAAGTGGGCTCGTCGGCAGGAGTCGGATCATACTACGGCGCGCTTGTCGGCAGGAAGTTGACAGCAAGATCAGCAGCAGGGGCTGACAGACCAGTTCCCCGATAAAAATCAGGGTTTTACGTTCATTGGCCCTCACAGCTTGCTTGGCCTTGGGCGGCTGAAAAGATTACAATCGCTGCAGTTGGACACTTACGAAGTAATCACTTTCCCAGGAGTTCCCATGAGCCATCACGACACCCACCACCACGGCGGTCACGCCGAGCCGCACCGCGATCCTGATCCGGCCGATAGCCGCGCCGACGCGATTGCAGCGTTCTTCGCAATAGGCATCGCTGTTACCGGTGTTCTGTACTTCATAAGCCAGCACGGCGTTTAAGCCATCGCTTGTATATCAGTCCGGCAATACCATCGACACTATTCCAGCGATGGCGAGCACAAAGACCACCGTGAAAATCAGCGCCGATACAATGAATATCCATAGCTTTCCCTTGGTGAAGTCCCGCTCGCGGTTCTGACTGCTCTGCACGCCGAAACTGGCCTGGATGACACTCAGCATTGCTTGCAGAAACGATACTCTTTCGCCGACAGCTGAATCGGGTTGATCGGCATCTGGTTTGGCTTGCGGACTCACGTGCTACTCCGTTGGCCGCTGTGGCGGACCTTGTGGCAAGTGGCGAACCTTGCGGTAGTTGGTAGTAATGATCGGAACTGTCCCCATTTTACCCCAGTGTTGCACCAACGCTGCTGAGAGATGTCAGGTATATGACCATGATTGAGATCACTGAATCCGGCCAAGGCTATTTGCGCGACCTGCTCGCCAAGCAGAACTGTGAAGGCATCGCCATCCGGGTGTTCGTACTCGATGGCGGCACGCCAAAAGCCGAAACCTGCATCGCATTCTGCCGCCCCGGCGAACAGGAGGCGGACGACGAAATGTTCCCGTACACCGGGTTCAACGCGTGGGTAGACAAGAAGAGCAAGCCGTATCTGGACGCTGCGATAGTCGACTTTGCCAAGGACAGCATGGGCGGCCAGCTGACCATACGTGCTCCCAACTCGCGCATGCCGAAGATCGGTCCCGACAGCTCACTGCCGGACAAGATCAACTACGTCCTGTTCAACGATATCAATCCTGGCCTAGCCCAGCACGGCGGCAACATCAGTCTCGATCACATCAGCGACGACATGGTGGCAGTGCTGCGCTTCGGTGGTGGTTGCCAGGGCTGCGGCCAGGCTGATGTCACTTTGAAGGAAGGAGTCGAGAAGACCTTGCTGTCGCGTTTGCCGGAATTGAAAGGCATCCGTGACGTCACCGACCACAGCGACAGCACCAATGCCTATTTCAAGCAGGCCTGAGACTATTCGAATTGTGTTGACGCTGGATTCGCCGCGGTATCGGTGACAGGCACCAATGAGTCCGGCACCAGATACGGCCGGATTTCGATCAAGAGCCCCATGGCGGGATGATCAAGATAGTACAGCGCGTTCGGACCGACATCGCGACTCTGGTTCAATTGCCAGATGCTGGTCGGATACCAGCTGACTGTCGGCACCAGTTCCACTGCTTCCTGCAGCAGTGCCGCGGAGTTTTCGGTATCTTGCAGTTGGAGCACAGACTCTTGTGGCAACGCTTGCCGCAATACCGGCTGCGCCGGCAATTTCCATTCTTCATCAGTCACTTCGGGCGGCTGACCGGCAAAGCTGGTCAACCACAGGTTGGCGTCAAGATCGGCCACCAATCCCTGAGCCTGACTGCTCAAGCGCAAACTGCCTTCCAGTGAATTGTGATTGGCAAACGCGTTGCCACCAATGATTTGCAGCGCCGGCGTTTGCGCGGGTGGCCGCAGTGGCTGGCGCCACACCTGATGCCACAACACTTCGTGTTCAGCGCCGCTCTGCAGCCGTGAATTCAATTGGTTGAAACGCCAGAAGCGGCGGTCGAGTGCCACGTAGGCATCGCGTTCGACATCCAGCAATTTGAACGCACCCGGTACAGCAGGCGAAAACACGGGGCCCTCAAGCACTGGCGGCAGTAATGGTGGTTCAGTGTTGGAATCCCCGATTTCCGTTACGGCAACAGTGGTGGCTTCGATAGACACAACCGGTGCAAACGGAAATGCATAGGCGTCGGCGGGATTGGCCAGCAAGCGCAGTTGCGGCAGGTAGCGCAGGCTGTTGCCATCGGGTACCGGCACTTCGCTGTAAGGCCTGGAGCCGTAAGCCGAACTGAATATCGTCACTTCAACCTCGACCCAGTAAAAACCATCAGGGCTCGGGCCGCGCGGATCACGGGCTGGCACGATGGTGGTGTCGCCACTAGCCGGCGCGACTGGAGCTGGTGTTGTAGCCTCGGGCTGGGCGACAAGCGGCAATACAGCTGTAAAAAGCACAGCAGCACCAATACGAAGCAATAGCGGAGCAGACTGTCTAGCCATGATGTTGCTTTCGTTGTGTACCGGTGGAAGCTTGCTTGCCGTGGGCGCTGCCGCCCTTGGCCGCAGTCGGCGCTGGCTGGGGAGAACCCAACTTTGCCAGCAAAGCTTCGATGAAGGCAATGCGCTCGCGGGCTTCAGTGTTATCGACGCGGAAGCGCAGCTCATCCGGTCCGCCAAAGGCATAGCGTTTTGGTTCCAGCTGTACCAGTTTCACCAATGCCAGCGGGTCCACACCGGTATTGCTGTGGAATTTCACTTTGCCGCTGTTGCTGGTGGACTCGATTTTCTGGATGCCGATTTTTTCCGCCTGCATACGCAAACGGGTGATGGCGAGCAGGTTTTGGGCGGGTTCGGGCAACAGACCAAAGCGGTCAATCAGTTCCACCTTGAGTTCCAGCAGCTCGGACTCAGAAGTCACACTGGCGAGGCGCTTGTACAGCAACAAGCGGCCATGCACATCGGGCAGATAAGTGTCGGGCAACAGGGCCGGGATACGCAGGTTGATCTCGGTGCCGCTGCGCAACGGCCGATCAAGATCCGGCTTTTTGCCTTGCTTCAGTAATTTTACCGTCTCGGCCAGCATCTCGCTGTACAGCGTGAAACCAATTGATTGCATGTGGCCACTCTGTTCCTCGCCCAGTAGTTCGCCGGCGCCGCGGATTTCCAGATCGTGGCTGGCCAGAGTGAACCCGGCGCCGAGCGTGTCGGCCGTACTGATGGCATCAAGCCGCTTCTGCGCATCCGCCGTCATTTCCTTGGGGGGCGGAGTCAGCAGATAGGCATAGGCCTGGTGGTGTGAGCGGCCGACACGGCCACGTAACTGGTGTAATTGCGCGAGCCCGAGCGTATCGGCGCGTTCGATGATGATGGTATTGGCACTCGGAACGTCGATGCCGGTTTCGATGATGGTCGAGCACACCAGCACGTTGTAGCGCTTGTGATAGAAGTCAGCCATCACGCGTTCAAGTTCGCTTTCCCGCAACTGGCCGTGGCCGACGCAAACCCGCGCTTCCGGCACCAGCTTACGGATATCGTCGGCCATTTTCTCGATGGTCTTCACTTCGTTGTACAAATAGAACACCTGGCCGCCACGCAACAGTTCGCGATGGATGGCTTCTTTGACCATGACAGGTGTTGATTGCCGCACAAAGGTTTTCACCGATAACCGCCGCGCCGGCGGTGTGGCAATGATCGACAGATCGCGCATGTCCGACATTGCCATGTTCAAGGTGCGCGGGATTGGCGTTGCTGTCAGCGTGAGGATGTCGACACTGGCACGCAGAGCCAACAGGCGGTCTTTCTGGCGTACGCCAAAACGGTGTTCTTCGTCGATGATCAAAAGCCCCAGACTCTTGTAGCGGATGTCTTCCTGCAGCAGCTTGTGGGTGCCGATCACTATGTCGACTGTACCGCCTTCCAATGAGGCAAGCGTTGCATCCTGTTGCTTGCCACCAACAAAGCGCGACAGCAGCGCGATGTTCACCGGCCAATCAGCAAACCTGTCACGAAAAGTATCGTAGTGCTGCTGCGCCAACAAGGTGGTCGGCACCAGCACTGCCACCTGCTTGTGGTTGCTGACAGCTACAAAGGCTGCCCGCAGTGCTACTTCGGTTTTGCCGAAACCGACATCGC
This sequence comes from uncultured Gammaproteobacteria bacterium, assembly GCA_903887045.1. Classification (GTDB taxonomy): domain Bacteria; phylum Pseudomonadota; class Gammaproteobacteria; order Pseudomonadales; family Pseudohongiellaceae; genus CAILUG01. The sequence continues at coordinate 14,070 of CAISOD010000198.1, read as the reverse complement.
CACACACCAGGCGGTCCATCGGCCGTGACTGTTGCATATCAGCGATCACAGCTTTGATGGTATCGCTCTGGTCTTCGGTTTCCTCGAAAGGAAAGGCGTTGGCGAACAGCTGGTAATCCGCCGCCGGCAGCGTGAACTGGTAGCCGCTCTGCGCAGCACGGCGCGCGTGCAGATCGAGCAGCTCGGCTGCGACATCGATGATTTTCTCTGCGGCCTTGCGCTTGGCTTTCTGCCATTGGTCGCTGCCGAGCTTGTGCAGTGGAGCGTTTTCCGGATCGCCGCCGCTGTAGCGGCTGATCAGATTAAGGTTGGCCACCGGCACATACAGTTTCGCTTTATCGGCATATTCCATTACCAGGAATTCAGTGAGCTGGGCTTCGACCTCGAATGACTGCAGTCCGAGGTAACGGCCTATGCCGTGATCGGCATGCACCACCGGAGCGCCGGGATTCAGCTCGGCGAGGCTCTTGAAAACAAATTCACTATTGTCCTTCAGGCGGCCGCGGCGCCGGCGCTGGCTTACATGCTGCGCGAACAGCTGATTCTCGGTCACCACTACCAGCGGAGGTTGTTGCAGCCAGAAGCCGGTTTCGAGTGGCGCCACGGTAATGGCCAGTGGCGGCCGCGGCCTTAGTGCAGTGAATTCCTGCCAGCCCTGCACGACTTTCGGTTCCAGATTGATACGCCGCAGCAACTCAAGCAAGCTTTCGCGACGTCCGGCGGAATCGCAGCAAAACAGCAGTGGCGTAGTACCAAGACTACTGGCGAAAGCCTGCAGGCGCGACAGCGGTTGCTCGACGCTGTGATCCACGGCCAGTTCGGGCAATGGCATACACGCAGCGGTGTAGGTAGCGCCATTGCTGGTGGACGCGCTTCCCATTTGTGTCACCGGCAGCGTGCGCAGGCGAGCAAACATCTCTTCCACTGCAATGAATACCTTTTCCGGCGGAAGCAGCGGACGCTCGTTGTCGACACGGCGCTCCTCAAAGCGGCTGCGGATCTCCCGCCAAAACTGCTCGGCACCTTCGTGTACATCACCGTACAGATAGCAGTTGAGCTTAGCCGGCAGGTAGGCGAACAAGGTAACCAGGGCAGGGAAAAACAATGGCAGGTAGTATTCAATGCCGGTGCTGGCGATACCTTTCGAAATATCGTCGTACAAGGGGCACTGGCGTACGTCGACGGCAAAGACCTCGCGAAAGGCCTGTCGGAAGGAAGCTATTGCTTGTGGGTGCAACGGATATTCGCGACCAGGCAACAACCGGATCGCATCAACTTTATCGTTTGAGATCTGGGTATCGGGCGAAAACTTGCGCAGGCTCTCCACTTCATCGTCGAACAGCTCGATACGATAGGGTATATCGCTGCCCATCGGGAACAGGTCCATGATCGAGCCGCGCACTGCAAACTCGCCATGTTCATAGACGGTATCAACGCACTGGTAACCAGCGGCTTCGAGCGCCTTTCGCATCTCCTGCAACGGGAACCGTTGGCCGGCCTTGAGAATCAGCGTGTTGGCGGTGATGTATTCGCACGGCGGCAACCGGTGCAACAGGGTCGTGATCGGCAGAATCAATACCCCGCGCTTGCATTGCGGCAGGCGATGCAGGGTTTCCATTCGCGCCGAAATAATGTCCTGGTGCGGTGAAAAATTGTCGTAGGGCAGGGTTTCCCAGTCCGGGAAATGCAGCACTTCCAGTCCGACCGCAGTGCTGTCGCCAGCAAGGAAGAACTGTAGTTCCTCATACAGGCGTTCTGCCTGCTGCGTATTTTCTGTTACTACCAGCGACAAACCATCGAAGCGTAATGCCGCCCGTGCCAGCGCAAGGCCGGGCAATGCACCCTGCAGGCCGCCCCAATGCTGGCGGCTGCCCGCGGCGGGTGGCGGGGGCAGGGTAAGGAGATCAAGTAGGTTCACGGGCGCACCTTGAATGAGGGCGCGAAGTATAAACCAGTGCCAGCAGCATCAGTGGTGCCTGTTTCGAAGGTTTACTCTGGCACTTGCGCCAAGGATAATGATTCCCGCTTCAACCCTACCCACCTGAAGGATGGCACCCGTGGTCAGACCGAACATCGACGAAGGCATTTTCAGCGACTGGAAGCAGCGCGAGGCGCTGGCGCAGGAAATGGTGCCCATCCTGGGCCGCCTCGAAAACCACAAAGGCGTACAGATGTTCATGTATGGTCGTACTCTGAGCAATCGCTCGGTGCCGAAAATCATGCTGGCCCACCGCCGTGTGCGCGAAATGGCCCGCAATGAACTGTCCGAATTCGAAAGCCACCCGGTGTTGGTGGCACTGTCCAAACTCAATCTGTGCCCGTGCCAGATAGACCTCGGCAAGTTAACGGTCGGCTACATGAACCAGAGTGAAGGCGACAAAGGCATGGGCATTGATGCCTGGGTCAAACAAGAGCTTGCCCATCTAATCGACAGCACCCACAAACCGATCGACAAGCCGGTTGATGTCGTGCTCTACGGCTTCGGCCGTATTGGTCGTCTGGTTACGCGGCTGTTGTTGGAAAACACCGGCAACGCCAGTGTTATGCGTCTGCGTGCTGTGGTGGTCCGTGCGGGCAGGGAGGGCGACCTGCTTAAGCGGGTCAATCTGCTGCGCAACGACTCTGTGCATGGCACCTTTGAAGGTACAGTTCGCATTGACGAAGCCAACAGCCGCATCATCGCCAACGGCAATATCATTCATTTCATCAACGCGGATGCCCCCGACAAGATCGATTACACGCAATACGGAATCGAAAACGCACTGGTGATCGACAACACCGGGAAATGGCGTGATGAAGCCGGTCTGTCGCTGCATCTGCAGTCGAAAGGCGTCAGCAAGGTGCTGCTTACAGCGCCTGGCAAGGGCGGCCTGAAGAACGTGGTATGCGGCATCAACCACGATACCCTTGGCCCCGACGACAAGATCGTCACTGCAGCGTCCTGCACTACCAATGCAATCGCGCCGGTACTGAAACTTATCAACGAGCGCTGGGGTATCGTGCACGGCCATGTTGAAACCGTGCATGCCTACACAAATGACCAGAACCTGATCGACAACTACCACAAGGCCGATCGTCGCGGCCGCAGTGCTGCATTGAACATGGTGCTGACGGAAACCGGTGCCGCCAAGGCCGTCTCGAAGGCCGTACCTGAGCTGGAAGGTAAACTCACCGGCAATGCCGTCAGGGTTCCGGTGGCCAATGTGTCGATGGCAATCCTCAACCTGACACTGATCACCTCCTGCACCAAGGAAGACATCAACGAATACCTGCGCAAGATTGCATTGCATTCGCCGCTGCAGAATCAGATCGGTTACACCGAATCGAAAGACGCAGTGTCGAGTGATTTCATCGGCTCACGCGAGGCTTCGGTACTTGATGCCACTGCCACCGTGTGCAACGGCAAGAACATGGTGCTGTACTTGTGGTACGACAACGAGTTCGGCTACAGCAATCAGGTGGTGCGCATGGTGTCCAAGATGGCCGGTGTCAGGCATCTGACCTATCCGCAGAACGAATCGATGGCGAGCTAGTCAAGCACATACGCCAGCAGACGCTGCCCGATGCAGTCACGAGGCACACAAATGAAAACGCTCATGGCTCTGGCCATGGGCGTTTTTTTATTGGGATTGTGGTGGTTGATACCGCAAGTGCCAACCGATTCCTTGCCACAGGTGCACACACTGGGCGGCAGCACCATGGGTACTACGTGGCAGGTGCAAGTCAGCACGCTCAACCCGACAGCTCTGTCAGCCACCGGCGAGCAAATCGTTGCGACTCTCCAACGCCTAGACAGCCAGGTGTTTTCCACTTATTCCGTTGATTCGGAGTTGTCGAGGCTGAATTCCACGCCGATCGGCGTGGCTTTGCCGGTCTCACGTGAGCTGCAGGAAGTGCTTCTTTTGGCGCGCACAATCAACAGCCAGAGTTTCGGCACGTTTGATGTCACCGTCGGGTCGCTGGTCAATCTGTGGGGGTTTGGTCCTGCACCGGTACAGCAAGTCCCGTCGGATGATGCAATCAAGGAAGCGATGGAGCGGCTGGGTGCCAGCCAGTATGTGGTTGATGTGCGTGAAGGTACTGTCCAGCGCAGTGCCGATATCACGCTGGACCTGTCCGCGATTGCCAAAGGCTATGCGGTCGATCGAGTGGCAGAGCTGTTACAAAAAGCAGGCTATTTCCATTTTCTGGTCGAGATAGGCGGCGAGGTAAGGGCACAGGGTTGGCGCGCGCCCCTGCAGAGCTGGAACCTGGCGATAGAAATACCGGATGCCGGCGAAGTTCAGCAGGCTTTGGCATTGGTCGATAATCTTGGGGAGCCCATTGCGCTCGCGGGCTCAGGCGACTATCGCAATTATTTCGAACAGGCGGGCAAACGGTATTCACACGAAATCAATCCGCTGACAGGACGGCCGATAGACCATGCGCTTGCCGCAGTCACCGTGATGGCAGAAACAGCGGTGGAAGCCGATGCATGGGCTACTGCGATGATGGTATTGGGACCGGTTGATGGCCCCTTGCTCGCCGAGCGTCGCGGCTTGGCTGTCTACTTTATAATCCGCGCGGACCAAGGCTGGGAGTCTCGCTATACTCCGGCCTTCGAACCGTATTTGCGTAAAGGGGAATAACGCATGGCCAAGCACAGTTTCGATCTCATAGTCATCGGCAGCGGCCCGGCTGGTCAGAGTGCGGCAATGAATGCCGTCAAACACGGCCACCGCGTCGGGCTCGTGAGCGATGGTCCGCGCCTCGGCGGCAACTGCACCTATCTTGGAACCATTCCGTCAAAAGCCCTGCGTCACGGTGTCAAGCAACTGATGCAGTTCAAAACCCATCCGATGTTCCGCGAATTCGGCGATGTGCAGAAAGTCACTTTCCAGCAGCTGATGAAACATGCCAACCATGTCGTCAACGAGCAGGGCACCTTGCGTGCCGATTTCTATCAGCGCAACCATGTTGCCATTTACGAGGGCACTGCCAGCTTTGTCGACGCCCATACGATAGAAGTACAGCAAGGACGCGAGAAGACCAAACTGCACGCCGAACACTTCATGATTGCCACCGGCTCGCGGCCGTACCGACCGGAAAATGTCGATTTCGCTCATCCGCGGGTGTTTGACAGTGACACCATCCTGGGTCTCAAACTACAGCCGCGCAAGGTCACCATCATCGGTGCGGGTGTTATCGGTTGTGAATACGCATCGATCTTCGGCGGCCTCGGCTGCAAGGTGGAACTGATCAATCCTTCGGTTTCACTGCTGTCGTTTCTGGATATCGAAATCTCGGAATCGCTCAGCTACCACTTGCGCAACCTCAATGTGCGCTGCCGCCACAATGAGCATTTTGAACAAGCCGAATACCATGATGACCATGTCATCACTTATCTCGAATCCGGCAAGAAGATCAAAAGCGACATCCTGCTGTGGGCAAACGGTCGCACCGGCAATACCGACAAGTTGAACCTCGAGGCCGTCAAGCTGAAGGCCAACAGTCGCGGCCAGTTGGTCGTCAACGATCACTACCAGACCGGCACACCCAACATTTATGCCGCCGGTGACGTAATTGGTCGTCCGGCTCTCGCCAGCGCGGCCTACGACCAGGGCAGGGCTGCCACCAATGCGATCTTCGACACAGCGGCATTCTCGGCGCTGCAGGATATTCCGACCGGTATCTACACGATTCCCGAAATCAGCACGATAGGGCTCAACGAGGCCGAACTGACCGAGAAAAAAATTCCATACGAAGTCGGCAAAGCCTTTTTCCGCAACATTGCCCGCGCGCAGATCACCGGCGACGAAGTAGGCATGTTGAAGATCATCTTCCATTTCGACACGCTGGAGATCCTCGGCATCCATTGTTTCGGTGACCAGGCGTCGGAAATCGTCCACATCGGCCAGGCCATCATGAAGCAAAAGAACGGTGCCAATACTCTGCAATATTTCCTCAATACCACCTTCAATTACCCGACTATGGCGGAAGCGTACAAGGTGGCCGCGCTTGATGGCCTAAATCGCATATTCTGAACGGGAAAATGACTTGAAGATCACTGGGTGAATGTGTAAATTTCCCCTCCGTTTGAAGCAGGCAGCAAGACGGTTTTTCCCTCGGGTTTGACCACTCCGGTTTGGACCCAGGCGGCCTGAAAAACGGCGTCACCAAGAAGTCAGATCGCTGTCTTGCCACATCTTTCATGTGTATCCGTCCGGCCTCTGCAATGGAGCCTTGGTCAGGTACCGTGGATACCACTAAATACTTCTGTTTTCACTACAGGAACCAGGCGTGAACATCGACCTTTGGCCCTTGCTGATATACACGATTATCGTTGTCGTGCTGATATGTGCGCTGCTGTTCGCTTCGACTATGCTGGGTCAGAAGCGCCAAGACCACGCCACTCACGATGTCTACGAGTCGGGCGTGTTACCCACCGGCTCTGCCCAGTTGAAAATTGCAGTGCCTTTCTATCTCACCGCTATTCTGTTCATCATTTTCGATCTTGAAGCCGCCTTTCTGTTCGCATGGGCCATTTCAATCCGTGAAGCCGGTTGGCTCGGCTTCGTCGAAGTCACTGTATTCATCACCATCCTGCTTGCCGGCCTGTTGTACCTGTGGAAAGCAGGTGCCCTGGAATGGCGCACGCTGCGCCAACAGAGTGACCTTGCCAACCTCAAAGGCGAGGGTGGTGTTGTGAATGTCGGACGCAAGGCCGCAGTCAGCGATGGCAGCCACAAAGATAGCCACCATGACGATCACCACGGTCACGATGCCCATGATGCGCACGGCCACGGGGGAGCACACTGATGAGTTGGGAATTAATCAAACCCGAGCAGGCTTATTCCGCCAGCCCTGGCATGAACCAGTTTGACGACTACATTCGCAAGAATGTGGTGATGACAACGCTGGAAGACATGATCGCGTGGAGTCGCAAGAATTCGTTGTGGCCTTTCAACTTTGGTTTGTCGTGCTGTTATGTAGAGGCAGCAACTGCCATCTCCAGCCGTCACGACATTGCGCGTTTCGGTGCCGAAGTATTCCGCGCCACGCCACGCCAGGCCGACATGATCATCATTGCCGGCACCGTGTTCCGCAAAATGGCGCCGGTGGTACAGCGGCTATATGAACAGATGATGGAACCACGTTATGTCATCTGCATGGGGTCATGCGCCAACTCCGGTGGCATGTACGACATCTATTCAGTAGTGCAGGGTGTCGACAAGTTCCTGCCGGTTGACGTGTATGTTTCCGGTTGCCCGCCACGCCCGGAAGCTTTGCTGCAAGGGCTGAACCTGCTGCAGGATTCGATTGGCAAACAGCGGCGTCCGGTTTCCTGGGTCATCAATGACCAAGGTATTCACATGCGCGAAAAGAACATCGTGCAACGTGAAATGCGCGCGCCCGATCGTATTGCCGCCACCGAGCTCCGCAGCCCGGACGAGGTATAAGCATGAACGCCGCCGCTAACCCCAATCCCGCCATGCCTGCAGTAATTACTGCGTTGTATGAAAAATTCGGCGAGTCGTCTTTTGTTCGCCAGCACACAGCAGAACATATGCCTACCCTGTGGGTGGGTCGTGACAAGGCGATGTCCGTGCTGCGTTACTTGCGCGATGAACACCGCCCTCGTTACGAAATGCTGCTGGACTTGACAGCAATCGACGAGCGTATGCGCATCCATCGTGAAGGCCAGCCCGACAGCGACTTTACTGTGGTGTATCACCCAACATCGTTTTCAGGCAATTGCGACATCCGCATCAAGGTGGCGCTGAAGATGGGCGATCTCAACATGCCCACTGCAATCCCGCTTTGGTCGAGTGCCAACTGGCAGGAACGTGAGTGCTGGGACTTGTTCGGCATCGTATTCACCGGCCACCCTAATCTGAGTCGCATCCTGTGTCCGCCCACCTGGAAAGGTCATGCGCTGCGCAAGGATCACCCGGCGCGCGCCACCGAGATGGATCCGTATCGCATGAGCGACGAGATCCAGGATCGTGAACAACAAGCCATGCTGTTCAAACCGGAAGAGTGGGGCTTGGCACGCAAGTCCGAAAACTCCGAATTCATGTTCCTCAACTTCGGCCCCAACCATCCTGCCGCGCACGGTGTTATCCGTTTTGCACTGCAGCTTGATGGCGAGAACGTCCTCGATGTAGTGCCGGATGTCGGCTATCACCATCGTGGTGCCGAAAAGATGGCCGAGCGCCAGACCTGGCACACCTTTATCCCGTATACCGACCGCATCGACTACCTTGGCGGCGTGATGAACAACCTTCCGTACGTCATGGCCGTTGAGAAGATGGCCGGTATCGTGGTGCCAAAACGCGTGGAAGTAATCCGCGTAATGTTGGCGGAATTCTTCCGCATCTGTTCCCACCTCTTGTTCTACGGCACTTGGGCTGTTGACCTTGGCCAGTTGTCGCCACTGTTCTACTGTTTTGTCGACCGTGAGAAAGCCTTCAACATCATTGAATCCATCACCGGTGCGCGCATGCATCCTGGCTGGTTTCGCATTGGTGGTGTGGCACAGGACCTGCCGAAAGGCTGGGACAAGCTGATCCGCGAGTTCGTGGATTATTTTCCGGCCCGCCTGGCCGAATACGACAAGATGGTGATGGCCAACAGCGTGATCCGTCAGCGTACCCGCGGTGTTGGCGTGATCGACACTGCCAACGCCTTTGATTGGGCGATGACCGGCCCTGGACTGCGTGCGACCGGCCTTGAGTGGGATTACCGCAAACAACGCCCGTACAGCGGTTATGAAAACTTCGAATTTGAAGTGCCGATTGGTGTCAACGGCGACTGCTACGACCGCGCTGCAGTACGTGTTGAAGAAATGCGACAGAGCTGTCGCATTATCAAGCAGTGTCTGGAGAACATGCCGGAAGGCCCGTATAAAGCCGAGCACCCGCTGACGACTCCACCTATCAAGGAAAAGAGCAAGCTCGACATCGAAACCCTGATCAACCACTTCCTCAGTGTCAGCTGGGGCCCGGTGATGGATCCGACCGAAGTGACGATGACGATCGAAGCCACCAAAGGTCTCAACATGTATTACATGGTGAATGATGGCGGCATCGGCTCGTACCGCACCCGTATCCGTACGCCGTCCTTCATCCACATCCAGGCGATTCCATACCTGAGCCGTGGTTTGATGCTGGCTGACTTTACCGCCGTCGTCGCTACTACTGACTTCGTGATGGCGGACGTGGATCGCTGAGTTGTCAGCTGAACGGATGCTGCGGGCCCTGCCCAGCAGCATGCAAACGCAGAATTGAACGAGAACACCATGAGCAACCTGATCGCCAGCACAGCACCGAAAGCGCGCCAACTGACGCCGGAAGAGATTCATGACATTGAGCATGAAAAAACCCACTACCCCTATGCGCAGGCAGTGGGGCTGGAAGCGTTGAAGATTGTGCAGAAATACCAGGGCTGGGTTTCCGACGAGAGCCTGCTGGCTGTGGCCGATTACCTGAAGCTGCCGCCTGACGAACTTGAAGGCGTGGCAACGTTCTTCAACATGATTTTCCGTCGTCCGGTAGGCAAGAACGTGATTCTGCTGTGCGACAGTGTTGCCTGCTGGATGTTGGGCTGTGACAGCCTCAAGTCGCACATCAGCAGCAAACTCGGCATTGACTACGGCCAGACCACGGCCGACAACCAGTTCACGCTGATTCCGGTGCCATGCCTTGGCGACTGCGATAAAGCACCAACGATGATGGTAGGCGATGTCACCTACCGCAATCTGACGCCGGCCAAGATCGACACCATCCTTGCTGAATGCAAGGCACGTGGCTAGTACGAGACTGAGACTCCCGCGATGACTCTTACCAACAAACCCCTTACCAAGAACATTGAAGCCGGCCGCGCCGCTTTCAATTTCGCCCAGTACCAGGCCGCCGGTGGTTACCAGAGCGTTGCCAAGGCGCTGACTTACAAACCGCGCGACCTGATGAAGCTGGTTCAGGACAGCGGCCTCGGTGGCCGTGGCGGCGCCGGTTTCAACACTGGCCTGAAGTGGAGCTTCATCCCCGAGCCGGATGGCGGCCCGCGTTACCTCGTCGTCAATGCCGACGAAATGGAACCGGGTACGTTCAAGGACCGCCTGTTGATGGAAAACGATCCGCATCTGTTGATCGAAGGCATGATTACTGCGGCGATCGCACTGCAGGCGACGATGTCCTACATCTTCCTGCGCGGCGAGTACAAAGAGGCCGAGAAAGCCTTGTTGAAAGCAATCAAGGAAGCCTATGAAGCCGGTATGCTCGGCCACAACATCCAGGGTTCCAGCTACAGCCTCGACATGGCGCTGCATACTTCCGCCGGTCGCTACATCTGTGGTGAGGAAACCGCGCTGATCAACGCGCTGGAAGGCAAACGTGCCAATCCACGCTTCAAGCCGCCATTCCCGCAGGTCAGTGGTTTGTGGGGGCGTCCGACGCTGGTCAATAACGTCGAAACCATCTGCAACATCCCTGGCATCGTTGCCAATGGAGTGGATTGGTTCAAAGGCCTTGGCATCAATGGTCAGTTCGGTACCCGCATCAGCGGTGTCAGCGGTCGCGTCAAGAATCCGGGCTGCTGGGAAATGCCGGTGGGCACCACATTCCGCACATTGTTCGAAGACTATGCAGGCGGCATGCAGGATGGTTACCAAATGAAAGCGTTCCTGCCCGGTGGCGGATCGACCGACTTCCTGCTGCCAGAACACCTCGACCTGCCGATGATCCCGGGCGATGTTCAGAAAGCCGGCAGCCGTCTTGGTACATCCCTGATCATGGTGCTTGACGACAAAACCTGCCCCGTCGGCTGCGTGCACAACTTGATCAAGTTTTTCGCTCATGAAAGTTGCGGCTGGTGCACACCATGCCGCGATGGTCTACCGTGGGCAGAACACATGTTGCTGAAACTGGAGAAGGGTGAAGGCTCGCTGCAGGACATTGAAATCCTCAAAGAAGCCTGCGGTTACATGGCCCCGGGTAATACCTTCTGTGCCTTGGCTCCCGGCGCTGCTGAACCGCTGCAGAGTGGCCTGAAGTACTTCATGGACGAGTTCGTCGAACACGTGAACCACGGCTGCAAGTACCACAAACATTAAGAAACTACTTTAAGTGTAGATTCGAGATTGGTTTTACAAGTATCTGATATTTAATAGTTAAATACAGAGATTCAGGCGGAATAGAAATGGCCAAGATTACTGTTGATGGCAAGGTCTTCGAAGTTGACCCCAACAACAACCTGCTGGAGGAGGTCCTGTCCCATAAACAGGATTTGCCCTACTTCTGCTGGCACCCCAGCATGGGTTCAGTCGGCTCCTGCCGTCAGTGCGCAATGATTGAATACGCCAACGACGACGACCAGCGCGGCCGCCAGATCATGGCCTGCATGACATCGCCGCGTGAAGGCGCCCGCTACTCTATTGAGAAAGCGGCCAAGTTCCGTGCTCAGGCCATCGAAAGCATCATGACCAGCCACCCACACGACTGCCCGGTGTGTGAAGAAGGCGGCGAATGCCACCTGCAGGACATGACCGTAATGTCCGGCCACACCTATCGTCGCTACGATGGCAAGAAATCCACCCACACCAACCAGGATCTCGGCCCGTTCATTGGTCATGAAATGAACCGCTGTATCACCTGCTATCGCTGTGTGCGCTTCTACCGCGACTACGCTGGCGGCACTGACTTTGGCCCGCAAGCCTCGCACAACCACACCTATTTCGGCCGCTTTCAGGAGGGCACCCTCGAAAGCGAATTCTCCGGCAACCTGGCCGAAGTATGCCCGACTGGCGTATTCACCGATAAGGTGTTCAGCAAGCAGTACAGCCGCAAGTGGGATCTGCAGACCTCGCCAAGCGTTTGCGCGGCATGTGGCGTCGGCTGCAACATAAATCCGGGTGAGCGGTATGGCACATTGCGTCGCGTGGTGAACCGCTTCAACGATGAAGTGAACGGCTATTTCATTTGCGACAAGGGCCGTTTCGGCACCGGATACGTCAACAGTAACCAGCGTCTACGTGTCAACATGAGCCGCAGCAGTCACGACGGACAGCCGAGTGAGTTGACCCCGACTGAAGCCAAAGCCCACTTGCGTGCCATGAAGGGCAAGGCCATCGGCATCGGCTCACCGCGCGCATCGGTGGAAGCCAATTTTGCGCTGCGTGCATTGGTCGGCAAGGACAATTTCTACGCCGGAGTCAGCGATGCCGAGTTCGGCCTGCTGAGCCAAGTACTCGATATCTACCAAAACCGTCCTGTACATGCGGCGTCAATCAAGGACATCGAGAAGAGCGATGCTGTATTGGTACTTGGTGAAGACGTCACCAACACTGCTGCACGTATCGCACTGGCGCTGCGCCAGTCGGTCAAGAACATCGGCCGTGAAATGGCCGCCAAGTTGAAATTGCCGATGTGGCACGATGCGGCCATCCGCACGCTGGCAATGGACAAGAAGAGCCCGCTTTATATTCTCAGCGCACATGCGACCCGCCTCGACGACATCGCCAAACAGGTTCATATCGCCAGTGCTGCCGACAGTGCCCGCATTGGTTTCGCCGTGGCGCACGCCCTCGACATTTCCGCGCCGGCGGTCAACGATCTGACTGCTGCTGAAACCACACTGGTGAACAGCATTGCCGCCGATCTGAAAGCGGCGAAGAACCCGCTGGTGGTTGCCGGTACCAGCAGCCTCGAACCAGCCCTGTTGAGTGCCGCTGCCAACATTGCCACTGCACTCGCCAACGGCGACAAGCACGCCAACATCGCGCTGTGCGTACCGGAAGCCAACAGCCTCGGCCTGATGTTATTGCTGGATGGCGCGCAGAATACGCTTGGCAAAGCCATGCAGAGTGGCGCCAATGAAGCCATCGTGCTGGAAAACGATCTATACCGCCGTGCAGCGAGCGCAGCAGTTACCACATTCCTTACCAGTCTGCAGAACCTGGCGGTGATCGACAGCCTGCAAACCCGCACGGGTGAAGCCGCCAACCTGGTACTGGCCGCCGGTACCTTTGCCGAAACTACCGGCACCTTCGTCAACTACGAGGGCAGGGCGCAGCACTTCTACTCGACCTTCAAGGCAGCGAAGGAAATCATGTCCAGCGCCAAGTGGCTGTGCGATACCGAATTCGGCCAGGAACCGCGCATTCACATCCTGACCGGCGGTGCGGCTGCCATCCTGCCGAATGGCTACAAATTGCAGAAACTGACCCCTGGCGCCGACTGGACCTTCAACGGCGCCAAGGCACCGCGGCAGCATCACCGTTACAGTGGCCGCACTGCGATGCGCGCGCATATAAATGTGCACGAGCCGAAGCAGGAGCAGGACGAAGACGGCCTCATGACCTTCTCGATGGAAGGCGTCCCGCCTACCACGGACGCCACCATTTTCAACTCGCCATGGGCGCCGGGCTGGAACTCCAACCAGGCGCTGTTCAAATTCCAGAAGCATACCGGCGCCGAACTGAGTCAGGCAGGGCATGGTGAGCTGTTGTTTGATGGTTCTGCCGGTGCCAAAGCCTGGTATGCAGCCACTGTCACCAAGGCAACTTTGCAGGGCTTCGCCATGTTCCCGCTGTATCACCTGTTCGGCAGCGAAGAACTTACGGCAAAAAGCGATGCCATCCAGGCACGTGCCACTGCAGCCTATGTCGCCTTGAACCCGGCTGACGCCGCCAGGCTCGGTCTTGGTGCCAGCGATGGCGTGCAGGTACAGAACAACGGCGCGGTACCTTTTCTGGTACGCAACTCGGTACAGCCAGGCACGGTCGGCATCAGTGTTGGTCTGAGCGGTTTGAACTTCCAGGACATGACGACTGGCGTAGCACTCAACAAAGCAACCAACTGGCAGAACCCGAAAGACTGGCGTGCCGGCAACATCATTGTCAGTGACGCTGGCAGCGCCTCGGCCTATGGCCGCGGCACGCAAGGTAACGGTTAAGGGAGCAGAAGATGGAAGCATTTTTTCAATTCGTCGTCGGTTCCCCGATCAATATTGCGCTGATCCTCGGTGCGGTGTTGTTCATCACCACCATGCTGATCTGGTTTGAGCGTCGCATGCTCGGCTTCTTCAACGAGC
>CAISOD010000197.1 GCA_903887045.1 uncultured Gammaproteobacteria bacterium | reverse complement strand
TGTAGTCAGCCTGTGCTTTGTTGAGCTTGGTAACCACGCCACCAAAGCCCAGCACCATGCAAGCGGCCACTTCTTCGTCGAGCTTCTTCGGCAGCACTTCCACTTTCAGTGCGGCTTTTTTCTGGGCCGGGCTGAGGTTGGCGAACTTCTTCTCCCACAGGTAGATCTGGGCGAGTACCTGGTTGGCGAACGAGCCGTCCATGATGCGTGAAGGGTGGCCGGTGGCGTTGCCGAGGTTGATCAGGCGGCCTTCAGACAGCAGGATCAGATAGTCTTCGCTGCCGTCTTTCAGTTTGCCACGGATGATGCGATGTACTTGTGGCTTCACTTCGTCCCACTTCCAGTTTTTGCGCATGAACGCGGTATCAATTTCGTTGTCGAAGTGACCGATGTTGCACACGACAGCGCCGGGTTTCAGCGCTTTCAGCATGTTCTTGTCGCAGACGTCGACGTTGCCGGTGGCGCTTACCAGCAGGTCTGTATTGGCCAGCAGGTCCTTGTTGATATCGCCTGGCTTGCCGGTGTTGATGCCGTCTTTGTAAGGCGAAACAACTTCATAACCGTCCATGCAGGCCTGCATGGCGCATATCGGGTCGATCTCGGTGATCTTCACGATCATGCCTTCCTGACGCAGACTCATGGCGGAACCCTTGCCTACGTCGCCGTAGCCGAGTACCAGCGCTTTTTTGCCCGAGAGCAGCATGTCGGTGCCGCGCTTGATACCGTCGTTCAGCGAGTGGCGGCAGCCGTACTTGTTGTCGTTCTTGGATTTGGTGACGGCGTCGTTGACGTTGACGGCCGGTATTTTCAGTTCGCCCTTGGCCAGCATTTCGTACAGGCGATGCACACCAGTGGTGGTCTCTTCGGTAACGCCGTGGATCTTCTTCAGCATCTGCGGGTATTTCTTGTGCACGAGAGAAGTCAGGTCGCCGCCGTCGTCGAGGATCATGTTGGCGTCCCACGGCTTGCCGTTCTGGTTGATGGTCTGCTCAAGGCACCATTCGTATTCTTCTTCGGTTTCGCCTTTCCACGCGAAGGTGGGGATGCCGGCGGCAGCGGTGGCGGCAGCGGCGTGGTCCTGCGTCGAGAAAATGTTGCACGAAGACCAGCGCAGCTCGGCGCCAAGCAGCACCAGTGTTTCCATCAACACAGCGGTCTGGATCGTCATGTGGATGCAACCCATGATGCGGGCGCCTTTCAGCGGCCTGGATTTGCCGTACTTCTTGCGCAGTGTCATCAGCGCCGGCATTTCGGCTTCTGCCAGCTGGATTTCTTTGCGACCGAAGCCGGCAAGGCCGATGTCGGCAACTTTGTAGTCGGTGTTACTCATTGATTGTTCCTGTGTTGATCAAAGGGGTCGGAGATGTTTGATATGAAGTATGTTTGATACGAAAGCCGGTGGAGAATAGAGCAAAGGGGGCGAAAGCAAACATCTCCGACCCCTTTGATCGTAGGGCTTACTTGAGCTTGGCGTCGGCGCGCAGTGCAGCGGCGCGGTCGGTTTTCTCCCACGAGAATTCCTTGCGGCCAAAGTGGCCGTAGGACGCTGTTGGGCGATAGATCGGGCGCAGCAGGTCCATCATCTTGATCAGGCCGGCTGGTTTCAGTTCGAAGTGCTGGCGCACCAGTTTCATGATCTGCGCTTCCGGGATCTTGCCGGTGCCGAAAGTGTCGACCAGTACTGAAGTCGGCTCAGCGACGCCGATGGCGTACGAGAGTTGCACTTCACACTTGCTGGCAAGGCCGGCAGCGACGATGTTCTTGGCAATGTAACGCGCCAGGTAGGCGGCGGAACGGTCCACTTTCGACGGGTCTTTGCCGGAGAAGGCGCCGCCGCCGTGACGGGCGTAACCGCCGTAGGTATCAACGATGATCTTGCGGCCGGTGAGACCAGCATCGCCATAAGGACCGCCAACCACGAAGCGGCCGGTCGGGTTGATGTGGAACTTGGTTTTCTTGTCGATCCACTTGGCCGGCAGTACTTTCTTGATGATTTCTTCCATCACGCCTTCGCGCAGGTCCTTGTTCTTCACGTCAGCGGTGTGCTGGGTGGACAGTACCACGGCGTCGATCGAATGCGGCTTGCCGTCAACATAACGGAAGGTCAGCTGGCTCTTCGCATCTGGCAGCAACCACGGCAATACTTTCTTCTTGCGCATCTTGGCTTGCTGTTCCACCAGACGGTGGGCGTATTGGATCGGTGCTGGCATCAGTGCGTCGGTTTCATCGCAGGCGAAGCCGAACATCAGGCCCTGGTCACCGGCGCCTTGTTCTTTCTTGCTGGAAGAATCCACGCCCTGGCTGATGTCCTGGCTCTGTTGGCCGATGGCGTTCAATACGGCGCAGGTATTGCCGTCGAAATATTTGCGGCTGTCGTCGTAGCCGATGTCACATACGACCTGGCGGATGATTTTCTCGTAGTCGATTTTGGCACCGGTCGTGACTTCCCCGGCCACTATGACCATGCCGGTTTTCACCAGCGTTTCCACTGCAACACGGGATTTCGGGTCTTGCGCAAGCAGCGCATCAAGAATCGCATCCGAAATCTGGTCGCACATCTTGTCTGGATGGCCTTCGGACACCGATTCGGAAGTAAACAAGGAAGCTTCTGACATTGGTAATACCTTTTTATGTGGTTGGCTAATGAATGGTTATGGTTGGGTTATCGACTGTTTTGCAGACGTTGCCGCAGTGCCGCGTTGCTTCTTGTAGTTGTTATCGTCCCCTGGGCAGGCAGACGCTACGGCCGGCGGGAATGTAGCACCCCCGCAAGTGGCAAGGCAAACCGCCTTATCTCCTGTTTTTTACGGGCCAATACAGCCTTCGGCCTGTGGCCTGAAGTGGCAATTGCCCCGGTGCTGGGAGACAATAGCCGGCTTGAATCACGAGGAGTAATCAGCATGTCGGGCAGTTCATCAGCGGATCGTCTGGCCCCGCGCCAGGCCAGTCGGCGCGAGTGCGCCAATGCAATACGCGCACTCAGCATGGACGCCGTACAGAAGGCCAATTCCGGCCATCCCGGCGCACCGATGGGCATGGCCGATATCGCCGAAGTGCTGTGGAATGATTTCCTGGTACACAGCCCCACCAGCCCTCACTGGATCAACCGCGACCGCTTCGTATTGTCGAATGGCCACGGCTCAATGCTGGTCTACTCACTGCTGCACCTCAGCGGCTACGACCTCTCCATCGACGACCTCAAGAACTTCCGCCAGCTGCATTCGAAGACTCCGGGCCATCCCGAGTTTGGCTACACGCCGGGCGTTGAAACCACTACCGGGCCGCTGGGCCAGGGTCTTGCCAACGCAGTAGGCATGGCGATCGCTGAAAGAACCCTCGCAGCCCAGTTCAACCGCGACGGCTTTCCCATCATCGACCACTACACCTATGTCTTCGCCGGCGACGGTTGCCTGATGGAAGGCATCTCGCACGAAGTGTGCTCGCTGGCCGGCACACTCAAGCTGGGCAAGCTCATTGCGTTCTACGACGACAACGGCATCTCGATCGACGGCGAAGTGCACGAATGGTTTTCCGACGACACCGCCAAGCGTTTCGACTCCTATGGCTGGCAGGTGCTGAAAGTTGACGGTCACGACGCCGACGCCATCAAGACTGCCATCGAGGCTGCGCGTGCCAACACCACGCAGCCTTCGCTGATCATCTGCAAAACCATTATCGGGTTTGGTTCTCCCAACAAGCAGGGCAAGGAAAGCTGCCACGGTGCTCCGCTGGGTGCCGACGAGATCCAGGCCACCCGTGTCGCGCTCAACTGGCCGTATGCGCCGTTCGAGGTGCCGCAGCCTGTCTATGACACCTGGAATGCCCGCGAAAAAGGCTTCATTGCCGAATCCGCCTGGAAAGAACTGTTCACCCAGTACGAAGAAGAGCACCCGGACCAGGCCATGGAGTTGGTCCGCCGCGTGAAACGTCAGATGCACGCCGATTTCGAACAGCAGATGGACCAGTTCATCGCCGGCTGCCAGCAGAAGATGGAAACCATCGCTACCCGCAAAGCCTCGCAGAACTGCATCGCCGTATTGGGTCAGTTGTTGCCGGAGCTGATCGGCGGCTCTGCCGATCTCACCGGCTCCAACCTCACCAACTGGAAAGGCAGCGTGCCGATTTCGCAAAATGCCGCCGGCAACTATATCTATTACGGTGTGCGCGAGTTCGGCATGGGTGCCATCAATAACGGCATTGCCTTGCATGGCGGCTTCATTCCGTTCAGTGCCACTTTCCTGGTGTTCATGGAATACATGCGCAACTCAGTGCGCATGGCGGCACTGATGAAGCAACAAAGTGTTTACGTATACACCCATGATTCGATCGGCCAGGGCGAAGACGGTCCCACCCACCAGCCAATCGAGCAGATTGCCAACCTGCGTGGCACGCCGAATCTGGCGCTGTGGCGTCCGGCAGATGCAGTGGAAACGGCGGTGGCGTGGAAGTCGGCCATTCTCAATCGCAAGGGACCTACGGCCTTGGTGTTGTCGCGCCAGAATCTGCCCGCCATTGCCCGCTCACCAGAGCAACAATTGGTGATAGGTCGCGGCGCTTATGTATTGCTGGATTGTCAGGGCCCGCCCGCCGCCATCGTCATTGCCACCGGTTCTGAAGTGTCGATTGCGCTGGATGCGGTTGCCCAGCTGCAGGCTGCCGGTAAAGCCGTACGCCTGGTGTCGATGCCATCAACCTCGGCCTTTGATGCACAGTCGAAAGACTATAAAGAGCAGGTACTGCCCAAAGCAGTGCGCAAGCGGCTGGCGGTTGAAGCCGGTCATCCCGACAGCTGGTACAAGTATGTCGGCCTTGACGGCAAGGTCATCGGTATGGCGTCGTTCGGTGAATCAGCGCCAGGTCCGGTAGTGCTGAAACATTTCGGTTTCACTGCCGACAATATCAAGGCAACACTTGAAGCGATGTTGTAGGGGCGCGGCATGCCGTGCCCGCACATTGGAAGCAGAGGACAATTGAGGTGACGACCCGTATTGCCATCAACGGCCTTGGGCGCATCGGTCGCAGCGTATTGCGGGCGTGGTTCGAGCGCAGTGATTTAACCGGCCTTGAACTGGTGGCACTCAACGAACTGGCCGACATCCAGACCCTGGCGCATCTGACCCGCTACGACAGCACCCACGGCAAGTTCGCCGGCAATGTGGCGGTTGAGGGCAGTGAGCTTGTCATCAACAACACCCGACTGGCTGTATCGAACATTCCACAGTTGAATGCGTTGCCGTGGCAACAGCACGATGTTGACCTGGTACTCGAATGCACCGGCGCCTTCAGTGATCGCAGCAATGCAGAGATCCATCTGCAGCGCGGCGCCAATCGCGTGCTGTTCTCGCAACCGGCAGCGGCAGCCAGTGACGTAGACGCCACCATCGTGTACGGCGTAAACCACGATCTGCTCCGGCGCGAACACACCATCATCTCGGCTGCGTCGTGCACCACCAATTGCATCGTGCCGGTGATCCATGCTTTGCATGAGAGTGTCGGTATCGAGCATGGCGTTATTACCACCATCCATTCCGCGATGAACGATCAGCCGGTGCTGGATGCCTACCATCACACCGATCTGCGCAAGACCCGCAGCGCGATGCACTCGATCATTCCGGTCGACACTGGCCTGGCGCGCGGCATTGATCGCCTAATGCCGGCGCTTGCCGGCCGCTTCCAGGCACAGGCAATGCGAGTGCCGACCATGAACGTATCGGCGATCGACTTGAGCGTAGTGGTGAAGCAGGCGGTTGATCGCGTCGCCATCAACGCAATCCTGCAACAAGCCAGTGCGCGCTATCCCGCCAACGTTCTTGGTTGTACCGATGAGCCGCTGGCCTCGTGTGATTTCAATCACGACCCTCGCTCCGGCATCGTGGATCTCAGCCAGACCCGCGTCAGTGGCAGCCATCTGGTGAAGGTGCTGGTGTGGTTCGACAACGAATGGGCCTTTGCCAACCGCATGCTTGATATTGCGCGCTTGATCGCGCAGCGCTGATTGCTGCCGGCCTGCGCTGCAAATCCCCAGGTCGCCGTATGCTACTCAGTCAGTCCGCTGCTCAACATGCTGGGTGTGCGTATTGCCTACGGCACCCCATTCAGCCTGCGGGTGGCCCTGGTTGCCTTGCTGGGAGCCGCTTACACCATGGCGGCCGTAGTCATATCGGCCATTGCCAGCACACTGGTGTCGCGCAATGGTCATCATGGTTTGCCGGTGTGGCAAAGCATGGCGTGGGGCATGCTGTACGATGCGGCTTGCTCGCTCGTTATTGCACTGGTGTCCGGCAAGACGCTGAACATTGTCTGGACGCTGCCCTATCTGGGTTCGCTGCTGTATCTCGCGGTATTTGGTTTTCACCCTGCTTGGGCGCATAGGCGCGGGTCGTACGGGCTATATCGGCGTGATGGTGCCAGTGATCGCGCTCATCGTGTCGGGGTTGTTCGAAGGCTTCCAATGGCAGCTGGCCACCTGGCTGGGCGCTGGTTTGTCGCTGGCCGGCAATGTCATCGCCATGTCGCAGCAGACCAGCCAGCGTAGCTGAAGAACAGGCAGTCGTTTGCCGAGGACACGCTGGCATTCCGCCACCGATATCGCCACCGGTATCCTCACCCTGCGTGCCTTTCAATCCCTTTGGTCTTGGCAACGTCAACCAGGCCGCCAAGGACTGGATTCTCGATCCCGAGAAAAAGCAGAAGCGTTCATTGGACCAGGATTTCGCCGAACGGTTGCTTGCCGTCGTCGTGTACGAAGGTTGGGGTGCAAGGCCGCTATCGCTTGGAGCCTGACTTTTTCTCCGGCCAGTCTGAAACGATGTCGCTGCGTGCGCTGGTGGCTTATCTGGGCGAGAACTCCACCACTAGCGCCGCCGGTACTGTGCAGGATGCAACGCAGAGCCGGACTCGTCCGGAGTTCTCCGGTGTGGTCACCAGCACCTACACTCTCGGCACCTGGGGTCTGATGATGCAGGCGCGGTACTACGACAGCGTGATGAACAACAAGCTCTGGATAGAAGGCCGCGACATTGACGACAACTGGATCGCCTCACAGACGACGTTCAACACGACGCTTTCCTACGAGTGTGACAATGATCTTCATCGGGCCTTTGCAGTGGCGGCAGATTTTCGATCTTGATGCCGAACGCACGCTTGAGGCGTTGCACGACTGGTTGCAGTTGATCTTTCGTGGGGGCATTGACGTGTTGGAAGGACAGTTTGCTGAGCTTGTCGCTGTTGCTGTGCTGTCCTTGCTACTGACGTATACCCCGCTCTTGTTTATTTCGCGCCAGCCAGGCACCGGGTTGGTGCATTGACGCTGCCTGGCGTCGTCCGTGAAGTAAAGGCAGCAGGCCGGGGACGCCAGGGTGGGTAGAGTGCCGATGGCTTTGGAACATGCCGGCAGTCCCTGCTTTTGCAGTTTTCCATACAAGAGTTGGGTGTTTGTTTCCCTGAGCGTAATCCTGTTCCGGCAAGGCGCCCGCCAATGCTTTCATGTTATTCTTGCGCGCCGTTTACGGCCTGCGTGGTGAATTCTCATTGCCGATTTTCAGCAATCGGATGAATGATTCGACAAGTCGATATTGAAGGTCCTCCGGGCGCCACAAAACACGGCGCGCCAGCACTTTTGTCGATGAACAACATACCGCGTGGGGTCGGCTGCGATGAATATCTGTATTGGTGAGGTGACGAATGTGGCATGAAGTACGCGGACTGAAAGACGAAGTTGATTTTGGCACGCCGCCGAGAGACGGGCCGCCGGTAACGCTTGAAATAGACGGCGTGATGATAACGGTCCCTGCCGGCAGTTCGGTGATGTTGGCTGCGACGAAAGCCGATCGTGCCATCCCCAAACTTTGTGCGACAGACATGCTGGAAGCCTTCGGTAGCTGCCGCGTCTGCCTGGTCGAGATCGAAGGTCGCAACGGATTCCCGGCGAGCTGCACCACCCCGGTGGTCGAAGGCATGAAGGTCAAAACCCGGTCCGAGACACTCAAGCGCCTGCGCAAAGGGGTGTTGGGTCTCTATCTCTCGGACTTCCCTCAAAGCGAGATTCCTGACGGGTGGAGTGAATTCCACGAAACTCTCAAGGCCGAAGGGATCACTTCACATCCTTATGGTGAGGCCGGCGCCAATCACTTCGACGCCAAGGTGGACGATTCCAACCCTTATTTCCTGTTTGATCCAACCAAATGCATTGTCTGCAGCCGCTGCGTGCGCGCCTGTGCTGAAGTGCAGGGAACCTTCGCCATCACCATTGACGGTCGTGGCTTTGAGTCGAAGGTCGTTGCCAGTCAGGATCAGCCGTTCCTGCAATCCGAATGTGTGAGCTGTGGTGCCTGTGTTCAGGCCTGTCCAAGCCATGCATTGGTAGAGAAAAGCCTCTTTGAAGGAGAGTACAAAAATGCCTAATCCGATCAAACCGGAAAAATCAGTCATTACCACCTGCGCGTACTGCGGCGTTGGTTGCGGTTTCAAGGCCGAGACGCGCGGCGAAAAAATCGTGCGCATGATTCCGTGGAAAGAGGGCAAGGCCAACCACGGCCACAGCTGTATCAAGGGCCGTTTTGCCTATGACTACTACAACGCCCCCGATCGCGTGCTGACGCCGCTGATCCGTTCCTCGATCAACGATCCATGGAAATCCGTGAGCTGGCAGGAAGCGTTCGATTACGCCGCCAGCGAGTTCAAACGCATCCAGGCCAAATTCGGCGTGAAGTCGATCGGCGCGGTTTCCAGCTCGCGCTGCACCAACGAAGAAATCTTCCTTACCCAAAAATTAGCGCGCGCAGTGCTCGGCAACAACAATATCGACAACTGTGCCCGTATCTGCCATTCGCCAACGCAATTCGGCCTGACCAACACAATAGGCGCCGGCGCTGCAAGCCAGCATTTCGACTCTATCCTGCAGGCCGATGTCATCATGGTTGTCGGTGCCAATCCGACGGAAGGTCATCCCGTATTCGGCTCCATGATGAAGCGCCGTATCCGCGAGGGCGCCAAACTCATTGTCATCGATCCACGCAAGACCGAAACGGTGGAATCGGCGCATTGCAAGGCCGATGTGCACCTCGCTATCCGTCCTGGCACCAATGTGGCGATTCTCGACAGCATCGCCCATGTCATCGTGCGCGAGAAGCTCTACAACGAAGCGTTCGTCCGCGCCCGCTGTGAAGTGAAGGAGTTCGAGAACTGGATGGCGCTGGTCGGTGACGACAAATACGCACCGGAACTCATCGGCCCTATTGCCAACGTCGATCCGGCCGATATCCGCAAGGTAGCACGCATGTATGCCGGTGGCCCCAACAGCACGATCTACTACGGTCTTGGTGTCACTGAACATTCACAGGGCTCGACCGGTGTGATGTGCCTGGGCAACCTCGGTCTTTCCTGCGGCATGCTGGGACGCGAAGGCGTTGGCGTGAATCCGTTGCGCGGACAAGGCAACGTGCAGGGCGGCAGCTGTCTTGGCAGCTGGCCGCATGTGTTTTCCGGCTACCGATTTGTTACTGACTATGCAACCCGTTCAAGCTTTGAGGCCGAATGGGGAGTGACGCTGGATGCCGAACCTGGTCTGCGTCTGCCCAATATGCTCGACGCCGCCGTGGCGGGATCGTTCAAGGGCATGTACATCATGGGCGAGGACCCGGTGCAGAGTGACCCCAACCAGCATCACGTTATCGCCGCCATGAAGAGTATGGAATGCGTCGTGCTGCACGATCTTTTCCTCAACGAGACATCCAAGTACGCCCACGTGTTTTTCCCCGGTTCGTCGTCGCTGGAAAAAGACGGCACCTTCACCAATGCCGAGCGCCGTGTCTCTCGTGTACGTAAGGTGATCGAACCGCTTGCCGGTTTGCAGGACTGGGAAATCACCGTGAAGTTCATGAACGCCATGGGCTATAACGTCTCCTATTCCAATCCCGGCGAAGTGCTTGACGAGATCGCGCGGCTGTCGCCTAACTATAGTGGAATGAGCTTCGCGCTCATCGACCGGATTGGTTCGGCGCAATGGCCTTGCAACGTCGATGCGCCTGAGGGCACCGAAGTGCTGCATCGCGAAAAGTTTCCACGCGCGAATGGCCTCGGCACCTTCATGTTGACGGAATATGTGCCGACGTCGGAACGTACCAGCGACAGATATCCGTTCCTGCTTACCACCGGCCGCATTCTGACCCAATACAATGTCGGCACGCAGACCCGGCGGACGCCCAACTCCTTGTGGCATCCGGAAGACCTGCTTGAGATCAACGAGCAGGACGCGGTTGCATGCGGTGTCAGAGACGGCGATTGGGTGAAGATGTCCAGCAAGTTTGGCCAGATTGAATTGCGTGCAAGGATTTCGGAACGCGTTAATCCAGGCATTGTGTACACCACATTCCATCATGCCAAGTCGAAGGCAAATGCCGTTACCTCGGATCTTTCTGACTGGGCAACCAATTGCCCCGAATACAAGGTGACAGCGGTCGATGTCGTTCGTATCAACGCTCCGACAGAGGATGCGTCACTTGACGCCGAACGACTGGAGCCAGCGGAGTAACCATGACACTTTCCTACTCGCAAGGTGCCGCTATGCCGGTGATGGCACTTGACCGGATCCTGCTGATGGCCAACCAGATCGGCGATTTCTTCGCGCCTTATCCGCCAGAAAGGCGTGCAGAAGGCATCCGTAACCATCTGCGTACTTATTGGGATCCGCGCATGCGCGACGAGCTTTTACAGTACATCGATGCTGGCGGTGCAGCACTTGCTCCCCATGTGGTTGCAGGCGCGAAACTGCTGCAGGATGAGTCGCACGCGAAGCCTGGTTACTACGGCCCGCCAAAAGCCTGATTCCAGCTCAACCTGGAGATTGACCAGCGTTTGGGTGCTACGGCAGCAGAAAATCCACCGCACCCACCTCTGCCACCTGCGGTCCATTGAACGCCATCACCGCTTGATGTGCCGGGTGTTGCCGGTAATGCGTCAGCGTTTCGAGTGATGCGAAACGCATGTCGAGAATCAGGTCCCAGCTGCGCGCCTCGTGCAGCATGTCACGCCCGATCAGCAGTTGTTCGATGCCCGGTACCGTATTGCACAGCGCCTGCATGCGAGTGCAGAACTCGTCGATGTGGCTTGGCGGCGTGTCTTTGGTGTATTTCAGGAAAACATAGTGATGCAGCATGGGAGATACCTGTAGAGATCCGGTTTGAAGCTCAGCGCACGCTGGCGCCGGGCGAGATGATCGAAGCGGCGGCGTTCAGTTTTTCTGCTGCAAAGCCGGCAGCTTGTTTGTAGCGCAGCATGAATTCGTCGCGTTCGGCTTGCGGGATAACGTCGTCGATGTTGTCGAACACGCCGTCGCAGCGATCGTCGAGCAGATTCAGCAAGCCGAAGGGGCCGGCGCCGCGGTTGCGCAGGATCAGCGGTGAGATTTCCGGACACAGCCTGGCATCGTAGGCAGCGAGCGCGTTGGCATTGACGCCATGCTGCGGCAGCGCCGCTCCGAGTATGCGGGCGTCGACGATGGCCTGGCTGGCACCGTTGGAACCAGTGGGATACATCACGTGGGCCGCGTCGCCCAACAATACCGCGTTGCCGTCGTGCCAGGTCGGCACCGGGTCGCGGTCAATCATCGGATACTCGTAGACATCCTCTGCCCCGAGCAGCATGGCGGGGATGTCGATCCAGTCGTAGTTCCATTGCTGGAAGTGATGCATGAAATCGGCGTGCTTTACTTTCTTGTTCCAGTCGCCGTCGGGCCAGCCACCGGTGTTGTTGACGGTAATCTCGGCAATCCAGTTGATGTCGGCGAGGCCGGTGTGCGGATCGGCTTGCGAGATGGGGTAGAACACCACGCGATGGCGATGGGTACCAAGACCAACAAACGAGGCGCCGGTACGAATCGGTTTGCCGCGAGTGACGCCACGCCACATGATGGCACCGCCCCACTGGATCGGCGGCTGCGCCGGATGCATCTGCTTGCGTACCGCTGAATGCAGTCCATCAGCAGCGATGAGCAAGGAACCCGCTACTTCTGAGCGTTCGCCGTCGCGGCTTTCGAGCAGGGCAGTGACACCCTTGCCATCGGCATGATTGCGGTAGCCGGTTACTTTGACTCCTGTGCGGATCACGCCGGCACCCAGGCGTTCCAGTGCAGCCTGGTACAGCAGCATCTGCAGTTTGCCGCGGTGCACCGAGTACTGCGGCCAGCGATAGCCTGCCAACAGGCCGCGTGGCTCGGAATACACATCATTGCCGTTGAGACCTACCAGCGCCCATTCCTTCGTCTGCACGCCAATCTGGTCCAGCACCTCGGGACCAAAGCCCAGCTCGAACAATTCGCGCACGGCATTGGGCTGCAGGTTGATGCCAACACCGAGGGGTTTGAGATCCGCAACGGATTCGAACACCAGGCACGGCACGCCGATTTGCTGCAAGGTAAGGGCAACGCTGAGGCCGCCGATGCCGGCGCCAGCAATGAGAACGGGGGATTGGGTCATTGAATGTCCTGGTAGTTATTAGCGCTATTGCACCGCTGGCAGGGGTCCAGCGGGCGCTGATTGTCGCCAAAACGATGCCGGGTTTCCATGCAGACGATGACTAAAAGGCGGCAATAGTGTCAGGCAGGAGTGAACTTTTGAGTCGGACGCCAGCACCCATTCAGCCTGAACATGGACTTCTGATTCAGCGGCTGTTCGTTTGAAACGAAGCGCCGGGGTGAAAGCTCCGGCGCTTCTTCTTTGACTGCCTTTCCGGTCGTGCCACCGGATCAGAACTTTCTGATCAGTGACAAATCCACACTTCGCGGCGCGCCCACAAACACGAGACCGGACGCATAACCTGACCAGTCAGCGTAGAACTCGTCGCTGAGATTGCGGCCCTGCAGCGTGACGGTGCCGAGTGCAGTAGTCCATGCAACAGCGACATCGAAAGTAGTGTAGGAATTCACCTTCACCGTATTGGCGTTCGACGTGAAGAAGCCGCCGTTGTAACGCGCCGCGCCGGTCACACTGAGCGGCAGTCCGGTGGGCGAGTAAGTCACCACCAGATCCGCCAGCCGTTCCGGCACGTTCTGCGGCAGGTTGCCGGCGCGGTTGACGCCGCCAGCTTCGACCAACTGACCGTATTCGGCATTGAGCGCAGTGGCACTCAGGCCAATGTCGAGCCCGCTGGTGACGGGTACGTTGATCGCCACTTCCACCCCTTCAGACTGCAGGTTGCCGCCCTGGAACACCACGGCAGGAGTGGTGGGATCGCGCGTGAGAATGTCATCCTGGCGGATGTCGAATACCGATGCGGTGAGTTCAACTCCTTGGCCGGTCAGCGAGGTCTTGATACCGGCTTCCCATGAATCACCGGTGGTGAGGTCGAATGTCGCATTGGTGGCGCTCATGAACAGCAGGCCGCTGATCGGTGTTACCGCATAGGTGTATTGCGCGAACAGCTGGGTACGCGGAGTCAGGCTGTAGACGGTGCCTGTGCGCCACGAGGTGGCGTCGTAGTCCTGGCCGTAGTTCTGGCGGGTGCCGGTGGTCACGTTGAGAATCGAACGATCCAGCTCGAAGTTGTCGAAGCGGATACCGGCGGTCAACAGCCACTCGGGTGTCAGGTTGAGCGCGTCTTCGGCGAACAGGGCCCAGGCTTCGACTTCCGCGTTTACATCCTGGCGGGTGCCGAAGTTCGCCGCTGTATCAGCCGGGAAACTGCCGCGCAGCGGGTTGAACGGATTCGCTGCTGCGGCGCTGCCGAAACGACGATTGGTGAAAAAGTCGGTGCCACCCACTTCGGTGCCGATGGTGAAGCGGTTGCGCATGCCGCCGACAGTGGTGTCGTGGGCCAGATGCAAGCGTTGGTTCCAGTACTCGTGATCATGGGTGATCAAAGACGTGAAGCGGTTGATCAGGCCGGTGGCGGCGCTGAAGGTGTATTCGTCGGAGTCCTGCCACAGGCGGTCAGAGCTATACCAGCTGGTGTCGCTGACGATACGCAGCGTGTCAGTGAGTTTGTACTCGGCCTGTGCGCGCAACCAGAGGGTATCCGAACCCATGTCGCCGTCGTTGACGTTGAAGTTGAGATCGCGCATGGCTTCGTCGAGCACAAGCCCGGCGCTGCCGGACACGGCATCGGACGGGTTGCGCGCTACTGCACGTGAGACCAGCGGTGTGCCGTAATAGATGGTGGAGTAGTCGTCTTCGAAATAGTCGGCGCGCAGTGTGGCCGAGAAGCGATTTGTTGGCTTGAATGTGACAGCACCACTCAATGCAAGCGTGTCGGATTCGGTGCCGTCGATCCAACCATCGGTGTCACTCCAGGATGCATCGAAGCGCGATGCCACGTTTTCGCTCAATGGAATGTTGATGTCGGCAGCCAGGCGCGAGGTGCCAAAGCTGCCGTAACTGGCCAGCATCTCGCCGGAAGTCTTGCCAAACTCGGGGCGGCGCGGCACGAAGTTGATCGCACCAGCGAGCGCACCTTCACCAGATGTAACCGATGCCGGTCCCTTGATCACTTCAATGCGTTCGAAAGCCCATGAGTCCCAGTTGCGCACACCAACATCGGAGTTGGACATGCGTACACCGTCATACAAGTAGTTCACTGCGCGATGGAAGCCACGCATCGACGCCGAACCCATTGAACCCGGCAGTGTGCCGGAGGCAACACCCGGAGCTGCATTCATGGCTTCGATTGCATTGCGCACGCCCTGCAGCTGCAGTTCTTGTTGGGTGATGACTTCGACAATGGCGGGCGTTTCGCGGTTGGTCAGCCCGAGGCGCCCCGCGGCTTCCGCCTGACGTTCGAGTACGCCCGTGACGACGACTTCTTCGACCGCAGCCGTGTTCTGGTTTTGTGCCATGGCGGGCATGACCGCCACCAGCGCAGAGATGGCGAGCGTGAGTTTGTTTTTCATGGATCAAGTCCTGTGGGTTGGAGTGTTGGAAACGGGATGCAGCTGCTGGCGCCGACGCCGCTGCTGCCAGAAAAGCAAGCCGGTGATCAGCATGGCGGTGGGCAACAGTCCGAGCAGGATGGCAAGCACACGCGTGCCTGTGCCTGCGATGGAGCCGTCGTGAATGGCGCGAATCCATTTGGCGATGCTGGTTGAGCTATTGCCTTGTGAGTTGTCATGCACTGCCAGTACCTGGCCTGTGTACTGATCAACAAAGACGAAGCTGCCGGGAAAACGCCGATGCGGATCGCCCGCCACTTGCACGCGCATGCGGAACGGCGCATTGCCCTCGCCGGGAACGTCGATAAACGCCAGCTGTGAATCCGGCAACGCCTTGTGCGCTGCCGCCAGCGCCTGGCCAAGCGGAATCTGGGTGCCGGCCATCTGTGTCGATTTGGTTTGCGGTACTGGATCCAGCGGTGCAACAACGGCGGCAAACACCTGCTCCTTCACTTCCGGCAAGGTCAGCAGTACGCCGGTGACTATCAGCAGCAACAGCAAGGGGAAGCTCCACAGTCCAGCGTGTTTGTGCAGATCACGCAAGCGCCGCAGCGGCACTGCATTGGATTTGAACGCCAGCGCCTTGCGCCAACTGCCGCGCGGCCACCACGACACCAGCCCGGTAATCAGTATCAGCAAGGTTGCCAGGCCGCCCCAGCCCACGATCAAGGTGCCGGTCTCACCGGCCAGCAGGTGCATGTGCAACTCGTACAGCCAGCTCATCAGGTATTCGCCCCAGGGCTCGCTGCGCAGCACCTGTTTGCCGTCGGCAGCGAACCACACCATCTCACGTTCCGAGTGATGATCGAGATGCCCCTGCGATGGATAGAAGCGTGCAGGGATGGCGCCGCTTTCGCCGTTGACCTCGAACGACCACTCGCCGTGCGGGTCGGGGAATTCCCGCCGCGCTGTCGCCAGCACATCGTTCCACACCGGCGAGTCCCAGTCGGCTGCAGGTGCAACTTGTTCTGCTTGTGCAAGCGGATGCAGCGATGAATCAATCTCGATATAGAACACCAAGGCCGCGCCGGTGAGCCCCAGCAATGCCAGCAGCACGCCGAGTGTGAGACCAAGCCACAGATGAAGAAGTCGGGACAGGCTGCGCAGAGATGACAATGGGTTCAGCTTGATGTTGTGCGGGCAAACCATGTGGCAGTGTCACGCGGTTTGCCGGGAGCGGTCGTTCATTGGGCGCGGATTCTGGCAGACGCAGTACGACAAGCCTCTGTGGCAAATCGTCGCAGGGACAGCAGTCGTTGGCACCGATCCTGCAGCGCTCGCCGCAAATCAATCGAAGCGGCCCGCAACGCACAGCGGAAGGGCGCGCCAGCCAGGAGTCTCAATGCCCTCGCAACTTTTGTGGGCCGATCACGTGCTGACCGGCACCGACACCCGCCAGATCCTCGTCAGTGGTGCTGTGCTGGTCGGTAATGACGGCCGCATTGTGGAGGTGGGCGACGGTGCCACGCTGCAGGCCCGCCACCCGCAGGCGCAGGTACGGCGACTGCACGATCACTTGCTGATGCCCGGCCTCATCAACTGCCACAGTCATTCGGGACTGCTGCGCGGCACTGCTGAAGGGCTGCCGGTGTGGGATTGGCTGCAGCGCTTCATTGATCCGATGCATCGGGTGTTGACCCCTGAAGAAGCCGAGGCGGCCTCGTGGCTGTGTTATGCGGAATCGTTGTTGGCCGGTACCACGACTACCGTCGACATGTGGCGCTTCATGGAAGGCAGCGCTCGTGCCGCCGACACATTGGGCATCCGTGCCGTGCTGGTGCCCTATGTGGCCGAACATCCTGACCACGACTACTTTGAAACTCTCGACAGCAACGAACGCATGCTGCGCAGCTGGCATGGCAGGGCCGACAATCGCATTCAGGTATGGGTCGGGTTGGAACACATGTTTTATGCCACCCCGGATGCCTGGCAGCGTGCGGTAGCCATGGCGCGGCACTACAACGTTGGCTTGCATACGCACAGCAATGAGAGTCGCTTCGATGTGGAAGAAACGCAGCGACGCTATCAGTGCCGGCCGGTTGAAGCGCTCGAACGTTTTGGTCTGCTCGATGCACCACAGGTGTTGCTGGCGCACGGAGTCTGGCTGTCTGCGGCAGAAATCGAACTGCTGGCTGCCCGCCGTGTAGGCATCGCCCATAACCCGGTCAGCAACATGAAACTCGCCAGTGGGGCGGCGCCTGTGCTGGCGCTGCGCGCCGCCGGTGTGGCGGTCGGCCTCGGTTCCGATGGCGAGAAAGAAAACAACAATCTCGACCTGTTTGAAGAGATGAAGGTGGCATCGCTGTTGGCCAAAGTAACGGCGTTGGATGCCTCGGCGCTTGATGCGTGGTCGGTGCTGGACATGGCGACACTGGACGGCGCGCGTGCACTTGGGCTCGACAAGGTCACTGGCAGTCTGGTGGCCGGCAAGCAGGCCGATCTGATAGCGGTGCGTACCGACACCCCGCGCATGACTCCGTTGATCGGCAGCGGCCCCGATCTGAATCTGCACCACAACCTTGTGCATGCAGTGCGCGGTGGTGACGTCAGCCTGACGATGGTGGCCGGCCGCATCGTGGTGGATCAGGGACGGCTGCTGAGCGCCGAGCTGAAGACACTGATTGATCGTGTCAACGCGCTGGTGCCCGGATTGTTTGCCAGACAAGCCGAATGGCTGCGGGCCAATGCGGTGCGGCACGGGCTGCAGGCAGTGGATTAAAGCCGGCTACCTCCACCGACATGGCCCAGAAGGAACCGGCGCTTGAACATGCCGGTACTACCTGGCGCTTCAGACCGTATTCGTCGTTGCGCGCAGCACCAAGGCTGCGCCAGAGTGCACCATCGTTGAACAGGCGGAGTGGCACTATGAACGTCAGAGTGAGCAGTGCGTTATTGTCCTTGCTGTTGCTGGTCGAACCCCCTCTCGTCAACGCCAAGCAGGAACTGGCCGAGGCTGCCCGCATTGGCGACATGGACACCGTGGAGCAATTGCTCGCGGGCGGCGGTGACCCGAACGATACCGGGACCTTCGCCACGCCAGTGCTGCATTGGGTTGTGCACTACGGCGAGCTTGCCACGGCAATCCGCTTGCTGGAGGCGGGAGCAGACCCCAACCTCCGCAATGCCGACACCTTGCTCACACCGTTGAGCCTCGCGTTGGACGGCACCTATCCGGCAATGGTGAAGGTCTTGCTGGAGCATGGCGCCAATCCGAATGACAAACTGGCCGACGGCGATACGCCGTTGATGCTGACAGCGCGGACAGGCATTACAGAGTTCACGCAGCTGCTGCTGGAACACGGTGCTGAACCCGATGCCCGCCACGAAGAGTTTGGCTACAGCGCGCTGATGCTGGCAGCCAATGCCGGCGATCTCGCTGCCGTCAAACTGCTGCTTGCCAGCGGGGCGGATCCCGCTGCTGCAACCACTCGTATTGGTACCGAAAACTGGATCAAGCCCAATGGTCAGCCCGGCTTCGGCAACGGCGTCGGCATCATTCGGGGTGGCACACCCGCTGACCGCGGGCGCCGCGATCCCTTGCAAGGTGGCATGACTGCGCTGCTCTATGCTGCACGCCACGATCATGTCGACGTTGCTGCGGCGCTGCTTGATGCCGGTGCCGACTGGTACGGGCGTACGCCGCTGTGGGAGGCCGTCAATGTACGCAATCTCTATGTTGACGACAGCACACTGGAAAACGGCGTCGATCGCGCCGCCATGCTTGAAGTGATTCGCGCTCTGCTGGACAAGGGTGCTGAAGTGAACGCCAGAACGAAAGAGACACCACCTTTCCGCAACTTCATGCTCGGTGTTGGCTCGCTGGAATGGGTGGATTTCACCGGGCAGACGCCGTTTCTGACTGCGGCGCTCGCTGGCGACATGACGGTGATGAAGTTGTTGCTTGAACACGGCGCCGATCCGTTCATTACTACTTATCAGGGCACCAGCGCGTTGATGGCGGCCGCCGGCGTCAATTGGGTCATTTATCAGACCTATACCGAGGGACCCCAGCAGTTGCTTGACGCCGTGAAGTTCTGCCACGAGCTGGGCATGGATGTGAACCAGGCCAATTCAATGGGGCTCACCGCGTTGCATGGCGCCGCCAATCGAGGCTCGTTGGACATCATCGGCTTCCTGACAGAGAAGGGAGCGAAGCTGGATGCGTTAGACAAGGAAAATCGCTCGCCGCTCGACTGGGCCAAGGGCGTGTTCCTCGCCACTCATCCGGCTGAAGAAAAGCCGGAGGCCATGGCGATGATCACCGACTTGCTGCAGGCCGGCGGCTTGCCGCCCAGGTAAGCCGCCGGGTACAGCAACTGCATGCACTGGCTTTTGCGCCGGGCGCTGTGATCAAGAGCTGGCAGTTACTGTTTGCGCCTGGGTGATGCAGTCTTTGATGGCACGTCGCACACTGATCCTGTTGGCTTCGCGTGACTCAAGCGATTGCGCGTTGCCAGTTGCTTTGTCTGCGATCACTGCATTCACGCAAGTGCTCGCTACAGTTGGTGCCGGGCGTTTGGCAACGACAGTAATCACCTCAATACCTTCCTGAGTCGGGCGTTTGCCAACGATAGTAATCACCTCAATAGCTTCTTGTGTTGGACGTTTGCCAACGACGGTAATGACTTCGATACCTTGCTGTGCACTGCCAAAGCTTTCCTGTGCTGAAGCTGCGGGAATCAGGCCAACAGTCAACAAGGCTGATGTCATTACCATTGCGATATGTTTGATTTTCATGAGAGCTGTCTCCGTTATGCGTGTCGACTGAATTGGTTGATGCCCGCGAGGGTGCCAGTCATTGCATTCGCTTGTAGCTAATAACGGAGGAGCAACACAGGGGTTGACGCAAGTGGTTCCAAAAATGAAGAGTTCATTTTTGGAACACACTGTTCATGAAAAAAGGAGGCCGCGATTGGGCGCTCTGACGATG
The DNA here is from genome assembly GCA_903887045.1 of uncultured Gammaproteobacteria bacterium. Lineage (GTDB taxonomy): Bacteria > Pseudomonadota > Gammaproteobacteria > Pseudomonadales > Pseudohongiellaceae > CAILUG01. The sequence continues at coordinate 908 of CAISOD010000197.1, read as the reverse complement.
AGTTGCCGGCGAGGCCGGCACTGATTCAGCGATCGGACTTGCTGCGCGTCAGCGGCGAACGCTCCCACACAGTGCTCTGTTCCAACGGCACATTGCTCTTCATCACGACTTCCACTGCTGTGATGCGCCCGTCCTGCACCGCGAAAAATTCTGCCAGCAAGGGCCGACCACCTTGCCAGTGCGGCGGCTCATCACGGCCGGCGTCCGCACCCATGCGTGCGATCGACAGCACCACGCCGCGCTCAACATCCACTACCGGAAAGCGTCGATCATAGATCGTGCGGCTGACAAACCTGCCCTCGTCGAACTGCTGCGTGCCGGAGGCGTTCAATGTGCCCGCTGGTCCGCCGCTGCTGGTGTCGGACATGGCGCCGTTGGTGGTTGGCATGCCGTTCTCGATGCGCACCACACCGGGCAGCATCGGCGCCGGGCGGTAATCGGGACGGCCGTTGGTTTCGAGCGCACGCCAGTAGCCATCTGCTACTGCCATCAGCTCGAGCCGCGAATTCTGTTCGCGGGGCAACAAGGTGAGCAGGAAATCGCGACGCGGCTCGGTGGCGAAATCCGGCACGAACATTGGCCCGGATTCGCCTTCGAAGGCGACTACGGTTTCCACTTCCGTGATCAAACCGCCGTCGACTTTCAAGCGAACCATTTCGAACGCCTGCACGTCGCCGGCATGCACGACCAGTGCGGACGCAACGCCGCCGGTTTCCGGATCAGCGATGTCCATGCGATACGACGGTGCATCGGCGCGCTTGAAGAAACCGGCGCCGGCGTCGATCAGGTCGCCGTTTTCAGTGACGCGCACCGTTGGTGCCATCGGCAAATCACCGAGCGCGTTGGCAGCCTGCGCCTGCAGGTAGCGGTCCATGAACGAGGTCAGGCAGGCGCGGTCGCAGGCTGGT
>CAISOD010000196.1 GCA_903887045.1 uncultured Gammaproteobacteria bacterium | reverse complement strand
GGCCATCTACCAGGCCTTTGTCGACAAGACACCGATAGTGTTGCTGATAGGAAGCGACGACGGTTTCATCCAGGCCCACATTGCTGACGATCTTGCTGCATTGGTCAGGCCCTATACCAAATGGGATGCCTATCCGCGCACGCTGCCCGATGCGCTGGAGGCCATCCAGGAAGCATGGAATCAGGCCATGACACCGCCCTGCGCACCGACTCTTGTCGTAGTCGATTCGCAGCTGCAGAAGATGTCGGCAGCTGGCTTCAGTTTGCCGCCGCGACGTCAGCCACAGTTTCCATTGATCTCCAGTGCAGACGCTGCGCTGCTGGCGGAGCGTTTGCTCACTGCCAGCAATCCGCGTATCGATGTCGGCCGTCTGCGTACGCCCGAAGGTGTGGAGCGGGCCGTGCGACTCGCTGAACTGACTGGTGCCTGCACCGGCACGCGTGCGAATCAGGGGCCGATGAGCTTTCCGCAAACGCATCCACTGTGTGGGCCTGGCGCCAGTGCGGATTACGATTTTGTACTGGGTCTGGAACTACCTGCGACGCACTTCGCGATTGTGGGGCCAGACATTGGCACCTTGGTGGGCCGCGACGATGCCGGCGTGGGACTTTCGATTGTGCGCGGCCGCAGCGTCGCGGCTGGAGGCGGTGCGGGTGAAAGGCGTACTGCCGATGCAGAAGCGTCTTTGGCCTTGATCCTCGACGCTGTCGTGGCGTCCGCCAATGCTGCAGGTCGAGCTGCCGTGATTCGTGAGCGCAGCGCAGCGCATGCACAAGCCAACCGCGAAGCACGACTCACCGGGTTGCGCGCGCAAATGGAACGTCGTCGTCGTGGTTGGGACGCGAGTCCGGTCAACACCGCACGTCTCTATGCGGAGCTGTGGCCACACATTGCCAACGAAGATTGGTGCATCGGTTCCCAAACGAATTTTTCCGGCGGCCATCATGCTGACCTCTGGCAACATGACCGGCCCTATTCCTGCCTTGGCGGCAGTGGTGCGGCCGGTATCGGTTACAGTCTTGGCGCCTCGGTCGGCGCGGCGCTGGCAGCGCGCGACAGCGGGCGCATCGTGGTCGATTTCCAGGGCGATGGCGATTTCAATTTCATGCCCGGCGCATTGTGGACGGCGGCCCATCACCAACTGCCGCTGTTGATCGTGATGCACAACAACCGGGCATGGCACCAGGAGCTGATGTTTGTGCAATACCTCACCGGCGCGCGTGGTCGTGGCACCGATCGTGCGCACATAGGTACGACGCTGCGAGACCCGTTTGTAGACTATCGATCAATAGCGCAAGGCTACGGCGTAGAAGCCGTGGGGCCCATCAGCGATCCCGCTGAGCTGGCTGAGGCCTATCGACGCGGAGTCGAGGTGGTGAAGGAAGGCAGACCCTTCCTGGTTGATGTTCTCACCCAGCCGCGCTGAGGCAGCACGCATGATCCGCAATTTCTCACACTGCATCGTTCTCAGTCTTGCGCTGGCAGGCACAGTGCAGGCGCAAACTTCTGCAGCCGGCGCCGCCCTCTACAACCAGCACGGCTGTTATACCTGTCATGGTCATCAGGGCAAGGGTACGCATGTGGAGCGCACCAACAACCTGTTCCCGGCGCCGCCCATATTGCTGGCTGGCAAGACGCCGTTCCTGGCCAGTGAAGAGGTGTTTCGCGCTTATCTGCGCCTGCGTGCCGATCAACAGCCTCCCGAGCCCAGCGTGAAGATGCCGCACTTCAGCGCAGAAGTGCTCGACGATGCTGACGTCGCGGCCCTGTATGCGCACATCATGGCTTTTCCCGTCGACGAGCCGGCACTGGAAGACACGGTGATGGGATGGGCGCTGGACCACGCTGAAAAACAGTAGCAGCGATTACCGCAACCTGCGTTGGCCCTGGTCGGGCAACACTGAAATCAATTTCCCCGCAAGTGACGCCGCGCGTCGGCGGCCGTGGCAGTAGTGCGGCCGGCGGCCTTTGCCTGCTCCACCGCGAGACGTACCAGCGTGGCATTGTTTGCTACCACGCTGCCATCCGGGGCCTGCAGGTTGTTCTCGAAGCCGACTCTCGCATGTCCACCCAGCCGGGCAACTTCGCCCATGATCGTTGTTTCTGCCGGTCCGAATGCACAGCACATCCAACTATGTTCCGGGCTGGTGTGGGCAACAAAAGCCGCCAGCGTCTGATGATCAGTCGCTGCCTTGTCGAAACTGCCAAGCACAAACAGCAGAAACTGCTGACCTTTCGGCAGCGCGCCATCCAGCATCAACTGATTGAAGCGCTGCAATTCGGCAGGACTGTACAGGATGTATTGCAGCAGCGTTCCGGCTTCGGCGAGACGCTTCAGTACAGGTGCTGACTTCTCGACAGCTTCGGCATCCGGCAACAACTCGCGCAGCGCCAGCGAAGCAGATTCCGGCTGCAAGGCCAGCAATGAACGCAGCTGCTGGTCCGGCTGGTAAACCCTTGCGGCCTCCGATGTGACCTGCACCAGCAAGTCATCACCGACCTCCGCCCGGATGGCAGCCAGTGCCGGACGGTAGTCTTCTGGTTCCAGGCTGTGTTGCTCCATGGCATTGCGCACATGCAGATGCAGCATGCAGGCGCCTGCCTCAAGACAGCTACGCGCGGTGCGCGCCAGTTCGTGCGGCGTGATGGGCAACGCAGCATGGTCAGAGCGCCGACGGCGCGCACCGTTGGGCGCAACGGCAATCAACATGGGTGGGTGATCATCATTCATGGTCAGTTGCTTGCCGTGGTCTGTCCGACCGGGCCCTGGTTGTTTGCCGCCACGAATATCCGCTCGATGTGGCGTTTGCTGATACGCCAGCGGCCGTCGGCGCAGCGGCGGTAGTCGTCAATGAAGTCGGCGACCAGGTGCGGTTCCGCCGGTACGATCGGAGCAGTGCCGTCGAAGGCAAAGGTAAGGCACACACTGGTCCCGCTTGCACGGTCTTCACTTTCCACCTGAAGCCGCAGACAGGAGTAAAGGTGTCGCGCGGTGCGCGGCCCGGCGGAGCCTCGCCGCTGGAACAGC
>CAISOD010000195.1 GCA_903887045.1 uncultured Gammaproteobacteria bacterium | reverse complement strand
GTTGTCAGCGATAGAACAGCGGCGGCACTTGTTCGAAGATTGCCGGCGGAATGGTGGACGTACTGCGCCGCTGAGACCGGTGCCGCAACAAATCAAGAGATGCTTTACCCCCGGCCATTGCTGGTTCAGCGCTGCAAACATCGCTGTACCCGCCCGCTGCATCAGTTCGAAGGCAGCAATGCCGTGCTCTTCAATCGCCAGACGATCGAGTTCACGGACGGCGCTGGCAGTGTAGTAGGCAATACGATCGTTCATGGCGGGATGATAACTGATAGAATTTCTGGAATAGGTGAAGCATGTTTACCCAAACACTCCAACTGCTTTCCGGAATACCCATCGATATGGTTGACCAATCACAAGACCAGCGCGTTCAACAGGCCATTGAGCTGTTCTTCTTCGCCTATCGTTCATTCACTGCCGTGCCCGACCAGATCCTGCAGGAAAAAGGCCTTGGCCGTGTGCATCACCGCATCCTCTATTTTGTTGGCCGTAATCCAAAGTTGAACATCAACGAACTGCTGCAGATTCTTGGCGTCAGCAAGCAGGCGTTGAATGCACCGCTGCGCAAGCTGACTGAATTGGGATTGATTGAAGTGGAAACCGCCAGTCACGATCGCCGCGTCAAGCAGCTGAGTCTGAGCAAGGCCGGTGCCAAACTGGAAACCCAGCTGACCCAAAGCCAAACGCAGCATCTGGCGCGTGCGTTCAGGCGCTGTGGCGACAAAGCGCTCGATGGCTGGATCAAGATCATGCAGTCGCTGCCGACTGCCTGAACCCGATCAGCGGATCATCGGCAGTTCTTCTTTCTCACTGCGGGCGACGATGACGGCGCCACAGGTATCGGAGTAGACGTTCACCGTGGTGCGCATCATGTCGAGGATGCGGTCGGTCACCAGCAACAGGCCCACGGCTTCCAGTGGCAAGCCGACAGCGGCCAGAATCACCGTAATCGCCACCAGACTCGCTGCCGGAATACCGGCCATGCCGAACGAGGTGATCAGCGCCAGCACTATTACCGTTACCTGGGTGGCGAAACTCAAATCCAGCCCATAGGCCTGCGCCAGGAACATCGCCGCCACGCATTCATACAGCGCGGTGCCGTCCATGTTCAGAGTGGCCCCCAGCGGCAATACGAAATTGGTGACGCGATCGGACACGCCGGCGTTATTGCGCAGGCATTCAATATTGAGCGGCAGGCTGGCATTCGACGACGCCGACGAAAACGCCATCAGCATGGCAGGCAACATCGCCTTCAGGTGTTTCAGCGGATTCACGCCGCCAATCACGCGGATGTAGAACGACAGTACCAGGAACATGTGGGTGGCAAGGGCCAGCGCCACGGTCAAGAAGAACATCAGCATCGGCAAAAAGGCGGCAAACCCGGTCGATGCTATGGTGCGGGCAATCAGGCCGAACACGCCGATAGGCGCAAACTTCATCACCCAGCCCGTGATCAGCAGCATGGTTTCGTTGACGCCGTGCCAGAAAGTGATCAGTACCTCTGCCTGTTTGGCCGGGATGCGTGTCATGAAATAGCCGAACAGCACGCTGAAAAAAATCAGTGGCAGCATGTCGCCAGCTTCCATCGAAGCCACCAGGTTGGTCGGGATCAGCCGCAGGACGAGCGCACCGATGTTGACGCCTTCCGAGGTCTGCAGGTTGTTCAGTGTGTTCTCGACCTCGGCGCTGTCGAGCGTCAGGTTCAGCCGCTCGCCGGCCGGCGCACCATCGATAATGCCGGGCTGCAGCACGCTTACATACAGCAGACCTATGAAAATCGCAGTACCGGTGAACAAGGCATAGCAGCCCATGGTCTTCAAGCCGAGGCGGCCGAGATCGCTGCCACTGCCCACCGAGGCGATGCCCGAAATGATGGACGCCATCACCAGCGGCACGATGACCATGCGCAGGGCATTGAGGAACATGGTGCCGACGAAGTCATACAGGCCGTAGAAGCTCACGTTGCCGACACCGCCGGTGGTGCCGCTGAGCGAGCCGCAGATCACGGCCAACACAATGGCGATGAAGATCTGCCAGTGCAGCGCAAGTTTTGGCATCGTATTTTTCCGGATAGTAAATATGAAAGATGGCTTGGATTTAACCAGCCGGCCAGGCTTTATTCAACGCAGTATGGGGCCTGGAGCAGGGTCAGAGTAAACTTGCGAAATTCTCTTCGTAGCCTCCATTCGCTGCAGCTTACCCTGACCCCATTGTCTGACCCCCCGTTTCGCTCATGACCATACCCGCCTTCCTGACCCATTTGCTCACTGCCCTCCGCCAGCGCTGGCCGCGGATACATAGCCGCGCACCGGATTTCTGGCGGCTGATGCGCATGCACAAGCCTATCGGCATTCTGGTGTTGCTGTGGCCCACGCTGTGGTGCTTGTGGATTGCCGGCGAAGGCTCTCCATCAATCGCCAATGTGTTGATCTTCCTGTCCGGCACCATTTGCATGCGCGCCGCCGGCTGTTGCATCAACGACTACGCTGATCGCAACTTCGACGGCAGGGTAAAGCGCACCGCCGAGCGGCCGCTGGTTGCCGGCAAGATCCTGCCGCGCGAAGCGCTGCTGTGTTGCGCGGCTTTGTGTGTACTGGCATTTCTGCTGGTGCTGCTGACCAACACACTGACAATCATGATGAGCGTGATTGGCCTCGCGCTGGCGCTGGTGTATCCCTTCATGAAACGCCACACCCACCTGGCGCAGATAGTGCTGGGCGCAGCGTTTTCCTGGGGCGGCATGATGGCGTTCACCGCTGAAACCGGCTCGCTGCCGGCCCAGGCATGGTTGCTGTATGTGGGGAATGTGCTGTGGACCGTGGTATACGACACCGAGTACGCCATGGTGGACCGCGATGACGACTTGAAGATCGGCGTCAAATCCACCGCCATCCTGTTCGCCGACGCCGATCGTCACATCATCGGCTTTCTGCAGCTTATGTTCGTGGTCACGATGTGGTTGGTGGCGCAGCGTTTCTCACTGGGCTTCTGGTACTACCTCAGTCTCGCCGTGGTCATTGGGCTGTTCGTGCATCAGCAACGGCTGATCAGTGAGCGCAACCGCGACGATTGCTTCAAGGCATTCTTGCAGAACAACTACGTGGGGATGGCGGTATTCGTCGGCACCATGATGACGTTCTGGTTCGACCGGTAGGGCGATACGGGTTACGCCGTCGTTCCCGCGCACGCAGGGATGACGGGCACCAGAAAATTACCAGCGGAACAACATCGGCTGCTGCCACTGGCAGTTGTGGCCAAGCGCCTTCAGCACTTCGAGACCGCGCTCGTAGTTGCGTCCCACTGAACTGACTCCGTGCGAATCATCACCCGGCACCACGATGGCGCCGAGCTGCAGCGCCAGCTTCAGCACCGGTACCGACGGATACTGCTCGATGGCTTTGTCGAAGCCGCGCAGGTTGAAGTCGATGATGAAGCCCTGCTCGGCGATATAGCCCAGGTTGCGCTCGATGCGCGACCACACCGACGGCAGCTCCAGCGTGTCGAGGTAGTCATCGTCGAAGATGCGGATCAAATCGAAGTGGCCCACTACCGACGGCTTCAGTTCCTGCAGCATGGCGTATTGCAGATCGAAGTACTGGCAATAGAGGTGTTCAAGCGAGCCGGCTTTGGCCTTCGCTTCTTCATACAGCTCGCGGTCGACGTCGATGCCGATCCCGCCGACATGATGCACCGAGCCCACGATGTAGTCGGGGTGGGTGGAATCGATCAGCTCGCGCACATACGAGGCTGAGCCGTGATAGGTCTCGGTTTCAAACGCACACAGCAGCGTGATGCGATCAGCGTACTGCAGCTGCAGGCGGCGCACTTCGGCAAAGTAGCGCTGGAACTGCTCCTGCAATGCCTTGGCGGTGAGGCCCTGCTCGGCTTCGTCGGGATAGCGCACGCTGTCGTTGAGCGGTGGCATGTGTTCGGTGATGCCCACCCAGCTGTAACCGGCAGCGATATAGGCCTGGATGACTTCATCCAGCGTGCTTTTGGCGTGCAGACAGAACTGGCCGCTGTGGCCGCCGTGCACAGAAACCCTGGCGATGCTTGAACCCATGATGCAGACACTTGCGTATTAAGGACGCAGCCACTCTACTGCATGCACGCCAATGGCAACAGCCTGTTGCTGGTGGCGCCGGCTCTTTAGTATTGGCGTAGTTTCCGCTTTTCACTGCCGCTTTGATTGGCACCTCAACAGGAACTGTGTTTGACCTCCCCTTCCGACACCCTGCGCTTCCGCTTCGTCGCCACTCTGGCCGACGTCAACGCCGCTGCATGGAACGCGCTGGCCGGCGACAGCTACCCTTTCCTGCGCCACGAATATCTGCTGGCACTGGAACTCACCGGCTGCACCACAGCGAAAACCGGCTGGCAGCCGCAGCATCTGTTGATGGAAGACGCCAACAACACCTTGGTAGGCATGCTGCCGCTGTATGCGAAATCGCATTCGATGGGCGAATACGTGTTCGACTGGGCCTGGGCTGATGCCTACCAGCGCCACGGCCTCGACTACTACCCCAAGCTGATCAGCGCTGTTCCGTTTACGCCGTGCGCCGGCCCACGCTTGTGCATCGCGAGCAACGTTGATGTATCCACCTTGCTGCCGCGCCTCCAGCAAGCGGTGATCTCGCGCGCCAACGGCATTGGTGCTTCCAGCTGGCATGTGTTGTTTCCGCAGGACGAACTGCGCGATGCGCTGGTGGCTCAAGGCCAACTGCTGCGCACCGGCTGCCAGTATCAATGGTTCAACAACAACTACGCTTGCTTCGATGATTTCCTTGCCACCTTCGCCTCGCGCAAACGCAAGAACCTGCGCAAAGAGCGCGAAACAGTGGCCGCTGCCGGCATCACGCTGCAGGCGCTCGAAGGTGAAGCAGTCACCAGTGAACAGTGGCAACAGTTCTATCGCTTCTATGCCAACACCTACCGGGTGCGTGGCCGCAAGCCGTACCTGAATGCCGAGTTCTTCCAACAGATTGCCCGCACAATGCCGGAACGCTTGATGCTGGTATTGGCGCATCGTGGTGATGAAGCGGTAGCGGGCGCGCTGTTCTTCAAAGGCGCCGATACGCTGTATGGCCGCTACTGGGGATCGAGTGAGGAAGTGCCTTGCCTGCATTTCGAAGCCTGCTACTACCAGGGCATCGACTACTGCATACGTCACGGACTCAAGAGAATGGACTCGGGCGCGCAGGGCGAACACAAGATCCAGCGCGGTTTTGCGCCGGTGAATACCTGGTCCACTCACTGGATTGCGCGCGACGATTTCCGCAGCGCGATTGCGCACTTCCTGCAGGAAGAAGCCGCCCATATCGGCAACTATATAGAGCAAGCAGCCGGCTACCTGCCCTTCCGCAAAGACTTGCAGCTGTAGTAGCTGCTGTAGCGGCTAGAGTAGCTAAGCCTGCTTGCGCGTGAATACCAGCTCGCTGGCGGTTGAATCTTCCACACTGAAGCGATAGCCGTCGGCAGCGAACTCGCTGAACTGCGCCGGCTCGCTGATGCGCTGTTGCAGCAACCAGGCTGCCATGGTGCCGCGCGCCTTCTTGGCAAAGAAACTTATCACCTTGTACTGGCCGTTCTTGAAGTCGAGAAAATTCGGCGTGACCACTTCGGCTTGCAGCACTTTGCGCCGGACCACGCCGAAGTATTCCTGCGAGGCCAGATTCACCAGCGTTTTGCTCTTCGCTGCTTTCAATGCCTTGTTGAGTTCGAGTGTTACGGTGTCGCCCCAGAAATCGTAAAGCGTTTTGCCGCTGGCATTGCGCAGCGCAGTGCCCATTTCGAGCCGGTACGGTTGGATCAGGTCGAGCGGACGCAGCGCGCCGTAGAGGCCGCTGAGAATGCGCAGGTGTTGTTGCGCGAAAGCCAGATCGTCGTCACTGAAGTTGTCGGCTTCCAGCCCCACGTACACATCGCCACGAAACGCAAACAGCGCCTGCCGCGCGTTGCGTTTGGTGAACGGCAGCGTCCACGCAGCGTTGCGATCGAAGTTCAGCTGTGCCAGCTCGGCGCTGATGTGCATAAGGCTGGCGAGCTGCGCAGGTGACTGCTGCCGCAGCAGCTGATTGAGTTCGACCGATTGCGACAGCAACACTGGTTTGGTAGCAGGGTGTGGTGGCAGCGGAGTGTCGAAGTCGAGCGTCTTGGCGGGGGAAAGTACGATCAGCATGGACTTCTCATTACAAACGACTCATTACAAACAACTCATTTGGTGTAAATTCAGGCTGCTTGATTGCGATCAAGCGCGCACTATACCCGCCACGGTCTAATTGGGCATACCCAGCATAACAAAAGGAGGATGTATGAGTGACTATCGCAAGATCCTGGTAGCAGTTGACCTCTCGGACGAATCCGCCCTCATCATCGACAAGGCCCGCCACATTGCCAAAATCAATGATGCTGCCGAACTGCACCTGGTGCATGTGCAAGCACCGTTGGCGGTGAGCTATGCGCTGGATCTGCCGTCGATCAACCTGGCCGATCTGCAGATTGAAATGGTGGAAGAAGCGCGCAAGCGTTTGTTGGAGCTGGGCGGCGCCATCGAGCTTCCCGCCAAACAGCTGCACAATCTGGTGGGCACGCCGGCACGTGAGATCCGCGAACTTGCCAAGCAGCTGGGCGCCGACCTGATCGTAACGGGCGGCCACGGCAAGCACGGGCTGGACCTGTTGCTGGGCTCTACCTCCACCGGTGTAGCACACGGCGTCAGTTGCGACCTGTTGATCGTCAAACTGCAGGGCTGAGCAGGCGCACCAACAGCACAGTTCATCAGCGCACTCCGTTATTGTCCTCCATGCCGGCTACAATGCCGGCATGAACTTGCACTCTCTTCACCAGTGGGCACTGAAGCTGCAGCCACTGCGTACCCCAAGCATGCTGGTGGCCGCTATCAGCTGGGCCATCCTCGCCCTGCTGCTGGTCGACACCGCCGACGCCCATGACGTAGCCATCCGCCTGCTATTGATCCTCTCAATGTGGGCGCTGCTGTTGTTCGCCTTTACCAGCCTCTTCAGCACACCACCCCCGGCCGTGCTGCCCGCCCTGCGCTGGCAAGACCGTTGGATCGCCAAACTGCAGTTCTGGCTGTTCTGTGCCATGGCGCTGAGCTATGGCCTGGTGGTGGCAATGGTGATCGGGTTGAGTGTGAAGTTGGGATTTTTGGGGGAGTAAGGTCGCAGAATGTACGCTTAGGAATTGAATCTTTACCGTTCAACCCCCTGCCACTAGACTCCGCCAACCTCCCCGAAGTCCCACACAGGAACCTCGCCATGAAACACCCACTCCGCTTGCTCGCCGCTTCCATCGCTACTGCGCTTGTTCTCTACGGCTGCGGCGGCGCCACCGAGACAGCGGCCCCAACGGAACCCTTTGCTGCCGTTGTTGAAGCACCAGCCACGCCAGCCGCTGATGCAGCCGCCTTTCAATACGAAGCCGATCGCTTCGCCGACATCCGCATATTGCGGTACCAGATTCCGGGATTTGAGGCGTTGAGTGTGCAGCAGAAGAAACTGCTGTATTTCCTGAGCCAGGCCGGTATGAGCGGGCGCGACATGATGTATGACCAGAACTACCGCCATAACCTGCGTGTGCGCAAACTGCTGGAGCAGATCGTCCAGCACTACGCTGGCGACCGTGCCACGCCTGAATTTACGGCATTCATGACATATGCAAAGCAGGTGTGGTTTGCCAACGGCATGCATCACCATTATTCCAGCAACAAGTTCACTCCTGCCTTTACTGCCGATTACTTGCGTGAGTTGGTGTTGAACAGTGATGGCGCTGTATGGCCACTCTCCGACGGCCAGAGCGTGGACGAGATGCTGGCGCTGCTGGAGCCGGTGATGTTTGACCCAAGCGTGGATGCCAAGAAGGTGAACACGGCGGCGGACGTGGACAAGGTGGCGGGCTCGGCGGTGAACTTCTACCGCGACGTAACCGAAGACGAAGTGGTGGCGTATTACGCCAGCAAGAAGGACCCGAACAATCCACATCCGGTAATGGCAGGCCTCAACTCACGGCTGGCGAAGGTGGATGGCGAGCTGGTGGAACAGGTGTGGAAGGTGGGCGGGCTTTACACGCAGGCGATTGAGCGCGTGGTGTATTGGCTGCAGCAGGCCGCCACCGTGGCCGAGAACGATGCGCAGCGCACCGCGCTGGAGTTGTTGGCCAAGTATTACCAGACTGGCGATCTTGCTGATTTTGACGCCTACAACATTGCCTGGGTGGCCGACACCCAATCGACTATCGATGTGATCAACGGTTTTATCGAGGTGTACAACGATCCGCTCGGTTATCGCGGTTCGTTTGAATCGGTGGTGTCGGTGCGTGATGAAGAGGCTACCAAGCGCATCGGCGCGATTGCGGCGCGCGCGCAGTGGTTTGAAGACAACTCGCCGATTCTCGGCGACCACAAGAAGGCCGACGTCACCGGCATTACCGGCAAGGCGATCATGGTGGTGTCGGAAAGCGGTGATGCGTCGCCAGCGACGCCTATTGGTATCAACCTGCCGAACTCCGACTGGATTCGCGCCGAGCATGGTTCGAAGTCGGTCAGCCTTTCCAACATCACGGGGGCTTACAACGCAGCGCCTGGCAGTTCGTTGGAAGAGTTTGCGGCGTCAGCTGATGAAATTGCCCGCAGCAAGCAGTGGGCCGAGCTGAGCGGCAACCTGCACACCGACATGCATGAAGTGATAGGCCACGCCTCCGGCAAGATCAATGAAGGCATTGGCAATCCGCCGGATACACTGAAGCAATATGCCAGTTCAATGGAGGAAGGCCGCGCTGATCTGGTGGCGTTGTATTACATGATGGACCCGATGCTGATCGAGATTGGCGTGATGCCAACGCTCGATGTCGGCAAGGCTGAATACGACGGTTATATCCGCGGAGGCCTGATGACCCAGCTGTATCGCATAGAGCCGGGCCAGAAAATAGAGGAAGCGCATATGCGCAACCGACAGGAGATTGCAGCGTGGGTGTATGAGAAGGGCTTGCCGGAGAACGTGATCGAGAAAGTGGTGCGGGACGGCAAGACCTATTTTGTCATCAATGATTACGACAAGCTGCGGGGCCTGTTCGGCCAGCTGCTGCGAGAGCACCAGCGCATCAAGAGCGAAGGTGATTTTGCAGCAGCGCAGAACCTGATCGAAAACTATGGCACCAAGGTGGACCCGGAGCTGCACGCCGAAGTGCTGCGCCGTTACGCTACTCTGAACGTGGCGCCCTATTCGGGTTTCATCAATCCGCAACTGGTGCCGGTGTATGCCAATGGTGCGGCGGACGGTGAGATAGTGGATGTGAAGGTGGAATATCCGACGGACTTCGTGCAACAGATGCTTTACTACGGGCAGCAGTACGCGTTGTTGCCGGTAGAGAACTAATCAAAGGGGTCGGAGATGTTTGCTCTGACCCGTTTGCTGTCAGAGACCCAGGAACCTTTTCTCGCCACTGAATATCTCGCTGACTGAAGTCCTTGCGCTCATGCGAGCGAAGTAAGCTGCGAGTTTCGGGTATTTGGCCGCATCCACCGGCACGCCGGCGTGGCTGAAGTTGATCAGCTCGCTGGTTACTGCGATATCGGCCAGCGTAAGGCTGTTTCCCACCAGATAGCCGTCGGTGGGCACGCAGGTTTCCAGATAAGCCAACAGCGGCGGCACTTTGTTCTTTTCAGCATCAT
>CAISOD010000194.1 GCA_903887045.1 uncultured Gammaproteobacteria bacterium | reverse complement strand
GCCGTGTCATGCGCCGGGCCGCAAACATCCCGGCACCCAGGCGCTCGACATAGTCTACAAAGGTGAGAAGCCGGGTTCGCTGGAACAGCGGCTCGATCTTACACCCGAACTGGTTGCCACCTTTGTGCGCACAGGCGTGTCCATCATGCCGTTCTTCCGCAAAACCGAAATCAGCGACACTGACCTGGCCGATCTTGGTGCGTGGTTGTCGAAGCCTCTCGAACGCTAAACGGAATCTCCATGTCAGCACCTGTCTTTTACATCCCGCACGGCGGCGGCCCGATGCCACTGCTGGGCGACGCCAACCACGCCAGTCTCATCAAGTTCCTCAAGGCCTTGCCGCAGCAGTTTGCCAAACCCAAAGCCATCGTGCTGATCAGCGCACACTGGGAAGAAGCGCAAGCCACCGTCTATGCCGGCGCCGCGCATCCGATGCTGTTCGACTACTACGGCTTTCCGCCCGACACCTACAAATACAGTTATGCCGCTCCCGGCGCGCCGGCAATCGCAACACGCATCGAAGCCTTGTTGCAGCAAGCCGGCCTCAGCTGCAAACGCGATACCACCCGCGGCTTTGATCACGGTACCTTCGTGCCCATGCTGCTGGTGGATCCCTCAGCAGCAATTCCCTGTCTGCAGCTGTCGCTGTTGAAAGGGCTCGACCCGCGCGCGCATGTAAAGCTGGGTCTGGCATTGCAGCAGCTGCGTGATGACGACGTGGTGATCATCGGCTCCGGCATGTCCTTCCACAACCTGCAGGCAGTGTGGGCCGGCGAGCAACCGCAGTTGCGTGCCGCCAGTGATCAGTTCCATCAGTGGTTGCTTGCGACCTTGTCGGATCAGAACCTCACTGCCGACCAGCGGCTCAGCGCACTGGCCAATTGGCAACAAGCTCCGTACGCGCAGTTTTGTCATCCACGCGCCGAACACCTGCTGCCGCTGCATGTGTGCGCCGGCATCGCCGGTGGTTCAGCCGCGAACGTGGTGTTCGATGAAGTATTGATGAACCACAAGGTGGCGGGATTCAGCTGGCACTGAGCTTGTTCGAATAGCGCTCAGGGCGCTGTCTTCTCGCCGACCCACGGCAGCGCTTCCGGGCTCTGTTTACTGCCCCATTCGCCAGTGAACGAACGAAAGCCCTGCGTGAAGTCCATCGTGGCATAACCCTCGCCAAACTTGTCTGTCCATTCCATCGTGATGGTACGCGGCCCTTCGAACATGAAGTTCGACAGCCGGCCGCTGTACTTGCCGTTTTCTTCGTCCACTTCGTAGGTGCCGGTGAGGCGACCTGAATTGTCGAAGCTGAAAGTGGTAATCACGGCGTCCATGTCGTTGCCGTTGAACACCTCACCGCTATAGGTGCCGGCGATGGCTTTGGGATCGTCGGCGGCGTGGGTGAGTGGGGTTGCTGCAAGCAACAGTAACAGGCACCAGCGTTGGATTATGGTCATGGTTGTGTTGCTCAACTCGCCTTGCGCGGCATCATGATGCGCGCTGTCTGGTTTGAATCGATGAAGTCGACGCGGCGGCTATCGAGATCGTACATGCCGCCGACAATCTTGATCTGGCCTTCCTCCACCAGCTTTTTGATGATCTCGCTGGAGTTCTTGATGAACTTCATGGTTTCCATCACGTTGAGCTGGGTGACGTTGTAGACGAAGTCATCATTCTTCGAGGTGCGGTTCTGCACGGTGATGGTCTCGCGGTTGATCGCCGGGTCCACTTTGCGCAACAGACCGCTGAGATTGCCGAGTTCAACGTGGTCACAAGCTGCTTTCACCGCACCGCAACCGGTGTGGCCAAGTACTACGATCAGTTTGGCACCGGCCACCAGGGTGGCGAATTCCATGCTGCCGAGGATGTCTTCGTTGGCGATGTTGCCGGCGATGCGGATGCTGAACAGGTCACCGAGGCCGACGTCGAACACCAGCTCGGCCGAGGTGCGGCTGTCGATGCAGCTCAAAACGGCAGCCATCGGATATTGGCCCTGCGTGGTGTTGCTGGCCTGCAGAATATAGTCACGTTCGAGCGGGTTGCCGTCGGCGAAGCGTTGGTTGCCTTCCCGCAGATGCTGCAGCACTTGATCGGGAGTGAGTTTCTGCTGGGAGTCTTTGGTCAGCACGTTGACCCACTCTACTTTGTCGGCCAGCGTGTAACGATCGCGGAAGCCGAGCAACGTCAGCCGGATGTCCTTGTTCTTGGCGGCGACGCCATCGAACTCGCGAATGATTTCCAGTACGTCGTGGTCGATGAACTGGGTATCCGATGCATCGAGCACCACGTTGCTGTTGGCCGGTAATGACGACAGGCGATCCAGCAGCGCTCCGCGGTTGAGGAACGATACTTCCTGCGACAGCTTCAGGCGGATGACCTCGCCCTGCGGATGGATCTCGTGGCGTTCATGAAACGAATTGCTGAAGTTTGCGCGCAACAGAAAGAACACCGAGCAGGCAAGGCCGAGCAGCGTGCCGATCAACAGGTCGGTAAACACGATGGCGACCACGGTAGTGATGAACGGAATGAACTGGTTCATGCCTTTGGCGTAGAAGTCGCGGAACATCTTCACGCTGGCCAACTTGTAACCGGTTACCAACAGAATGGCTGCGAGCGAGGCCAGTGGGATCATGTTGAGAATCCCGGGAGCTATCACCACGAAGACCAACAACAGGCCACCATGCATCATGGTCGAGGCCTTGGTCTGGGCGCCGGCATCAATATTGGCCGAGCTGCGCACAATAACGGAGGTGACCGGCAAACCACCCACCAGGCCGGAAAGGATGTTGCCGGCGCCTTGCGCGATCAGTTCACGGTTCGGAGGCGCGTGGCGCTTCTGCGGATCGAGTTTGTCGATGGCTTCGAGGTTGACCAGGGTTTCGATGGTGGCGACGACAGCAATGGTGATGGCAGCTGTGTAGACTCCTTGATTGGCCAGCCCTGCCCAGTTGGGAAAACTCAGGTTGTCGAAGAAGCCCATCAGGGCGCCGGCATCGCTGATCGGGATGGTGACAAGGTGGTTGCCGGCCAGCCGCAGGCCGGTGGATCCAGCGAATAACCATTCATTCAGCGCCATCCCGACCAGCACTACCGCCAGCGCGGACGGGATTGGCAGCCGGCGCAGCCAGCTTTTGTCCCACCCTATAAGCAGAGCCAGCGAGATCACCGATATGATGATGGCGGCGGGAGCGAAATTGCTCAGCCCCACCAATAATTCGGAAAAGGTGTTGAGGCCGTCGGGCTGCATGAAACTGAAGTCGCCCTCCACGTCGGAGTCGTAGCCAATCGCGTGCGGCAATTGCTTGAGGATCAGGATGATGCCGATGGCAGCGAGCAGGCCTTTCACCACGTTGGTAGGCACGTAGTCGGAAATGAAACCGGCACGGGCCACGCCCAGCACTACCTGGATGACGCCGGCCAGCACTACCGCCAGCAGGAATGTCTCAAAGCTGCCGAGGTTGGTAATCTCGGCCAGTACTACCGCCGACAAGCCGGCGGCAGGGCCGCTGACGCTGGTGTGGGAGCCGCTCATCCAGCCAACAACAAGACCGCCGATGATGCCGGAGATCAGGCCGGAGAACAGTGGAGCGCCGGATGCCAGCGCAATACCAAGGCAAAGCGGTACGGCGACCAGAAAAACGACAATGGAAGCAGGAATATCCTTTCTCAGATTCTGCAGCGTGAACATGGCAGCGTTACCTCCGCGTATTTTGGCTACGTGACATCGGGTGACTTGGGCGCAACATAGTGCCTGAATAAGAAAAAAAAAGGGCGCTGTTGTTGGTCATACCCGCCTTGCTTCTGCGATTTTTGACCGCATGTGTAAGTGATCGGAAAGCAAAGTGCATTAGCATTCCGCTGGAAACCATCCCCACTTTTGCCGGACACAAGGGTTGCAACGATGAATACTCCGGAAAACAAGCCGCTCGGCTCCCGCTTCGGCGGCCTTTGGCGCAGCAAAGTGCTGTACTGGCTTGCCGTGCTGCCGGCAGTGCTGCTGGTGTGCATCCTCGGCATGATGTGGTGGTGGGACAAGGAAGTGCCGATGTACGACAGTGTCGCGCAGAGCCAGACGGAGGCTGCCGCGTTGGGCGAACAGGTGGTGGTGGGCACCTTGACCACGGATGCACTGGTGCAGGTGGTTGACCACATGCTGCACAAACGCGGTGGTTATCTTTCCAATGACGTGCTGCCGCCCGGCGCTTTGATGGACAACGTACCCAACTGGGAATTCGGGGTGCTGGTACAGAGCCGCGATCTGGCACGTGCCCTGCGCAATGGCTTCTCGCGCTCGCTCACGCAATCCATTGAAGACAATGATCTGGCTGAAGCCGAGCCGCTGTTGTCGTCGCCCAATGACCGCTGGCTGTTGCCTTCCAGCGAAGGCCAATACAGCGATGCCTTGACCTATCTGGTGCGCTACCGCACCCGTCTGCAGGACGCCAATGCCAACGATGCCCAGTTCTATGCCCGTGCCGACAATCTCGCTGACTATCTCGCAGTGGTTGAATCACGCCTTGGCAGCCTGTCGCAACGCTTGTCAGCCAGCGTGGGACAGGTACGCGTCAATACCGACCTCGGCAACGACAGCAGCGCGGCACAGTCACGCCCCGGTGGCGCCGAAAACGTGGTGGAAACGCCGTGGCTTGAAATCGACGATGTGTTCTACGAAGCCCGCGGCACTGTGTTTGCGCTCACCATCTTCCTGCATGCCATCGAACAGGACTTCGGCGCAGCGCTCGACAACAAGAGTGCGCGCGTGAACCTGCAGCAGGTGATCCGTGAACTCGAAGAAGCCCAGCAACCGCTCGGCAGCCCCGTGGTGTTGAATGGTTCCTCGTTCGGGCTGTTCGCCAACCACTCGCTGGTGCTGGCGAACTACATCTCGCGTGCCAACGCTACTGTCATCGAGTTGCGGGCGGTACTTGAGCGCGGCTGAAGCTGTGCAGGCTGCCGTAATCAGCCAAGGCACTTGAGTTGGATCGACAGAGTTGCGCCAGATCAAGCGCGACCATGGCTGCTCTTGAATCAGCTCTCATGCAGCCCCACCTTGTAATCATCACGATTACCGGAGGTTTCCGATGCGAATGGACAAACTGACAAGCAAACTGCAACAGGCGTTGGCCGATGCCCAGTCGTTGGCAGTGGGCAAGGACCACAGCTACCTGGAGCCAGTGCACATCATTACTGCCCTGATTGACCAGAAGGGCGGCTCGCTGCGGCCACTGCTGACACAAACCGGCTTTGACCTGGCGTTGCTCAAGAGTGGAATCGACAAGCTGCTGGCAGCATTGCCAGTGGTGCAGAACCATGGCGGTGAACTGGCGGTGTCGCCCGACACCAGCAAACTGTTCAACCTCGCCGACAAACTTTCGCAGAAGAACAACGACCAGTTCGTGTCCAGCGAGAGCATGCTGCTGGCGGCCATGCAGGACAAGAACACTCCTCTCGGCAAACTGCTGAACTCCTGCGGCGTCAGCCCGGCCGCGTTGGAAATTGCGGTGAAGAACTCGCGCGGTGGTGCCAACGTCAATAGCGCTGAAGCCGAAGATGCGTTCCAGGCCTTGCAGAAGTACACGGTGGATGTCACCGAGAAGGCAGCGCAGGGCAAGCTCGATCCTGTTATTGGTCGCGATGACGAAATACGCCGCACCATTCAGGTGTTGCAGCGCCGCACCAAGAACAATCCGGTGCTGATCGGCGAACCCGGTGTCGGCAAGACTGCCATTGTTGATGGCCTTGCGCAGCGCATAGTCAACGGCGAAGTGCCGGAAGGCCTCAAAGGCAAGAAGATACTTTCACTCGACATGGGCGCACTGATTGCCGGTGCCAAGTTCCGTGGCGAATTCGAAGAGCGTCTGAAAGCCGTGTTGAACGAGCTCGGCAAGCAGGAAGGCAATGTCATCCTCTTCATCGACGAAATCCACACCATGGTAGGTGCCGGCAAGGCCGAAGGCGCGATGGATGCCGGCAACATGCTGAAACCGGCACTGGCACGCGGCGAACTGCACTGCGTGGGTGCCACCACGCTCGACGAATACCGCAAATATATGGAGAAAGACGCCGCCCTCGAACGCCGCTTCCAGAAAGTGCTGGTAAACGAGCCGAACGAAATCGACACGATCGCGATTCTGCGGGGCCTGAAACAACGCTATGAAGTGCATCACGGCGTCAACATCACCGACTCCGCCATCATCGCGGCCGCCAAATTGTCGACACGCTATATCACTGACCGCCAATTGCCCGACAAAGCCATCGACTTGATTGATGAAGCGGCCTCGCTGATCCGCATGGAGATCGACTCCAAGCCGGAAGACATGGACCGCCTTGAGCGTCGTCTGATCCAGCTGAAGATCGAGAAGGAAGCGCTGAAGAAAGAAACCGACGAAGCCTCGAAGAAGCGGCTGGATAAACTGGAAGAGGAAATCCGCAAGCTCGAAGTCGAATTCGCTGATCTCGACGAAATCCTGCGCGCCGAAAAAGCCAGTGTGCAGGGTGCCCAGAAATTCAAGAGTGAGCTGGAACAGGCCCGCATCGACATGGAAGGCGCCCGCCGTGCCGGCAATCTGGCACGCATGTCGGAACTGCAATACGGTGTGATTCCTTCGCTGGAGAAGAAACTTGAAGTCGCCTCCAATTCCCACACTACTGAACTGAAGTTGCTGCGCAACAAGGTAACCGAAGAAGAGATTGCCGAAGTGGTTTCGCGTGCGACCGGCATTCCGGTGTCGAAGATGCTGGAAGGCGAGAAGCAGAAGCTGTTGCGTATGGAAGAAGAGCTGCACAAGCGTGTGGTTGGTCAGTCGGAGGCGCTCAACGCTGTTGCCAATGCGGTGCGACGCTCACGTTCCGGCCTCGCCGATCCGCGCCGGCCCAGCGGTTCTTTCCTGTTCCTTGGCCCCACCGGCGTCGGCAAGACCGAGCTGTGCAAGGCGCTGGCGCAATTCCTGTTCGACACCGAAGAAGCCATGGTGCGCATCGACATGAGCGAGTTCATGGAGCAGCACTCGGTGGCGCGCCTGATTGGCGCACCTCCCGGTTATGTCGGCTACGAAGAAGGCGGTTATCTGACCGAGGCCGTGCGTCGTCGCCCCTATGCCGTGCTGCTGCTGGATGAAGTGGAGAAAGCGCATCCCGATGTGTTCAACATCCTGCTGCAGGTGCTTGATGATGGTCGCCTGACCGACGGCCACGGCCGCACTGTCGATTTCCGCAACACTGTTATCGTAATGACCTCGAACCTCGGTTCCGACCGCATCATGGATTTGCTGCAGGATGGCAACAACGAAGTGTCGCAGGAGCAGGTGAAGGCGGCGGTAATGCCGGTGGTAAGCCGCCATTTCCGTCCCGAGTTCATCAACCGCATCGACGAAGTGGTGGTGTTCCATCCACTGCAGCAAACGCAGATGCGTGGCATTGCCGAAATACAACTGGGCTTGCTGCGTCAGCGCCTGGCTGACCTTGATCTGCAACTGCAGCTCGACGACGGCGTGCTCGACAAGCTGGCTGAACATGGCTTCGATCCGGTGTACGGCGCGCGGCCACTGAAGCGCGCTATCCAGCAGTGGCTGGAGAATCCGCTGGCGCAGGAAGTACTGAAGGGCAACTACCCGCCGGGCAGTACGATCGTGGTGAGCCTGGTCGGTCAGGACATTGCGTTCAGCAAGAAAGCGAAGGCGGTTTAACCCGGGGGCGACCTTATATGCCTCCGGACACACCCTGAACCCCTGCAAAAGCCGGGCAATACCCGTCAATTCTTAATCTTGCATTGATATCTTGCTTCCCCGGTCGTGGCGCTCAAGCGCCACCGCCGTCAAATTCCATAGGGAATCGATGTATGAGCGAGACAATAGGCCTGCCGGGAGATACCGGTAACACGGCAGATGCAACAAAACCGGGTCGGCCGCTGCTGGAGTACAGAACCGGCCCGCTGACCAAAATCCTGTTCCTCGGTCTGCTGGCTGCCGGGCTGTTGTTTGCAGCCTACAGCCTGATCAGCGATATCAACGATGCCGGTAGTCAGGCAGTAACCTTGCTGCCCTATATCCTGTTGATAGTCGCATTGCTGATAGCGCTGGGTTTCGAGTTTGTAAACGGCTTTCACGACACGGCCAACGCGGTGGCAACCGTCATATACACGAACTCGTTGCCAGCCAATTTTGCGGTGTTCTGGTCGGGACTGTTCAATTTTGTCGGCGTCATGGTGTCCAGCGGTGCGGTGGCATTCGGGATAATTTCGCTGCTACCGGTCGAGCTGATTCTGCAGGTGGGTTCGAGTGCCGGTTTTGCCATGGTATTTGCGTTGTTGATTGCAGCCATTCTGTGGAATCTGGGCACCTGGTTGCTCGGCTTGCCTGCCTCTTCGTCGCATACCTTGATCGGCTCCATCATCGGAGTCGGTGTGGCCAATGCATTGATGAACGGGCGTGACGGCACCAGCGGCGTCGATTGGGACCAGGCCACCAAGGTGGGTTATTCCTTGTTGCTGTCGCCGTTGATCGGTTTTTGCTGCGCCGCCTTGTTGTTGTTGCTGCTGCGGGCACTGGTTAAAAACCGTGAACTCTATGAAGCGCCGAAAGGCAACTTGCCGCCGCCGTTCTGGATTCGTTCGTTGCTGATCCTGACCTGCACCGGCGTGTCGTTTGCACACGGCTCCAACGATGGCCAGAAAGGCATGGGTCTCATCATGCTGATTCTGGTCGGTACCATGCCCATTGCCTATGCGTTGAACCGCACCATGCCGGCAGAGAACATGGTGCAGTTTGTGGCTGTGGCGCAAGTCGCGCAGGGATCGCTGGACAGGATAACGGGAACATTGAATGCCCCGACAGCGGCGCCGCAGCCGGCAGGTGCTGCCAGCGAAACCATTGCGCAGTACGTGCGCACCCGGGAATTGAACGGGGAAGTGATGCCGGCTTTGTCTGCGCTGATTGGCGGCATTGGCCAGCAGATAAAGGACTACGGTTCGCTGACCCGGTTGCCGACAGCGTCGGTGCCCAACATGCGTAATGACATGTACCTGGTTTCCGAAGCGCTGAAGTTTCTGCAGCAGAACCCGAACGTGCAATTCGATACGGAAGCAAAAGCCAACCTCGATGCATTCAAGCGCCAGATCGATGACGCCACCCGCTTCATCCCGCTGTGGGTAAAGATTGCGGTGGCGATTGCATTGGGCTTGGGCACGATGGTGGGCTGGAAGCGCATTGTCATTACAGTGGGTGAAAAGATCGGCAAATCACATTTGACCTACGCTCAGGGCGCTTCGGCTGAACTGGTCGCCATGTTGACCATCGGTGCCGCCGACATGTACGGCCTGCCGGTTTCCACCACTCAGGTATTGTCGTCGGGTGTGGCAGGGACGATGGCAGCCAACCGCTCGGGTTTGCAGTGGGCCACCGTGCGCAATCTGGCGATGGCGTGGGTGCTCACGCTGCCGTCGGCCATGTTGTTGTCGGGTGGTTTGTATTGGTTGTTTGTGCAGCTGTTCTAGTGCTGGCGGCTGCCGGAAACAGCAGCCTGGGCTGTCACTTTCGGCTTGGTGCTGTTGAGTACAAACACCAGCGGCACCAACGCCAGTACCAGCCACATCATCAGCTTGAAATCGTTGATGTAGGCAATGGTCATCGCCTGGCGGGTTATTTCCAGATCCAGCATGCGCAGTGCAGTCGAACTGCCGGTTGCAATGGCCTCCGGGCTCACCGGCAGCTCCAGCCACGTCGAGTAAGGCGTGACCGCCTCGCTGATATAGGCGTGCTGCCGTGCGGTGTTGCGGGAGAACAGCATGAAGCCAACCGACACGCCGATGCTGCTGCCAAGATTGCGAACCAGACTGAACAGACTGGCGGCTTCGGCGCGGTATTTCGGATCGAGTGTGGTGTAGGACGCACTGCTGAGCGGGATGAAGACAAAGCCGAGGCCGAAACCCTGGATCATGCCGGTGATGGTGATTTCGCCGGCCGGTACAAAGGTGGTGAAACGGCACATGCGTTCGAGTGCATAAGCCGTCAACAGCAAACCCAACAGGATCAGCTGGCGCTGATCGATCCTGCTAGCGACACGGCTGACGATCATCATTGCCATCAATGTGCCAAAACCCCGCGGTGCCAGGATGAAACCGACATCCAGCACGCTGTAACCCATCAGGTTCTGCATGTAGGGCGGCATCAATGCCATGGTGGTCAGCAGCACCATGCCGACGATGAACATGAAGAACAGACCGAGTTGCAGGTTTTTGTCCTTCAGCATGCCCGGCGACAGGAACGGATGCGGTTCCTGCAAGGTGTGCACCACATACATCCAGATGGCGCCGATCATGACGGCGACGTACAGCTGGATTTCCATCGAGTCGAGCCAGTCTTCGCTTTCGCCACGGTCAAGCATCAACTGTATACAGGCGATGCACAGGCTTAGCGTGAGGAACCCGAGTTTGTCGAAGGGGCGTTCCTGTTTCGGGCTCTCCGGCAGGTAGATCAGCAGGCCGATGAGCGACAGTATGCCGAGCGGCAGATTGATGAAGAACACATAACGCCAACTGTAGTACTCAGTGAGATAGCCGCCGAGTGACGGCCCTACTATAGGCCCCAGCATGACGCCCATGCCCCACACGGCCATTGCCTTGCCGTGATCCTTGCGCTCGTTGATATCGAGCAGGGTGGATTGCGACAGCGGTACCAGCGCCGCGCCGAACACGCCCTGCAGCACGCGGAACAGCACCATCTGCTCCAGCGACGTCGCCAGACCGCACAATACCGATGTAAACGTGAAGCCGGTGACGGCGACCACCATGATGGTCTTGCGGCCGTAGCGGCCGGCGAGCCAGCCGGTGGGCAAAGTCATGATGGCGGACGCCACGATGTATGAAGTCAACACCCACGACACCTGATCCTGTGTTGCCATCAGGCTGCCCATCATGTGTGGCAGTGCAACGTTGGCGATCGTGGTGTCGAGCACCTGGATGATGGTGGCCAGCATCACCGCGAAGGTGACAATGCGCTTGGTGGCAGGACTCATCTGCTGGTCAGAAGCCATGACAATCAGGCCTTACTGCCAGGGCAGCGTGCGCTGGTGTCCGGTATCGATTTCCACCAATGCACTCATGCCGGTGGCGAGCGTTGGTGAATCGGCCAGCGGCGTCATTTCCAGTTTCACGTTGAGGCGCTGTACTACCTTCACCCAGTTGCCGGAGCTGTTCTGCGCCGGCAGCAACGAAAACTCGGAACCGGTGCCCGGCGTCAGTGCCACTACCTTGCCCTGCCATTCCAGCCCGGGATAGGCATCGACATGGATGCTGGCGCTCTGGCCAACATGCAGCCATGTCAGATCCGTTTCCTTCAGGTTGGCTTCAATCCACACGCGGCTGTCGTCGACGATACTGAATAACGGAATGGTGGCGTTGATGACTTCGCCTGCTTTTACGTTGAAGTTGGCCAGAATCCCGCCGATGGGTGCCTTGACCTCGACGTGGGAAAGATCGAGTTCAGCCTTGTCGCGCTCCACCAGCGCCAGTTTGTAGTCAGGGTGTTCTTCAATCGGCAGTTCGGCGCTGATCAGTTTTGCCTTCACCACTTCCACGGCCTGGCGGCTGATGTCGATTTCTTTCTGGGCGGAGGTGGCCTTGAAGCTGGCCTGGTCGATCTGGATCGCCGGCACGGCTTCGCTGGGCGCCAGTTTCTGCAGGCGTTCAGCTTCCTTGCGGTAGTAGGCGTAGTCGCTCTGCGCCTTGTCGACGTCGGCCTGCTTGTTATGCAGATCGGCGCGCAGGCTTTCGATATTGCTGCGCACTTTCAACAGGTTGGCTTCAGCGCGGGCCAGGGCAATGCGGTAGACCTCATCATCCAGCTGCAGCAGTAACTGGCCGGCTTCAACCCGCTGGTTGTCTGCCACCAGCACCTGCACCACCTTGCCGCCCACTTCGCTGCTGATGCTGACCATGGAGGATTTCAGATAGGCGTTGTCGGTGCTGACAATGCGGCCGCCGTGCAGATACAGCCAGCCACCCACAGCGGCAACCGCCACCGGCCCGGCCCAGAGGATCGCGATGCGCAAAAGGCGCTTAACAAAATTCATGCACTGACTCCGGTAAGCTGGCGGCGTTGGGCATGGCAGGTTACAGAATGTAGTCAGGCAAGAATAGATAAAGCTGACTGGTGGGTCATAATTTTGCTGTCATTACAACAATCATTGCTATGTTTGCCCCGTGCCCACTTTTAACATGGGGTGGTATGCCGTGCCTTTTGCCAGAGTATTGAATGAGATCCCGAACTCCCTATTTCGCCGCCGTCGACCTTGGTTCCAACAGCTTTCACATGATCATTGCGCGCGTGGTGCGCAACCGCGTGGAAATCATTGATCGGGAGAAGGAAATGATCCAGCTGGCCAAGGGCATTACCGCCGATGGCCGCCTGCGAGTCGAGGCGCAACAGCGGGCGATGGACTGTCTGCGCCGCTTTGGTGAACGCCTGCGTGACATTCCGAAAGAACAGGTTCGTGCAGTGGGTACCAAGACGCTGCGTTCGATCCAGCCTTCGCGCAATTTCATCAAGGTGGCTGAAGCTGCGCTGGGGGTGCCGATCCAGATCGTGTCGGGCTTCGAAGAGGCCCGTCTGATTTATTCGGGGTTGGCGCATTCAGTTACCAATGATCACAACCGCCGCCTGGTAGTCGATATCGGCGGCGGCAGTACAGAACTGGTGATAGGACGGGATTTCGAACCCTTGCAGCTTGAAAGCCTCAGCATGGGCTGTGTTACCTACAGTGAACGCTTTCTTCCGAAAAGTGGCCGTATTTCGACAGCCAATTACCGCAAGATGTATCTGGCTGCCTGCGCTGAAATTGAAACCATCCTGCAGGCTTATCGCAAAGCGGGCTGGAAGATCGCTTATGGAACCTCCGGCAGTATCAAGGCTATTGGTCAACTGGTAGCCGGCAAGGACGGCGGTGCTGTCATAACCAGTGAATCACTGCAGGCGCTGGGGCAAGACCTGTTGGCCAACCGCATCCTTCTGGACGATGTCCCGGCTGCACGCCGCTCGGTACTGCCGGCCGGCGTTGCCATTCTGCAAGCGGTGTTCGATCTGTTTGAACTCGACAACATCCATGTTGAAGACGCCGCGCTGAAAGAAGGTCTGCTGTACGACATCATCGGCCGCCAGGGGCAGGAGGACGCGCGCTTTGTCACGGTGGCCAAACTGCAGAAACATTACAAAGTAGACCTGGTGCAATCGCAGCGGGTGCAAACGACAGCGCTGGCATTCTGGCGCAAATTATCGACACCACCACTGCCACGGGTATCGCGCACAAAGCTGCTGACCTGGGCAGCGCAATTGCATGAAATCGGCATGAGCATTTCGCATTCCGGTCATCATCATCATGGCCATTACCTGCTGCGCAACAGCGATCTTGCCGGCTTCGGCCGCTATGAGCAGTACATGCTGGCCAACCTGGTGCGCAGCCAGCGCAAGGGCTTGAACGCTGCTGATTTCGACGAATTCGACGAACTGACGCGAGTGGCGTTGACGCCACTGATTCTGTGCCTGCGTCTCTCCGTGCTGTTGCATCGACGTCGTGAAGACATCCGCCCGCTGCCGCAATTGAAACAGGTAGGCAACGAGTACCGGCTTGCCTTCAACAAACGCTGGCTGGCAGCGCATCCGCTGACCCAGGCCGGGCTTGAACAGGAGCGTGCCTGGCTGGCGGCATTCGGTGTCAATTTCCGCTACTTGTAGCAGTTTCCTCCACTGTTTTCGGCGGCTTCCTGCCGCCGGATTTCCCGGCTTCCCGCAAAGAGTGACATTGGGCCTATAATCCGGCCAGCCTGTACGCGCACTCCATAAAAGCAGCAAAAAAAGCAGGCATCAATACACACGAGGGGATATCCATGTTGAAACTGACAACTGCGCTGGCGTTGGCCGTGATGGGCGGCAGCATGCTGGCTGCCAATACTGCACTGGCGCATCACTCATTCGGCGCCGAATTCGAAGAAACCAAGGGCGAGATCCACGGGGTCGTAAAGAGCGGCCGCTTCGCAAATCCGCACCCGCGTTATCAGGTGGAAGTAACCAAGGCCGACGGCAGCAAGGAAATGTGGGAGCTGCAGGGCGCCAGTGTCACCAGCATGACCGGCGGTGGCTGGCCGGACAACTTCCTGCTGCCGGGCGACGAGATCACCGTAAAGGGTTCGCTCGGTCGCGCCGGTGCGAAGAAGCTGTTCATCGAAGGCATCACCAAAGCTGATGGCGCCACCTATCCGCCGCAGAATCTGGTACGCCGCAATCCCAACGAAGTGCACGCCACGCCGGGCAAAAACTACGGTTATGCCAAGGTGAACCCGGATGCGCCATTCGACATCAGCGGCCCGTGGCGCAATGGCTACAAATTCCGCGTTACCGTCGACGATCTTGAACCGAAGCCGACACCGTTCACCGCCGAAGGCAAAGCGTTGTTCGACAAGACCGTGCACCACGATGACTATTCATTGCGTTGTGTAGCACCGGGCCTGCCGCGCATTTTCGGCGCCCCCTACGACATGGAGATCATCGACGGCGGCATGATGTATGAATTCGTCTATATCGAGCACAACACGCCACGCCGCATTTATATGGATGGACGCGCCGCACCGGCCGACTATCCGGATCGTCCGATGGGTTTCTCGGTAGGGCATTGGGAAGGCGAAGAGCTGGTAATCGAAACCACCCATCTGCTGGGCGGTTGGCTTGATGGTTCCGGCTTGCCTTTCAAGGGCGGCCCCAACACCCGCATGGTTGAACGCTATACCTTTGCTGCGAACCGCCTCTCGCTTGATCGCACCCTCACCATCTACGACGATTACTACACGCAGCCTTTGGTGCGTCGCCGTGCTGCCGCGCGCGATGACTTCATGACGATTGTCGAACACGACAGCTGTGACCCCACCACCTACTACTCCGATTTGCTGGAAGCCGGTGAACTGGAAACCCGTCTCAAAGCCTTGCTGTGACAGCATCGCGACTTCACCGGCTTGTACTGCCCTGCGATGGCGTGGGGTTTGTGCAAGCTCGGTGGAAGTGTAATGAATAGGTGTTTTTTGGCCCTCGGCCCCGGCCGTTGGCTGAAGACTAACCCGGTACCACTCACTACAATCCGGCGCTTACCGACCTTGCCGGAATACTGCGTGACCCTTTTTCAATCGCTGTGCTCACTACAGCCCGCTACTCGTTGCTGGGTGCTGTTGCTCGTCTTGTTGTTGCCTGTTGGTCAGCTGCAAGCTGCCGACCTGAGCATTGGCAGTGACGGTTCCAAGACCATCGTCATCCCCAAACTGGCGGAATCCGCCGACATCGATGGAGTAATGGACGAAGCCGCGTGGCGCAACGCCCTCTTGATCGAAGACTTTCATCAGTACGAACCGGTTGAATACGCCGAGCCTTCGCAGAAAACCAAGGTGTGGATTTACTACACCGAGGATGCCTTGTTCATTGCCAGCTTCTTTGAAGAGCCGGATATGTCGAAGGTCTCCACCAATGTCATGCGGCAAGGGCAGGGACTCAACAGCGACGACATTCTTGCGGTGATCCTCGACCCCTATCTCGATCGCCGCAGCGGCTACCGTTTCGAGGTCAATTCCAACGGTGTGCGCTGGGAGGGCTTGTTCCAGAACGTAACCGAAATCGAAGGCAACTGGGACGGCATCTGGCAGGCTGATGCAAGCAGGGTCGACAACGGTTGGTACAGTGAATTGAAGATTCCGTTCCAGACCATCGCCTTCAATCCTGATTCAGATACCTGGGGCATCAACTTCCGGCGTGCGATCCGTCGCAACAACGAGAGCATCGCGTGGGTATCGCGCAACCGCCAGGTGAATCCGGGTGTGGCCGGGACAATAACGGGACTGTCCGGCATGAAGCAGGGCATTGGACTTGATATCGTGCCGTCGATGACCTTGCGGACTGATAGGGTCTATGGACCGGCCGGTACCTCGCAACAGAACTACGAGCCGCAGATCGACTTGTTCTACAAACTGACGCCACAGTTGAATGCGTCACTGACAGTCAACACAGATTTCTCCGCAGCCGAAGTCGATAGTCGCCAGGTCAACCTGACGCGCTTCAATCTGTTCTTTCCCGAGCAACGCGACTTCTTTATCCGTGAGGCAGATATCTTCGAGTTCGGGTTGATAGGTACCAGTGGTTTCAATTCCGGAGCTGGTGGCGGCAGCAGTGGCAATCCCGCTGTGCCTGGTGCGGCAGCGCAAAATGGTCGGCCGTTCTTTTCCCGCAAGATCGGCCTCAGTTCGCGCGGTACCCCCGTGGGCATTGATGTCGGCGGCAAGATAAGCGGCCGCATCGGTGACTGGAACGTTGGTACGCTGGTGATTCGCCAGGATGAAGACCGTGTTACCGGCGTCGACAGTCGCGACATCTTCGTTGGTCGTGCCGTGTTGAACGTGTTGGCGGAATCGCAGGTCGGTGTCATCACCAGTCATGGCGATCCGCAATCGAACCTCGACAACACCATGGCTGGCGTTGATTTCCGCTACCGCAATTCCAAATTGCCGGGCGGCCAGACCCTGCAGGGCGTGCTCTACTATCAACAGACCGACAGCCAGCTATTGAAAGGCGACAATGCTTCCTTTGGTTATGGTATTGGGTACCCTGCCAGCGAAGGCTGGCGTGGAGGCTACAACTACAAGCGAGTGGAAAAGAACTTCAATCCTGCCGTTGGTTTCGTCAACCAGACCGACATGGACGAGCATGCAGTGGATGTCGGTTTTCGTCATTTCTTTCGCCCCGGCTGGCTACTGCGGTCCAGTTATCTCGGCGTAGACGCCTACCGGGCCAACTATCTCGACACCGGCACCCTCAACAACCAGAACTATGGTCTGCGGTTTACCAACCAGACCAACTTCGGCGACGCAATTTTTGCCAGGTTGATCCACAACGAAGAGATACTGCGCACGGCATTCACCATCAATCGCTCGTCGGACGGCCGTTCGCGTACCGTAATTCCCGCAGGCAGTTATGAGTTCAACGATGTGTTGATGGGATGGGATATCGCCAGTCAGCGCAAGATCAGCGGCAGATTGTCGACCCGCTTTGGCGATTATTTCGAAGGCACCCGCACCCAACGCACAATTGACCTCAACTGGCGCCCAACCGCACGTTACAGTTTCGGCAGTAGCTACACGGAAAATGTCATCGAACTTCCGCAGGGACATTTCACCGTACGCCTGTTCACCGTACAGACGCAGATTGCGTTCTCCAACACACTGTCGTGGACCACATTGTTCCAGTACGACAACGTTTCCGAAGTGCTTGGTTTCAACAGCAGGCTGCACTGGATTCCAGAGGCGGGACGTGAGGCGTTCCTGGTCTTCAACTACGGGATGAACGATCTCGACAAGAACAATGAATTCACCTCGACCAACGCCGATTTGTCGCTGAAATTCAATTACACCTTTCGCTTTTGATGGTTTATATTCCAGACAGAACCCATCGTAATACCACTGAGCCAATGTTCATGCAGTACCGACATCGCGCTGGTATGACTGCCTTGCTGCTGACACTGTTGCTGACAGCCTTGCCTGCCTTCGCGCAGCGTTTCCCCTTCCGCAACGACATCGCTTTCGAAGGTGACACTCCTGCCGATACCGATGGCTCTGAATTCCACTTTGCCCGTCTGATCTACGGCGGCGATGGCTACAGTGACCGCTTCTCTGGTCGCGGCCGCAGTTGGACTACCGATATGCCGGAAGCTGAGCACTTCTTCATGGAAGGCTTGCGCCGGCTGACCTTGGTCGACGGCATGGCCGTCAGCCTCTACAGCGGCAGCGGCGGCGAACGCCTCAGCCTCACCGAAGACAATGTATTTGATTATCCCTTCATGTACGCAGTGGAAGTCGGCTACTGGCAGCTTTCTGACGAAGAGGCCGGCATTCTGCGTGACTATCTGCTGCGCGGTGGCTTTCTGATGGTGGATGATTTCCACGGTTCGCAGCAATGGGCCGGTTTCATGGCGTCGATGCAGAAAGTGTTTCCCGATCGCCCGGTTGTCGATATCAAGGACGACAACGAAGTACTGCACGTACTGTACGACCTTGACGAACGCATCCAGATTCCGGGCCTTGCTGCCCTCTACAACGGTGTCACTTATGAGGGTGACGGGGTTGACCCCACCTGGCGCGGTGTTTATGACGACGACGGCCGCCTGATTGTAGCGATCAACCACAATATGGATCTCGGTGATGCGCTGGAACACGCCGACACGCCTGACTATCCGGAAAACATGACGGCAATGGCTTATCGCTTTGCCGTCAACTATGTTATCTACGCGATGACGCATTGATTTTGTGCCGGCACACTGCGGGCATGCTCCACACGAGGATTGATATGCAGAGCATATTGCGGGTTGTGCTGTTTATTGCGGTCGGTGCCGTAACGTCGGCAACGTTGCAGGCAGCAGACGATGTCGAAGGAAGTGCGCGAGCAATTCATGATCGGGTATTCACCATCGATACCCACTCTGATATCGATCTCAATTTCGCCACCAGCGAATACATGCCCGCCAATCATGCAGATGCTCAGGCAACACTCGACAACATGGAGTTGGGTGGTCTTGGCGGTGCTTTTTTCATTGTTTATGTCGGTCAGGCCCAACGTACTCCAGAAAATTACCTGAAGGCGCGTGCCGATGCGCTCGCCAAGTTTGATGCGATTCACCGCATGGCAGCGCTGTATCCCGATCGTGTCGGTCTTGCGACGACTGCCGCCGAAGCGCGAGCAATTCACGCGGCGGGCAAGCGGGTAGCAATGATCGGCATCGAGAATGGTTTTGTCATGGGCAAGGATCTGTCGGTGCTAGCGGATTTCCGCGCTCGTGGTGCGCGCTACATGACCCTGGTGCACAACGGCCATAACGACCTTGGTGATTCGGCCCAACCGCGCAATGAATTGGGTGATGCGGGTCCGGCAGAACACGATGGACTCAGCCCTCTTGGCGAGCAGGTGGTGGCAGAGCTCAACCGTCTTGGCATTCTGGTCGATATCTCGCACGTCTCGAAGCAGACGATGCTTGAAGCAACCAAATTGTCGAAGGCGCCAGTCATCGCGTCGCACTCCAGCGTCAATGGCGTGTTCGTGCATCCGCGCAACATGGACGATGAGCAACTGGCGGCATTGAAAGAAAATGGTGGCGTGATCCAGTTGGTGGCCTTCAACACCTATCTCAAGCAGGGCGGCAAGGCCACAGTCAGCGAGCTCGTCGACCATCTTGACTACGCTGTCGGCAAGGTCGGCATCGATCATGTTGGGATCTCCTCCGACTTCGGCGGTGGCGGAGGAATCACCGGCTGGAACAATGCCGGCGAAACCTTCAATGTCACCCTTGAGCTGGTCAAGCGCGGCTATTCCGAGGTTGACATTGGCAAAATCTGGAGCGGCAACGTGTTGCGCATCCTCGAACAGGCTGAACAGGTGGCTGCCGGCCGCTGATTCGCTTGCCGTCTACAGCGGCAGCTTGCGGCCCGCTTTCTTGACAGCGCTTGTTTTTCCCCGATAATTCCCGCCGTGTTTGACGTGTGGAACGGTTGATCACCCATCGACGAGTTTCCGCAACGATTTCTGCGGCAGGTTGCGTAGAAGTTTGCGAGAAAGCCACGCCCTGGCGGACAGACGCCAGTTGCAGTCAACGACCCGCTTGAATACTCCAGCCGTGCCAGTGTGCCGGCCGGCAGCATTCTTCCTCTGGCTCATAACGCCAAGGGTCAATTGGTTCAACCCGAACCGTCGATAGGAGCAAGTTCTGTGTGGGTATTGCTGCCCGCTGGATTGCCCGTAATTTGGCCCCCACAGTTGGCCTGCATTGCTGTAACCGATTGCCCATTGGCCGAGCACTTTGATGCTGCCATGTGCTTCTGATGCTTACGGCCGTACGCCAATCATTTTTTGGTTATTGAATCTGGAGGATACAACCATGACATTGTTGTCTGGTGGTGAAATGTTACTGAGGGCTCTGCACGATGAAGGTGTGGAGTTCATTTTCGGCTATCCCGGTGGGGCAGCCCTGCATATCTACGATGCAATCTTCACGCAGGACAAAGTGGAACACATCCTCGTGCGACATGAGCAGGCAGCGACCCACGCCGCTGATGGTTATGCCCGTGCCACCGGTAAAGCCGGTGTGGTGCTGGTGACCTCCGGTCCCGGCGCGACCAATGCAATCACCGGCATCGCTACTGCCTACATGGATTCAATTCCATTGGTTGTCATTTCCGGCAACGTCACACGCGACTCGCTCGGTACCGACGCGTTCCAGGAAACCGACATGATTGGCGTGTCACGTCCGATCGTGAAGCATAGTTTCATGGTGCAGAACCCGCAGGACATTCCCGAAATCGTCAAGAAAGCCTTCTACATCGCGATGACCGGCCGTCCCGGTCCGGTTGTTATCGACATTCCCAAAGACGTCACCGATCCGAGCATCAAATTCGAATACAAGTATCCGGAAACCGTGAAGATACGTTCATATATCCCGCCGGCGAAGGGTCATTCAGGCCAGATCAAGAAGGCAGTCGACATTCTGCTGGCTGCCAAGCGTCCAATCATCTACTCGGGCGGTGGTGTCATTCAGGGTGATGGTTCCGAGTTGCTGACCCAGCTGGTACGCAAACTGGGTTACCCGGTTACAAACACACTGATGGGTCTTGGAGCCTACCCTTCGCCGGACAAGCTGTTCCTGGGCATGCTCGGGATGCATGGCACCTACGAAGCCAACATGACCATGCATGAGGCCGACGTAATTCTGGCGATCGGTGCGCGCTTCGATGACAGAGTGACAAACTCCAATGTCCGCAAGTTCTGCCCGGACGCAACGATCCTGCATGTCGACATCGATCCGGCATCGATTTCAAAAACCATCACTGCTCATGTGCCGATCGTGGGTCCGGTGGTTCCTGTGCTGAAGGAAATGCTGGAACTGGTCGACGCAAGCAAGCTCAAGGTGGATGCAGTTGCATTGAAAGCCTGGTGGGAGCGCATCAACCATTGGCGCCAGCGCGATAGTTTGAAAGTGACTGATTCCGACAACGATGTGATCAAGCCGCAACGGGCGATCCAGGCCTTGTATGAAGTCACCAATGGTGATGCCTATGTGACGTCTGATGTCGGTCAGCACCAGATGTTTGCCGCCCAGTACTACCACTTTGACAAGCCTCGGCGCTGGATCAACTCCGGTGGCCTCGGCACGATGGGTTTTGGTTTGCCTGCCGCTATGGG
This sequence comes from uncultured Gammaproteobacteria bacterium, assembly GCA_903887045.1. Taxonomy (GTDB): domain Bacteria; phylum Pseudomonadota; class Gammaproteobacteria; order Pseudomonadales; family Pseudohongiellaceae; genus CAILUG01. The sequence continues at coordinate 4,635 of CAISOD010000194.1, read as the reverse complement.
GGTGCAGATGGCGTTCCCAGAGGCGACAGTTGCCTGTGTGACCGGTGAAGGCTCGATCCAGATGAATATCCAGGAGCTGGCGACCTGCAAGCAATTCGCGTTGCCGGTAAAAATCGTCAACCTGAACAACGAATCGCTCGGCATGGTCAAACAATGGCAGGACATGCAGTACGGTGGCCGCTATTCACACAGTACCTATGCCGATTCGCTGCCTGATTTCGTCAAGTTGGCGGAGGCCTATGGCCATGTGGGTTTCAGGATCGAAAAGCTGAGCGAGCTGAAGGCCAAGCTGCAAGAGGCCTTTGCGATCAAAGACAGGTTGGTATTCATCGACATCGCAGTTGATCGCGACGAGCACGTCTACCCGATGGCCATTCGCGGCGGGGCGATGAACGAGATGTACTTGAGCAAGACCGAGAGGACCTGAGCATGAGACGCATAATTTCAGTACTGATGGAAAACCAGCCTGGTGCGCTGTCGCGGGTTGTCGGTCTGTTTTCGCAGCGTAATTACAACATCAACTCGTTGACAGTGGCGCCGACAGACGATCCGACACTGTCGCGTCTGACGCTGACAACGGTGGGCGATGACCGCAAGATTGAGCAGATCATCAAACACCTGAACAAACTGGTGGACGTGGCCAAGCTGGTCGATCTGACCGAAGGCAATCACATTGAGCGCGAATTGATGCTGGTAAAGGTGAAGGCTACTGGTGCCCAGCGGGCCGAAGTGAAACGGGTGGCAGACATCTTCAGGGGTGTGGTGGTTGACATTACCCCCACGATGTATACCATCCAATTGACAGGTACCAGTGACAAGCTGGATGGATTTATCGCCGCGTTGGCAGGCACGCCAATCCTTGAAGTGGTCAGAACCGGCGTTTCAGGCATAGCAAGAGGGGAAAAGGTACTGAGTCTCTAACAGGCCGCCAGCGCAATGCGCACAGGCCCATATCAAACGACCAGTACACAACAACTATAAAGACTGTTGTGGATTACAATTCTGCAAAAGATTCAGTTAAAACCAGGCCAAAAAGCCTGGTTTTTTTATGCCCGGGATTTGGCGATACTGAGAGCGATTGGAACAGATCGATAGCGCTTGTACTTGGAATCCCGCACATCTGAAACAGGCATATGGGTTGTTGGTATCGAGAGGAATTCTTTGTGCATTTGATCATCCGCTTGTCAAAATTTTTCACCTTGCTGCTGGGTGTTGGCTTCATGCAACAGAGTTACGCGCAATCTGCAGATCCCGATCGTCCTTCGGCCTTAACAGCACAGAGACTGGAATTTGAACGAGTGTTTGGCAGTCCAGGCTTGTCTGGCCCGGCACCACGCGCTGCACAATTGTCACCTGATGGACACTACCTGACTTTGCTGCGGAACCGAGAACAAGATCGTGAGCGCTATGACTTGTGGGGCTACGAACGTGAAAGCGGGCAGTGGCGGATGTTGGTGGATTCACAGGCTCTTGGCAGTGGCATGGAATTGTCCGAAGCAGAGAAGATGCAACTCGAACGTCAGCGAATCGGTAGCCTGAAGGGAATTATTTCGTACACATGGGCAGCCGATGGTAGCCATTTGTTGTTGCCGCTTGAGGGTGAGCTTTATCTGACTGATCTGACAGGTGGTTCCGAGCAGCTTCCTCTGCCGGCAGGTGAGAAGCTCAATGCCGCCATTAGCCCGCGCGGGCGTTATGCGTCCTTTGTGCAGGAAGGCCGCTTGTTGGCATTTGATCTACAGGATCGTGTAGTAATGACGGTTACCCCTGCTGAAGCCAGTGCCGATGTGCGTTGGGGCGAGGCAGAGTTCGTCGCCCAGGAGGAGATGGGGCGAATGACAGGGTATTGGTGGTCTCCTGATGACGCGCATCTCGCGGTGGCACGTGTGGATGAGTCGCCGGTGGGGATTGTGACGCGCGCCGCCATTGGTGCCGAGGGGACCAGGACCTATCAGCAACGATACCCTGTGGCCGGCTCTCCCAATGCACAAGTTGAACTGTACATCCTCGCCCCCCAGCAGCCCGCTGCGCCGCCGGTTCGCGTCGATCTTGGTGCGGAGACGGACGTCTATATAGCAAGGGTGGATTGGTCACCTGATGGCAGCACTTTGTACGTTCAGAGGCAAAACCGGGCACAGACCGAATTGGACATGTTGGCTGTCGATCCGCTGACTGGCTCCTCGCGCTTGTTGTTCCAGGAGAAGGCGGCACAACGCAGCTGGATCAACCTCTCGGACAGTTATCGTTTCCTGACAGATGGTCGTTTGCTGTGGTGGTCGGAACGCGACGGCTTCGGGCATCTATACCTGTACAGCACAGGAGAATGGCAGCAGTTGACGCAAGGGGAGTGGGTTGTGACCGGCCTTGTTGGAGTGGATGAGTCGGCTGGACGGATCTTCTTTACCGGTACCCGCGACAACGTGCTCGAGCAGCACGTTTATTCACTGTCGCTGGATCAGCCGCAGCAAATTGAGCGACTTTCCGAGCACGGTTTTACCCATGCTGCCGAGATGGATGAGCAAGGCCAAGCCTTGATGGTCTCGCGCTCCTCCAGCGACCAGCCCCCGCAATCCTATCTCGCCGATGCCAGTGGCAGTCGTTTGGCATGGATCGAAGAGAACCGGCTTGATGCATCGCATCCCTATGCGCCTTATCTCGCCAGCCATCGCGCGACAAGTTTTGGTGACCTCAAGGCTGCAGACGGTACGCAGCTGCATTGGATGATGATCACGCCTGAGATGGAACCGGGTAAGCGCTATCCGGTTTTCTTCCAGCACTATGGCGGGCCCCATGCGCAGCAAGTCACGAATCGCTGGCTTGGCGCCCAACCCCAGGCCATCGTCGACCGGGGATTTATCTATTTCGAACTAGATAATCGCGGCAGTGCCAACCGGGGAGTGGCGTTTGAACAAAGTCTGTATCGCGCCATGGGTTCGGTAGAAGTGGAAGATCAAAAGGCCGGCGCCCGGTATTTGCAAACGCTGCCGTTTGTCGATGGCAACAAAATCGCGACCTATGGCTGGTCTTATGGCGGCTATATGACGCTGAAGATGTTGGAAGCGGATCCCGGGCTTTACGCGGCAGGGATTGCAGGTGCTCCGGTCACCCGCTGGGAGCTGTATGACACACATTACACCGAGCGTTACATGGGTGTGCCGCAGTCCGATGGACAGGCTTATGTGACTGCCAATGCGATGGAGGATTCCGGTGCTATCGATGATCCACTGCTATTGATACACGGCATGGCTGACGACAACGTGGTGTTCGAGAATTCCACCGCGCTTGCGGCAAAATTGCAGGCTGCGGCAGTCCCGTTCGAAATGATGTTCTATCCTGGCCAGACCCATCGGCCCGCGGGAGAGCAGGTCAACGCCCACGTTTGGGAAACCATCTTTGCGTTTCTTCTGCGTAATGGCGTTGATGCGCCTGAATAACCCGCGCTGCTGGCGCCCGGGCAGACAAGGGCCATTCCACACGGGTGCAAACAACTGAACCCGTGTGGATGCTCCGCAGAGTGCTGGCTTACACCACTTTCTTCATGTCGGTCATATGTCCACGCAATCTCTGACCTATGGCTTCGATTGGATGGTTGCGAATCGCTGCGTTGACAGCGATGAGTTCGCGGTCGTCAACACCATTGTCTTTCGCATTCAGGCCTTTGCCGATGATTGACGTGTCTGCCTTGGCCATGAATTGCTTCAACATTGGCACGGCGGCGTGTGAAAACAGATAGCAACCGTACTCGGCAGTATCGGAAATCACCTTGTTCATTTCGTACAGTTTTTTGCGACCGATCAGGTTCGCAATCAACGGTACTTCGTGCAGTGATTCATAATAGGCCGATTCAGCAATAACGCCGGCGGCGACCAGTGTTTCAAAGCACAGCTCTACACCTGCTTTGATCATTGCCACCATAAGCAGGCCTTTGTCGTAGTAATCCTGCTCGCTGATTTCACCAGCACCTTCTTTCGTCGACAGTTCGAATGCAGTCTTGCCGGTTTCTTCGCGCCAGGTGAGCAGTTTGCGATCGTTGTCGGCCCAGTCAGCCATCATCCCGCTGGAAAAGTGGCCCTCCATGATGTCGTCCATGTGCTTTTCGAACAGGGGACGCATGATGGTTTTAAGCTCTTCACTCAGGTGGAATGCCTTGATTTTGCCGGGGTTGGTCAGGCGATCCAGCATGTTGGTGATACCGCCTTGCTTGAGGCCTTCGGAGATGGTTTCCCATCCATGCTGGATGAACTTGGATGCATAAGCCGGCTGGATGCCCTGTGCGACCATCAGGTCGTAGCACAGGATGGAGCCAGTCTGCAGCATGCCGCACAGGATGGTCTGCTCACCCATCAGGTCGGATTTCACTTCTGCCACGAACGATGATTCGAGAACGCCGGCACGATGACCGCCAGTGGCGGCGGCGTAAGCCTTGGCGATTTCGAGACCGTCGCCGTTTGGATCATTTTCGCGATGGACTGCAATCAACGTCGGCACACCAAAGCCGCGTTTGTATTCTTCGCGTACTTCGGTTCCGGGGCATTTCGGCGCAACCATGATGACGGTAATGTCCTTGCGGATCTGCATGCCTTCTTCAACGATGTTGAAACCGTGCGAATAGGCAAGGCAGGAACCGTGTTTCAT
>CAISOD010000193.1 GCA_903887045.1 uncultured Gammaproteobacteria bacterium | reverse complement strand
CAGGCTCACCGGCTCTACCCCGGTGAGCACGCTGAGTGCGTGCAAGCCGAAGCGTTGTTGCAAAGCTTTCAACTCCTCGCTGCAGAGGCCCAACAGTCGATCCCGTTCGGCCGCCAGATCCAGTATGTCCTGCTCGCCCTTCAGCATGGCGCGCCAGTTGGTACGGTCGGCTACGTGGGCACGCAACATGGCTTCACAGAAGCCGGCCTGCTGACGGCTGCGCGTGCGGATGATTGCCAGCGCCTGGCTGGCGCCCTGGTCGATCCAGCGCGTTGGTACTTGCGAAGCACGCGTGATGCCCACTTTGAGGCCGGACGAATTGGCCAGGTACACCACATGATCCTGCATACAGAAGAGATCACCCCAAACCGGCTCACGACAAGTGCCGGCGTCGTAATGACACTGTTCGGGTGCCACGATACAAGCATCACATTGCGCCAGTTTCTGGAAGCACAGGAAACAGTAGCCCTGGTTGTAGCTCTTGTTGGTTTGACGACTGCAATGGATACAGAAGATGCGGCCGGTGCTGCGCAAGGTCAGCGTGCGGCCGCAGGCATCAGTCAGGTCAACGGCACTGTCACCGATCGGCAGCGCATAACGTACTGGCGTTTCCGCCCGCGCTGCCATTTTCCGCACCGTACCCTTGAACTCCATCGCCGTCTCCGTCAGTCGTCACAATGGCTCTTGCCGAGTCCATCCTTGTTGATCCATGCGGTGCGTTCAGTCTGCGGCAGGTAGAGTTCGTCGTAGGCAATCACGGCCTGCAGGCAGTGCTCCAATTGCTCACTGCTCAAGCGATCGCCATTGGGCCATTTGCCGATTTCGATCGCCGTCTTCAGGCTCTGGTGGATTTCCGGCGTCATGCTGGCCACCAGTGCCTGCCAGCTGTTGGGTTTTTCCGTCATCGTGAAACTCCGGGCACTACTGCTCGGCGGATGCGGCTGATGGTGGCGAGAATCGCGCCGTACACCATGCCGCTGAGGAAACCGCCGAGGTGGGCCGCATTGGCAATCATGTCGAGCTCAAGCCAGGTGAACAGCGCCAACATACCCAGCATGAAGATGATCAATGACATCGGCAGCCGCAGCCCCTTCTGCGGATCGAACAGCTGCCACATCCAGATATAGGCGAACAAACCATAAACCACGCCGGACATACCGCCAAAATTGTTGCCACCACCCCACAGGTATTGGATCGTGTTGGAAAACAGCGCGATCACCACCATCGCTACGGCGAGCGTGAGTGTGTTCTGCAGAATCTCGATACGCCGTCCCAGCTCCCACACCCAACTCATGTTGAACACCAAATGCAGAATGCCGCCGTGCAACAAAGCCGGGGTCAGCATCGTCAGTAACTGGCTGAAAGTGAACGACTCCAATACGCGCGACAGCACGATGGTGCCGGTCCCGCGACTGAAATCGGGGAACATCAACGCGAGTGTCAATGACGTAGGCCGTTCGAGCGGTGCCAGCAACCACAGCACCACGCAGGCCACGATCAGGATCAGCGTCAACGGTGAACTGCCGAGCGCCCGGCTAAACGAGGTCCACAGCGCACCGGTCTGTACGTAACCACCGATCGAACTGGAATCCTCTGTTGCTGGCAACACTTCACCTTGTTGCCACTGGTGGAAAAGCTCCTTCGCCAACGCAACCTGGCCAGACTCCGACACCAGCACCAGCTGACGCTCGTCTTGCCGACCAATATGGTGCGACACCTTGCGCTGCCAAAGCAGCCGGCTGAATTGCGTCAGGTCGCGTTCATAAGCAACTTCGAGCGCCAGAAACATGGCTAGCTCCGCACCGGGCGCTGCGCCCACCCCAATTTGCTGCGGCAGGTGGCGTAGTAGTCGTAATCCACTGGATGCAGCAGTTTCAGCTGCTTGGCTTTGCGCTGCACCCGGATGGCTTCTCCCACGCTGGCCGTGTGTACCACGGTACCGTCGCAGCTGATCTGCGGCAGCGTATTGTGCCGCTCACCAATCACCAGCGTTATGCGGCTCTTGCTGTCGACCACGATGGGCCGACTGCTCAGACTGTGCGGATACATCGGCACCAGCGCCAGCACGTCGAGACGTGGGTCCATGATGGGGCCGCCAGCGGACAACGAGTACGCTGTGGAGCCAGTGGGAGTTGCGATGATGAGGCCATCCGACGCCTGGTGGCAGACGAACTGGCCGTCCACATACAGGTCAAACTCGATCATCTGGGCCGCTATACCGGGATGCAGCACGATGTCGTTCATCGCCGAGCCGAGCATGCGAGATTCACCGCCTGCGTCGGTAGCGACTTCCAGCAGGAAGCGTGGTTCCTCGCGGTAGTGACCTTCGAGTATCTGGTCGAGCGTGGCTTCAATGTCGTCGGGCAGGATGTCGGTGAGAAAGCCGAGGCGGCCGCGGTTGATACCTACCACCGGGATGTCCTGTTCGGCCAGCAAGGCGGCAGCTTTCAGCATGCTGCCATCTCCACCCACGACAATGACCAACTGGCAGCGCTCACCCATCTGCTCGCGCTGTACCACTTCGAACCTGTGGGTTCCCAACAGACCGTCCACCGACTCATCCACCACGACAGCGGTGCCGGGGCGTTTGCCCAGGAAATTGGCAACCAGCAGCAAGGTATCGACGATGTCGCGATTGTCGCGCCGGCTGATCAGACCTATGGTTGAAAACTGCGGCATGGAGGGCTGGAACCACGGAAAACGGGACGGCAGTATACCATCAGGCCAGCGAGCGCCGGCCTTGCAGACCACCACCATGAACGGCCAAAACCCGGGCTCCAGTCGGGAAGAAATCGCGCTCAACCAGTGCTGCCAGCGCCTGCACCAACTTGGCTGAATACACCGGTTCCAGCGGCACGCCGGTATCTGCCTCGAAGCGGTGCATGCAGTCGAGCAATTGCGGGGTGGTGCGGGCGTAGCCGCCTGCATGCCAGTCGTCCAGCACTTGCCAATTGCAGCTCTCCTGCAGGCCGTAGCGTTGCAACAAAGTCGCTACTTCACGCTGCAGATAACCATCGCCCTTTAGTACCTGGATCCCGGTAACCGGTATACGAGAACTTGTGGCCAAACCGGCGAGCGTAGTGCCGGTACCGCATGCAACCATTATGTGGGTGTAGTCATGCGAAGCCGGCAGTAGTCTTTGACAGCCAAGAACTCCTGCCAGATTGGCGCCGCCTTCCGGGATCAGATAGTGCGGGCCGAATTGGCCAATGAGCAAGTGCTGCCAATCCCCATCGGTTTTGCACCGGTATTCATCACGACTGACGCGGTGCAGTTGCATGCCGTTATTGCTTGCATCACGCAGGCAGTCGGTCAGCTCGCCATCCCGCTCGCCCCGCACGATGCCAATGGTCCGAAAACCAAAGCGGCGACCGGCTGCTGCCAGCGCATGCAAATGGTTGGACCACGGACCGCCGAAACTGAGCAGCGTGTGATGCCCTTGCTCGCGAGCTGCCTGCAGGTTGGGCAGCAACTTGAAGTACTTGTTGCCCGACAACTCCGTATCGACCAGGTCAGCCCGCAGCACACCCACCGCAACCTTGTGCTGATGTACCCAATCGGCAGTAACAGCAGTGATCGCCAGTGGCTCGGTTGAGAAATTAATTGAGAACAACGTATCCACGGTTTTCGAGACAGTTCCTGATGACCTGGCGGCGATCACGCATGGCACCGCCCGCTCCCTGCGCACCACCGGCCACAGCACCGACACCAGCGGTACGCGCAGCCGAATTACGATTGCCCGCCACTGCGCCCACTACACCACCGATCACAGCCCCAGCCGCCGCACCAGTCGCCACCTGGCGGCCACTCTGCACCTGGTCTGCATAGCCTTGGCACTCCGCCAGATCGTCAGCGTATTGCGCCTGATTCACGCCCTTCATATCAACAATAGGCTCCTGCCCCGTCAATTCTTCCACGCCGGCACAACCGCCAGCCAGCAACAACACACCCACAGACAATATACGCAGCATGATACGCATCCACTTTCAGACGGGAGATATGCCAATAATGAATGCAAGGTTCAAACTCTGTCTGAACGAGTGCTGAAGATATTGATCAGGAGAACGCAATGGATTGAACGGAGGGAAACATGGACAGCTGTAATCGCTCGAAGCCCCCTGTCAGGAACTGCACAACAGTGCTGTCGAAGCAAGAGAACTCGTACAAGGAATGGCGACCTGGACGGGACTCGAACCCGTGACCTCCGCCGTGACAGGGCGGCATTCTAACCAACTGAACTACCAGGCCGAACAAGAAAGCGTTTGGTGGGTGAAGAGGGGCTCGAACCCCCGACATTCGCCTTGTAAGGGCGACGCTCTACCAGCTGAGCTATTCACCCAAACGCTGAGGCTGCGCATTTTACCCACAACACCCATGGAGTCAATAAAAGTTTGGCTCCCGCAATGATGGTTTCTGCAGCCAAAAAGACGGCTTATTTTGACGTGTGGCGATAAGTCTCATCCCAATCCGGCGGGAGCTGCTGGCTACGCAAACTCGCGATGCGTTCGAGATACAAGCTATAGAGAAAAGTGTCGGGTTCCTGCTCATGCAATTGCCGGAATGCGGCTTCGGCCTGATCCCACTGCTGGTGCTGGTACAACGCGTAGGCAGCATGGAACGCCGCCACTTGCTGCTTCAAATTGTCACTGGCTTCGGACTCCTTGCACAACGGTTATAGATGCGAATCGGTTCGTCTTTGCCCTTCACTCAGCTCCTTGCTCTCACCGCTGAAGTGGTATTTATCGGGATCGTTCAGCATCGCATCAATGTGCGCCGGCGGTACGTACTGGGCGAACATACCCTTGATCAATTTCTTGTTGAGACCTTCCTTCAGGAAGCCGTAGGTCATGTTGACGACGGCGATCAGCAGAATCAGCAGGATCAGGATGACCAGCGGAAAGTCGAGGTTGTAGCGACTCCACAGGTAGAAGTTCATCGCTGTCATACCGATCATGAAAGTGAGACTGGAAATCGCCAGCAAGGCCGGACCCAGATAGGGATAGATCACCGCCAAACCGGCACCGATAACAGCGATTGCCGCAAAGATTGCTGCTTGCACCCAGTCAGGTCGGGATGGAACCGGCGTCTGTTTCGCTTCATCCAGCACCGACATCATATTACCCAGCGCTGATGCGTCCTTGCTGGCATCGGCATCAATCGTGATCAAGGGCGCCGAGCTGAGGATGGCATTGAGCACGTTGGCGTGGATTTCCACACCGGGATACACCGCCTGCACAGGCGTGAGCGTGTCATTCATCACATCAGTCGCCGATATGTACGGAAAGCTGCCCTGTGCACCGATGTAGGGAATACGCACCTCACCGTTCGGGTTTGTGGGAATGACGGTGTTCCCCATACTTATCCCGACCAACTCCCGGAAGTTGCCCCCGCTGTCGCCTTCGATCACGGCACTGAAATTTTCCTCGAAGTTGTAGAGTCTTGCCATATCGAGCGCCAGCGACGGATAGATGCGGTTCCGGTACTGCTGGATCATGATGTAACTGCGGATGATGCCGTACACATCCGGCGTGGTATCAAAGAAGCCGCCACCGCTGGCACTGTTCTGCAAGGTATCCACATTGCCGGTAAATCCCTGAGCTTCCGCCAGGGAAATCGCCTCGTTGTCGGATTCATCGACCGTAAAAATGGGCTTGGGCAATACTCCTTTGCGAACGCCCTCATTGCTGCGAAACGAGAATCCGAGTACTACATCCTTGCTCTGCATCGCTTCGGCAAAATAGGCATCGGCATCAAACAGGATGGGATTCTCGTTTTGCACTTGCTCCAGTTGTGACTGAAAGTAGCTCATATTCGCGCTTGTTGTTGCATCACTACCAATACGTTGCACCAACTCCAGCGCCAGATTGCGTTCGTATTCCGGGAAGAACACGTCGTAACCGATAACGATGGCACCGTATTCGGCAAGCTTGGTTGTAAGCTTGGCAATCTTGAAACGCGACCACGGCCACTGCCCTTCTGCGGCCAGGCTCCTCTCGTCCTAATCAACGATAACGATGTTGTGTTCGTTGGTGCGCAAGGTGCCAGGAGAGGCTTTGATTCGTTGGTCGTACACGACGAAGTCGAGCCGGTCAAAGATTTCGCGCACTCCCGACTGTGGCGTGCGGAACAGCCAGAACACCAAAATGGTTGCCAATTACCCCAGGTACGTAGGCAGCCGGTACGCGCGCAGCATTGAATGCCAGAAGGAGCCAAACTGGCGTTTGATCTTGGCAAGCAAGGACATGCAGACAACCGTGTGTGAAAAGTAGCTGGATTCCATGCCCGGACTTCGCAAGCCTGCATGGCACCCGAAAGCTGCCTCTTAATAACCTTGTGAAGCCGCCAGCCCACTGATTAACATGCCGGCCCCATCCCGAGTGCCGCCACCATGGAAATCCACAAAGAGTTCACCTTCGAAGCCGCCCACCTGTTGCCGAATGTACCTGCGGGTCACAAATGCGGCCGGCTGCATGGCCACTCGTTTCGCGTTGAAGTGCACGTGGAGGGTCCACTGGACCCATTATTGGGCTGGGTAATGGACTATGCCGACATCAAGACAGCAGTGAAGCCGGTAATCGCCCGCCTCGACCACTATTACCTCAACGACATCCCCGGCCTCGACAATCCCACCAGCGAAGTGATTGCACAGTGGCTGTGGAATCAGCTGAAACCGCTGTTGCCAGCGCTCAGCAGAATTGTAATCAGGGAAACCTGCACCAGCGGCTGCGTCTATACCGGCGCTGCAAGACCCCCCGGCAACCAAGACTACTGAGGCAAGCGCCAGTCCACAGGGGGCTTGCCGTGTTCGGCCAGCCAAGCATTGGTACGCGAAAAGTGGCCGTTGCCGAGAAAGCCGCGATGAGCCGACAACGGCGATGGATGCGGTGATTCCAGTACCAGATGGCGACTGCGGCTGATGTACTGACCTTTCTTCTGGGCATGACTGCCCCACAGCAGGAAAACCAGATCCTTGCCTTGCGCATTCAGTACAGCCACCGCAGCGTCCGTGAACTGCTCCCAGCCCTTGCCCTGGTGGGATGCTGGCTTGGATCTTTCCACCGTCAGCACTGCATTCAGCAACAGTACGCCCTGTGCGGCCCAATGCTGCAAACAGCCGTGCGCAGCTGGAGTTATGCCGAGATCGCGCTGCAATTCCTTGTAGATGTTGACGAGCGAGGGTGGCGGCGTGACGCCGGGCAAGACCGAAAAGCACAACCCATGGGCCTGACCGGGATTGTGGTAAGGATCCTGTCCGAGTATCACCACCTTCACATCCGGCAACGGCGTTGAATTGAGCGCGTTGAATATCTGTGGCCCGGGCGGGTACACGGCTTTGCCAGTCTGCTTTTCCTGCAGCAGAAATGTGCGCAGTTCCTGCATGTAAGGTTTGGTGAATTCCTGTTGCAGTACCGCCTGCCAGGACGGCTCGAGCTGGACCTTGCGATCGGCCTCGGCTGCCGTGGTCACCGCGCTTATTCCTTGTTGTGCTGCGGCCGCATATGCGGGAACAATAGTACGTCACGGATCGACGGCTGATTGGTATACAGCATCACCAGCCGGTCGATACCGATGCCCTCGCCGGCTGTCGGTGGCATACCGTATTCGAGTGCTGTGATGTAGTCGGCGTCATAGTGCATTGCTTCGTTGTCGCCGGCATCCTTTGCTTGTACCTGCGCCAGAAAGCGCTCGCTTTGGTCTTCAGCATCATTCAGTTCCGAAAAGCCATTGGCGATTTCGCGGCCACCGATGAACAACTCAAAACGATCAGTGATGTCAGGGTTGTGGTCGTTGCGGCGCGCCAGTGGTGAGACTTCAGTCGGATACTCGATGACGAAGGTCGGCTGTACCAGTTCGTGCTCCACTTTGGCTTCGAAGATTTCCATCTGCAGTTTGCCTTTGCCCCATTCGGCTTTGGCCTCGCTGCCGCAGCGTTTGGCCAATGCACGCAGACTTTCCATGTCATTGAGTTCCGCATCGGTGGTGCCGGGCACATGCGCCAGAATGGCCTGCGGAATCGACAGCCGCTGGAATGGGCTGCCGAAATCCAGTTGAGCACCCTGGTAGGTCAGCATCGTGGTGCCAAGCACTTCCTGCGCCAGCATACGCAGCATGTCTTCGGTCAAATCCATCAGCTCGCGATAGTCGGCGTAGGCCTGGTAGAACTCCAGCATCGTGAACTCGGGGTTATGGCGCGTCGACAGTCCTTCATTACGGAAGTTGCGGTTGATTTCGTACACCCGCTCAAAACCGCCGACCACCAGCCGTTTCAGGAACAGCTCCGGCGCAATGCGCAGGTACATTTGCTGATCGAGTGCGTTGTGATGGGTTACGAACGGTCGCGCCACAGCGCCGCCGGGTATCACCTGCATCATCGGTGTTTCCACTTCCATGAAGTCGCGGGCATTCATGTAGCGGCGAATGCTGTCGACAATTTTCGAACGGGTTATGAAGGTTTTGCGGGTGTCTTCGTTGACGATAAGGTCGACGTAGCGCTGGCGATAGCGAACCTCAAGATCGTGCAGACCGTGGAACTTGTCGGGCAGTGGACGCAGTGCCTTGGTAAGCAACTGCAGTTCTTTCGCCCACACCGACAACTCACCCTTGCCGGTACGGAATACGGTGCCGGTTACCGCGATGATATCGCCGAGGTCGAGACTCTTGTTCAGCGCGTTCTGCGCCTCGCTGTATTCCTTGTGGTTCAGGTACAGCTGGATCTGGCCGCTCTGGTCCTGGATCACCATGAAAGGACCCCGCATGCGGATCAGGCGACCCGCAACCTTGGCCGGATGATTGGCAGCTTCCAGCACTTCCTTGCTGTCACCCTCAAAACGCTGGTGCAAAGCGGCCGCCAGCGCGTCACGCCGGAAATCATTCGGGAAAGCGACGCCGGTTTCGCGCAAGGCCTGCAGTTTTTCCCGGCGCTGGGCGATCAGCTTGTTTTCGTCCTGGGGGGCTTGTTCGTTGGTGTCATTCATAAATCATCTGCCGTGTAGCTTGCTGCCATGAGGTTGACGAGGGACGCTTACAGCCCCTGCTTCAGGCTCGCTTCCATGAACTTGTCGAGATCACCATCAAGTACGGCGCCGGTATTGCTGGTTTCAATGCCGGTGCGCAGATCCTTGATGCGGGACTGGTCGAGCACGTAGGAACGGATCTGGCTGCCCCAACCGATATCCGATTTCTCGTCTTCGATCTTCTGCAGCTTTTCCCGCTTCTTCTGCGCTTCCATCTCGTAGATTTTGGCTTTCAATTGCTTGATCGCCATGTCGCGGTTCTTGTGCTGTGAACGCTCGCTCTGGCACTGCACAACAATGCCGGAGGGCTCATGCGTCATGCGGATGGCAGAATCAGTCTTGTTGACGTGCTGACCACCGGCACCACTGGCACGGTAGGTGTCGACCCGCACCTTGCTCATGTCGAGCTCAACTTTGATGTCGTCATCGATTTCCGGCGAAACGAACACTGACGAGAACGACGTATGCCGGCGGTTACCGGAATCGAATGGCGACTTGCGCACCAAACGATGCACGCCTGTTTCGGTGCGCAGCCAGCCATAGGCGTATTCACCCTGGAAATGCACGGTGGCACTCTTGATACCAGCCACCTCGCCGGCGGATGCCTCCATCAGCTCGCACTTGAAGCCATGGCTGTCGCCCCACTTCAGGTACATGCGCAGCAGCATCTCGGCCCAGTCCTGCGCCTCAGTGCCGCCGGAACCTGCCTGTACATCAAGGTAAGCACTGTTTTGGTCCAGTTCGCCGGAGAACATACGGCGGAATTCGAGTTGCTCAAGACTGGCTACAGCCTTGTCGAGTTCTTTCAGTGCTTCATCCAGCAACGAAGGATCGTTGTCCTCATCCGCCAGCGTGATCAGCTCGCTGCAGTCAACAAACTGGGTTTCCAGTTTTTTGATAGTGCCGACCACACGTTCCAGCTCGGAGCGCTCTTTGCCAAGCGCCTGCGCATGTTCGGGTTTGTCCCATACGTTGGACTCGCCGAGTTCAGCTTCGACTTCGGTCAAACGTTCCTGTTTGTTATCGAAGTCAAAGATACCCCCTGAGCACGGCGAGGCGCTCAGTGCAGTCTTTGATGCGTTGCAGATGACCGTTGACTTCCAACATGGGCTTGCTCCAGAAAAGAGCTGCATTCTAGCCGAGTGCCCTCTTGTCTGCACTCCGACAGTGGGCTGGATTGGATAGAATTGCCACAACTCCCGCCTTACGGAACTCCAACATTGCTCACCAACGCCCGCCTGAACTGGGACGATCAAGGTATGCCGCATTCGGCTGACCATGGCGATATCTACTACTCGCAGGCAGATGCGCTGGGCGAGAGCACCCATGTGTTTCTCAACGGCAACGAGCTGCCTGCCCGCTTTGCCGGACTTGCCGAAGTGTCTACCCGACCTATGATGCGGCAGCGGTTCACCGTAGGTGAGTTGGGCTTTGGTGCCGGTCTCAATTTCCTCAATACCTGCCGGCTCTGGCGCGACACGGCGCCAGCCGGTGCCATGCTGCATTATCTTGCCTGCGAATTGCATCCGTTTGCACAAGGTGAGCTGCAGCGACTGCTGCAACAGTTCACCGAGCTGGCCGAGTTCAGCGCACCCCTGCTGGCTGCTTGTCCGGATCACACGGCTGGCGTGCATCAGCTGGCGTTACGTTTCGATCATCACACGGTCATGTTGACTCTGCTGTAT
>CAISOD010000192.1 GCA_903887045.1 uncultured Gammaproteobacteria bacterium | reverse complement strand
GGCCACGCTGGCTCGCACCATGCTGGGACGCCTGGGTTCACCGGACGACATCGCGCATGCGGCATTCTTCCTGACCCAGGCCAGCTATATCACCGGCGAAATCATCAAGGTGGACGGCGGCGTACTGGCGTGAGTCCGACAACCGCTGATTGCCAGTGGGTGCCGGAATTTCTGCAATTACTGTCTGCAGGTACTACATGACTTGGTTACTAC
Organism: uncultured Gammaproteobacteria bacterium; assembly: GCA_903887045.1. Taxonomy (GTDB): domain Bacteria; phylum Pseudomonadota; class Gammaproteobacteria; order Pseudomonadales; family Pseudohongiellaceae; genus CAILUG01. The sequence continues at coordinate 3,526 of CAISOD010000192.1, read as the reverse complement.
TGCAGCATCCAGCGTAACGCGAGTCTGTGCCAGGGCGCGGCCGTTGAGCGTGGCACGCTTGCTGGCGCTGATGGAAAGATTGCCCGACATCTGGAAGATCCACACATCGTTGGGACCACCGGAGATGGTGACGTCGGCAGGAATCGTGACTGAGCTGCCCCATTTGTAGAGGCCTGGAGCCAGTGTGAGGCCGCCGATATTGCCGGTCCACCTGCTGTGGGTGAATCTGACCACCGCGATCCTGCTTGGACTCATGCTGGTATTCGAACCCACGGAAGCCGACTGCATGAACCGACCGCCGAGGGACCAGGCGACACCCATTTTCGACTTTGCCATGTTCATGCGCACCGCCCTGGTGTCGCTCATCATGCTGGCGGGCAGCTACTGGGTGTTCTTTTATGAACAGAGCAACGGGGCGAGCATCGCGCAGACCCGCACTGCGGTAGTGAACATGGTTGTCGCCATCGCCAGCGCTTACCTCATCAACTGTCGCAGTCTGCGCCGGAGCATCCTCAGCGCTGGTACTGGTGGATGTGGAGAAAAAGCTGCGTAACCTTTATCGGTTGCACCACCATCAATTGCACCAACGCAGGGAAAATTTCCGATAAGGACTCAATTCGGAACACGCGACTGCCACCATGAAATGGCCCGCGTTTGGCTGCATATCCGGTAAATCCCATATGCAGAAAGCACTTGCGTCCAACCAGCCTGCGCCGAACTGGTGGCGGCCTTTCTGGCATGCAAGCTGCAAGCAATCCTCGAACTGCCTGGCACCACGCGGCAGCAAGTGAAGAAATTTCAGCACCGGCGCCAGTGTTGCCGGTGCTTCGAGGACTTGGTCAGTGCTGCAAACCCGCTCCGAATACCGACTGCCGGTGCTGTGCGACCGCCTGCTTGCGGCTGCCTGCCTCATCGTTCTGTGTTGCGCACTGACCCCGGCACAGGCGCAGGTGGTGATGGGTGACAAAACCGTCGTAGTACCCAAGCTCGACGGCGAGCTGCGCATCGACGGCAAGCTTGACGAGCCGCAGTGGGCGCAAGCGCTGGTGGTCGAAGACCTGCACCAGTACCAGCCCTACGAGTATTCAGAGCCATCGCAAAAGACCAAGGTGTGGATCTTCTACACGGCGGATGCGCTCTATGTTGCCGCCTTCTTCGAAGAGTCAGACCCCTCACTTATCTCTGCCAGTGTGCTGCGCCAGGGCGAGGGACTGGTGGCTGACGACATCTTTTCGGTGATCCTTGATCCCTACCTCGATCGCCGCAACGGCTACCGCTTCACGGTGAATCCCAACGGGGTGCGCTGGGAAGGGCTGTACCAGAACATCACCGACATCCAGGGCAACTGGGACGGCATCTGGCAGGCTGATGCACTGGTAGTGGACAACGGCTGGTATTCGGAAATGCGCATTCCCTATGCGTCCATTTCCTTCAATCCGGACTCTGCTGCCTGGGGCATCAATTTCCGGCGCGAGATCCGCCGCAACAATGAAGGCATCGGCTGGGTCAGCCGCAACCGCCAGCTCAATCCAAGTATCGCCGGCACCATTACCGGTCTGGCGGGACTCGACCAGGGACTCGGGCTGGACGTAGTGCCGTCGATGACCATACGCGAAGAACGCGTCTATGGCCCGGTGGCTGCCAACGAACGCAATTTCGAACCCTCACTGGATGTGTTCTACAAACTGACACCGCAGCTCAACGCCTCGCTCACCGTCAACACCGATTTTTCCGCGGCCGAAGTCGACAGTCGTCAGGTCAACCTTACCCGCTTCAGTCTGTTTTTCCCGGAGCGCCGCGACTTCTTCATCCGTGAGGCCGACATCTTCGAGTTTGGCCAGATCGGCGGCGGCCAAAGTGAAGAATCCGGCGGCGGCAACCCTGCCGTACCGAGTGCCAACGCGCAGAACGGGCGGCCGTTCTTTTCACGGCGCATCGGCCTCAACGGCAATGGCGCTCCGGTGGATATCAATTACGGCGGCAAACTCGCCGGGCGCATTGGTGACTGGAACGTGGGCACGCTGCTGGTAAGCCAGGATGCCGACCCGGTTACCGGAGTAGCACAGCGCGACATTGCCGTCGGCAGAGCAGTGCTCAACGTGCTGAGCGAATCGCAGGTCGGCGTCATCGCCACCTCGGGCGCACCGCAATCCAATGGCGACAACAGTCTGGCCGGCATGGACTTCCGCTATCGCAATTCCAATCTGCCGGGCGGCCGCACCATGCAAGGCTTTGCATATTTTCAACAAAGCGACACGCCAACTCTCACCGGTGATGATGCCGCGTGGGGCTACGGTCTGAGTTTCCCCAACAACCAGGGCTGGCGTGGCTCTTATGTGCACAAGGAGATCGAACGCAACTTCAATCCGGCCTTGGGTTTCGTCAACCAAAGCGACATGAGTGATAACGCGCTGGACTTCGGCTATCGCAGGTTCCTTGCCCCCGGTGGCTATTTCCGCTCGGTCTATGCCGGCATTGACGCCTATCGGGCGGAATACCTGGATGACGGCTCCCTCAACAACCAGAACATCGGCCTGCGCCTGACTGCCAACAACAACAAAGGCGACAACTTCATTTTGCGGCTGATGACCAACAAGGAAGTGCTGCGCGACAAATTTGTCATCTATCGTGCGTCCGACAAGTCGCGGCAGATCAGCATCCCTGCAGGAAGTTATGGCTTCGACGACAACATGTTACGGGTTGAGCTTGCCGACCAACGGCTGGTGAGCGGCAGCGCAACTGTGCGCTGGGGCCAATATTTCGACGGCAAGCGTCTACAGCAAGGCGCCGATCTCATCATCCGGCCCAACCGCCATCTCGCCCTCGGTGTGCAGTACACCCAGAATGAAATCGAGCTGCCCTACGGCAACTTCACCACTCGCTTGTTCGGCCTGCAGTCGCGCATTGCGTTTACCAACACGCTGTCGTGGAGCACCTTGCTGCAATACGACAATGTGTCGGAAGCCATGGGAATAAACAGCCGCCTGCACTGGATACCCGAAGCCGGCAAGCAAGTGTTTGTGGTGCTCAACTACGGACTCAGCGATCCCGACCGCGACAACGAATTCCACTCAGTGAATGCCGATCTCTCGATGAAGGTCAATTACACGCTGCGGTTCTGAGCGATCAAAGCTCAGGCTGTCCGCCAAAGTTGTCGGAAGCCTCCAGCAAGGCAGAGATCAGGCGCTGCTCGTCAGCGATGAGTTCAGGACGCCAGATTTCGAACAACAGGATGACACGAGTCTGGTCAGTCGGGTTGTACGCCTCGTGCTCAATGGTGTCGTTGAATACCCAGGCTTTGCCGCGCTCCCAATAGCGTGTTTCGTTGCCGACACGAAAACTGCAGCCCGGCGGCGTCAGCAGCGACAGGTGCCCGATCAGACGACAGTTGAGGAAGCCGGTGTGTGGCTCGATGCGCTGACCGGGCCTGAGCATCGTTCAACCGCTGACAGGCCATCGCCAGCATCACCGCCACTGTGACTGAAGCAAGACCAGTCTGCAGTACGGCAGTCAGGTCGCGGCGGGC
>CAISOD010000191.1 GCA_903887045.1 uncultured Gammaproteobacteria bacterium | reverse complement strand
GAGGGGAGCCCCCAGGGATGGGTTTACGGCGTGTTTTGGAGGCCTGAAGCGGCGACGGGCTATTCGCAAAAGCCAAACAGCACCTCAGTTTGAATGCCACCCGTTGTGTGCTGCCTACCACTGCGTGTTAGGGTTACCAAAAAAGCAGCAGCCGACCGTTTGCTGCCCCACCACAACCACATCAAAGGGGAAACACATGCACAAGAGCATCCTGGGTAAGCGCGCAACAACATTGATCGGCTTGCTGATGGGCGTATGGCTGCTGAATAGTCAGCTGTTGGCACAGGCGCCGGCCGCTGCCGCAGGTACGCTGGAAACGATCAAAGTGACGGGCGTATCACTGCAAGGCAATCTCGAAGGTGACAGCGCCGAGCGTGATGTGTTCGTGTATCTGCCGCCGGGCTATGCGTCCTCACCCGCCAAGCGCTATCCCGTTGTGTATTTCCTGCACGGTTATGGCGTGGGTGCAGCGGTCTACGCCAACAACGTATTGAAGCTGCCGGGCTCGGCCGATACCGCCATCGCCGCCGGCGCGCAGGAAACCATTGTGGTGGTGCCGGATGCCTTCACCCGCTACGGCGGCAGCATGTATTCCAAATCACCCACCATCGGCGACTGGGAAATGTTCATCGCCCACGACCTGATCGACTACATCGACGCCAATTACCGCACGCTGGCGAAGCGCGAAAGCCGAGGACTCTCCGGCCATTCAATGGGCGGTTACGGCACCATGCGGGTGGCGATGAAGCACCCTGAGCAGTTTGTGGCGCTGTATGCGATGAGTGCCTGCTGCCTGATGAACACTGCGCCCGAGAAGGCAGCGGTCGACGCACAGAATGCGCGGGTGGCGGCAGGTATCGAAGTCTACAAGGCCGGCACCTTCGACAACGCATTGCTGGCACAGGCCGCCGCCTGGGCACCGAATCCGCAGAATGGCCCGCTGTTCTTTGATTTTCCCTACCAGAATGGCGAGGCGCAGCCGGTGGTGCAGGCAAAGTGGGCGGCCAACTCGCAGCTGGTACTGGTCGATCAGTACGTGCCGGAACTGCAGCAGTTCAAAGCGATCATGCTTGATGTCGGTGACAAGGATGGGCTGGTGACCACCAACACCCAGTTGGATGCCGCGCTGACGCGGCTCGGTGTGGCACATGGCTGGGAGGTGTATGACGGTGATCACGGCAACCGCATCGGTCAGCGCTTCATCGACAAACTGCTGCCGTACTTCTCGCAGCACCTCAAGGCAGAGTAAGTCAGCTGACCTGGCTGCCGTAGTGCTGGCCGTAGGGGAAGTCGCTGCCGAGTGTCAGAAGCCGCTGCCGGCACCAGACATCAATCTGCGCGTGTGAGCCTGGCACCAGTTCGGCGCCGCTCTTGCTCTCGCCCTTGCGCATCATCACGCCTTGTGGCGTCGCCCACGGACTGCTTTTCGGCAGCAGTGAGTTCAACTCCCATAAAGGCCGCAATCTTGTCGATGGTGCCGGCCAGATCGCGCTTCATGGTTTCGTAGGTCAGAAACGGGCCCATGCTGCCGTTGCGGATGAAGGGATAGCTGGATTCAAACACCGACTTCGGATCGCGAATCACGCAGACATAACGGGCGCTGCCGTTGTATGGCACGCCACGGCCCGGCGCGAAATGGGTCTTGATGACGCGCAGCGCGGTAGGGCATTCGCTGGTATCGACGTCCTGGTAGGCCACTGCAGTCTTGAGCTTTGCCGGCAAGTCCGGCCACGGCACCAGATCGTGGATGTGCGCGAACTCGGCGTTGCCACGCCAGGCGATCTGCGTGGCTATCTGCAGCATCCAGTTGGTGCCGCTCTTGAAATAGGAGCTGACCACAATATCGTGCGTGCCGGGCTGCACATCGGCCGGCCATAGAAAGAAGTCCTTCATGCCCTTGCCGAGCGTCTTGCGTGGCCAGCTGCCACGCCACTCCAGGAAGCGCACCAGCGGCACGAACACCAGCCACAGCGGTATGTACGACAGCCAGCGGACGAGGCGGGAATGTTGTTTTCGTCGAAGCGGAGTCGGCAGCGCAATATTCCCGCGCGCTGCTACCACACCGACGGCATGTTGTAGGGCATGCTGGCAAACACTGCTTCCACCCGCTTGATGGCATTGCCTTCGATCTTGAACAGCTCGATCAAAATGAACGAATGCGGATAGAAGAACACCGACTTCGCCTTGGTCTTGCCATCGGTCCAGGTGATGTCGACGATCTTGCCGCTGTGATCCATCAAGGCAGCCGAGAGCACGACGCCGTTTTCTTCGTCCACCAGCGGAAACCGGCGATCGCGCAGACGGTCGTCATAGATGTACTGGCCCAGCCTGAATTGCTCGGCGCAGCCCATCTTGGCGATGTCGTAGTTGGGAATGGTGTCGTTGTTGGTGGTCCGCAGACCGTTCTCGATACGATCACAGTCGTCGGTGAAGTTGGTGAACAGGGTGCCGTCGTTCTGTTGCAGCGTGTCGAAATAACCGTCGGCGATGGTGATCATGCGTTCCCGCTGCACGCGCTGTTCGGCCGGCATGGGTGTTGCCCATAGTTCGTGGCTTTTTTCGAGCCCATCGGTGGCGGGAAACGGCGAAGTGTCGATCTTGCGCGACAACACGGTTTCGATCTCGCTGATGCGGCCGTCTACGATCTTCAGCCGCGCCGCCATGATGGCTGGTGTGCCGTGTTCATTGACCACTTCCACCAGCGCCACCTGACCTTGCGATGGGTCGGCCACCCGCAGGTTGTAGTTGCGTCTGCCGTCGATGGTGTTCCACAGGCCATCGCCCACTTTCATCTGCACACCGTTCTCGGTGAACTTGACGTTGGCACTGAGCGGCAGTGCGCTGACATCACCCTTCAGCAAGGCATCGAGGTAAGTATCGGCAAAGCCGTACAGGCAGGCGCGATCACAGTCGATGACAGGCGATGACGATTGGGCGTTTGCACCAGTGGCAGCCAGCGAAAATGCCAGCGCGAAGCAAGCGGGGAAAATGGATTTCATACGACCTCATTGACCCGTGACAGGGTTCTTGTAGTGGTAGGGTGGCAGGAATACTTCAGGGAAAGCACCGTATTTGACGGTGGCTTCGGCATCGGGATTGGAATTTTCGAACGGTTGCGGCAAGGAGACGCCGCCCTTGTTCCAGCCTTGCTCGAACTCGACATAGAACGTGATGAAGCTGTGCAGCTTGCTGATCTTCCACACGCCGTTGTCTTTGGCATATTCGTTCTCGTAGATGGCATCACCCCAGCGCGCTTCCTTGCCGAGCCGGCCGACCTGCATGAACGAGCGCCAGCGGGCCTTGGCGCTCAGGCCATCGGTGGCCACATTGATTACCGGTTGCAGCTGCATGTGGTTGTAGAGACGGCCGTATTCCATTTCACCGAGGCCATGCAGGTATTCACTGATGCGTGCCTTGCCCACGAACAAACCGCGGCCGGCAATTTCCAGCGTGGCGTTGTCGGTGAACAGGGCGGCTGCATCGTCCCAGCGCGATTTGTCGACATAGAAGCCATAACTGGCCTGCAGGTTGGCGATGCTGGTCCAGTCGTTGGCGGCCTGTGCTGCGGTGGCCAATATGGAGGCTTGTTGTTGCAGTGTTGTCACTTCGGCTTGCAGAGCGGCAATCTGTTGTTGGGTGGCGATCTGTTGCGGCAGCAGCCAGCCACCGGCGGCGATGCCCAATACCAACAGAAAGCCGGCAGCGAGGAGTTTGTTGTTCATTTTTGTCGCAGGCCCGGTTATTGTTTTTTCGGCATCTTCGCCATATTCCGGGAAAACAACAATGACAAAATCCCACCGCGTTTGTCTGCTTGCCGTGATGACAGCGCTCACCACGCCGGCTTCGCTGTTTGCCGCTGAATCGCTGGCGCCGCCACCGGCTGCCATCGTCGCCGGCAAGCCGGTGCCGGTCACCAGCCATGCCGATCAGCAGGTACTGTTGCAAAGCAGCAAGGCAACGCTCGCTGTCAATAAGCAACTGGTGCATGAGTACTGGCGCACCGTGGTGCTGGGTGGTCAGGCTGCGCGCGCCGCTGAGTATCTGGCGCCCACGTTTGTTGAGCATGATCCTCTGTTGCCCAGCGGTGTTGCGGCCTTGCAGCGCTACCTTGGTGAACAAGTGAAAGCAGGGGCAGTGCCTGCTGCGATTCCCGGCCTGGTCACGCTGATCGCGGAAGCAGATTCAGTGGTGCTGGTGCAGGTGGCGCAGTATCCGGAACCCGACAATGCTGCTGCGTTCTATACCTCGGCCCGCTTTGACATGTTCCGTATCGATGATGGCCGCATCGCCGAGCATTGGGACTCGTCGTTGTTTCGCGCCGGTCAAACCGTGCCTGATTACGGCGCCGATAGTGCGCAACCAGTGAACGGCACTGAAGGGCTGGCGCAACACGCGTTGCTGACCAACGACGATCCGCAGTTGTTTGCCAACAAGCGTCTCGCTTTCGACTTGTGGCGGCAGATCCCGGAAGGCGGCCGTGAAGAACTCGCCGCGCTGTATGTGGATGAACTCTACATCCAGCACAACCCCAATGCCGCCACCGGCCGCGATGGTTTCATCGAGTACATGGCACGGCGGCCGGAGAGCCCGATTGAATCGTGGCTGGAGACCCCTTTGGTGGCGATGATTGCCGAAGGCGATCTGGTGGTGCAGGTGCTGCAAACCACCCGCGTCCAGAATGGCGTGACTTATCAGGTGCCGTGGTTCGACATGTTCCGTATCGACAAGCACCGTGTCATCGAGCATTGGGACACGGCAGCAAAGGGCGAACTGCCGGCAGCTACTCCGGGTGGACCATTGGGCCTGTAGGTGGGTGTAGGTTGATAAAGGTGGCTGCCAGATTGGTTGAAGGCTGTTATTCCGCCTTTGGATGCGCCGCAAACCAAGCAAAGATATCACTCATGCCCTGATCAATGACGCTGCCGTGATCGGCGCCTTTCACTTCGAGGTATTGCTGAGTCTTCACGTTGGTCTGCATGTATTCAGCCCAGCGGCGACCGATATCCACCGGCACCAGCGTGTCAGCGTCGCCATGTACCACCATCACCGGCAGCGTGTCCTTCACTGCATCAAGTGAAGCGGGTTCGAGGCGGAAGGCTGCCGGCGCAATGGCGGCAATCGCTGCCCAGTTCTGCGCGTGTTTGGCACCAAGATGCAGAGTGCCGGCACCGCCCATCGAGTGGCCGAGCAGGTAAGTGCGCTTGTCGTCGATGTTGAACTCCTTCCGTACCATTGCCAGCACGTTGAGCACGTCCTTCTCACTGAGCTCGCTGAGGTTGGCCGGTGTTGGGGGTGTGTTGTCACGCGTGATGATGGGGGTGCCGTACCAGCCGCCAACGTTGTAGCCCTGCGGACCCACCACTACATAACCGCCAGTTTCCGCCAGCTCCAGCAGTTCGCCTTTCAGCATGAAGCCGGCACCCACCCCCAGACCGTGCAGGTTGACGATCAGCGGTGCCGGCGTGCCTGCCGTCACTTTCGATGACACAAACAGCGCGTACGGTAGCTCTTCATTGGTATCGGTGAAGTGGTAAGTGCGGTGCTGCACCCGTGCATCGGGAGAGTTTTGCAGATCGCGGCCCTGGATCGGCGCCTGTGCCTGTGCCTCGACCAACAGCAGGCAGGCGAGGGTGCCAGTCAGAACAAGGGCAGAACGAAACGGCTTGGTGAAAAGCATGCAGGGATTCCTGTTGTTATTGTTGTGGAGGCAAGACTACGGCAGTTGTTCGTATGGCAGTCCCACGTACTGTTCGGCGATCAACGAACGCCCGGCCTGCGACGCCAGCAGGTAAGCCAGTTCGGATTCGGTAAAGCGCTCACCGGAGTTGCCACTGTTGTCATGCGGGCCTTGTTCATCGAGTCTGTGCAAGAGCCGCGTCAGCCACCAGGAGAAGCGTTCGCCGTTCCATACCCGCCGCAAGGCAATCTCCGAGTAGAGCTTGACGCAGGAAGTGTCGCGTTCCAGATAAACCCGCTGCATGATTCTATAGAGCGTGGACACATCGGAAGCCGCGAGGTTGAGGCCCTTGGCGCCGGTGGGCGGCACAATGTGGGCGGCGTCACCTACCAGAAACATGCGACCGTACTGCATCGGTTCGCACACGAACGAACGCAGCGGTGCAATGCTCTTTTCTATCGAGGGGCCAGTGATGAGGGTAGCGGCCGCAGCGTGCGGCAGGCGGAGTTTCAGTTCTTCCCAGAATGCGGTGTCTGACCACTGTTCCACTTTGTGGGAAAGCGGCACATCTATGTAGTAGCGCGAGCGTGTGTGCGAACGCATCGAGGCCAGTGCAAAGCCGCGCTCGCTGCGGCAATAGATAAGTTCGTGATCAACCGGCGGCGTGTCGCTCAATACGCCGAGCCAGCCGAACGGATACACGCGTTCGAATTCGGTGCGCAGGTTGGCGGGAATACTCTGGCGCGATACGCCGTGGAAACCGTCGCACCCGGCAATGTAGTCGCAGTGCAGCTCATGCTCTTCACCCTGATACTCAAACGTCAACCTTGGCTTGTCGGTGGTGATGTCGAGCGGGGTGACGCGGATGGCTTCGAAGAAAGTCTCCTGACCGGACTTCGCCCGCGCTTCGATCAGGTCGTGGGTCACTTCCACCTGGCCGTAACACAGCACGGTCTTGCCGCCGGTGAGGCCCTTCAGATCAATGCGGGTGCTGACGCCGTTGTGCGCAATGGCAAAGCCGTCATGCACGAGGCCTTCGCCGTCCATGCGGGAGGCCACCCCGGCTTCCCGCATCAGGTCGGCAAATCCGGTTTCGAGGATGCCGGCACGGATGCGTTTGAGCACATGGTCGGCGCTGACGCGATCAAGCACCACGTTGGCAATGCCTTGCTTGTGCAACAACTGGCCCAACAGCAGGCCGGAAGGGCCGCCACCGATGATCGCTACCTGGGTACGTAATTTTTTCATGGAGTGCTCCCTGGAAAAGTGCTGCCAGCATGGCCGGTCAGTGCAGCCGGAGCCAGTGAGTTTTCATGCAAAAAGTTGTACTTTTGCGTCATTGTTGCCGGGATGACTCCCGGCGGGTCCAGGTCTTGATGACAAAAAAATCCCCTCGGCATTCCACGATTCCGCAATTTGCCCTCTACGGTGAACAAACACCGAGCCATCAGCTCGAGTTTGTACATATCGAGGACATCGTTGACCGCAGCTCCCGCAATGGCTGGCTCATCAAGCCGCATCGTCACACCCATCTGTTCCAGATCCTGTGCATGCACAGCGGCGCCATGCGCATGCGGCTGGATGCTACCGACCACAGCTTGACCGGCGGCTGGCTGGTGGCGCTGCCGGCCGGCGTGGTGCATGGCTTTGAGTTCCAGCCGGATACGCAGGGCGTTGTGGTCAGCGTGGCAGTCAATCTGCAAGGGCTTGATGTGGAGAATCAGGTGGCGCATTTGCTTGCCGGTGTATTGGCAACTCCTCGACTGCTGCAGCTGAAAAAGCGCAATGGCGATCATCGCCAGTTGTTGCAGGCACTGGCGATGCTGAAACAGGAGTTGTCCAGCCGCCAGCCCGAGCAATCACTGGCGTTGTTTGCGTTGGTGAAACTGGTGCTGGTGTGTTTGCGCCGCCTGGTACAACAGGAGCAACACCTGCTGCAACCGCCACAGCCGGCAATACAACTGACTGATCGTTTCAAGCAACTTCTGGAAACGCATTACAAGGCGCACTGGCCAGTGGCTGATTACGCCGCCGCATTGCATGTGTCGGTGTCTACCCTGAACCGTGCCTGCAGTGATGCACTGGGGCAGCCTGCCAAGAAACTGTTGCAGGCGCGGCTCCATGTGGAAGCCCGCCGCCGCCTCACATACACGTTGGAGACGCTCGACCAGATCGCGTGGGATCTTGGCTACAAGGACGCCGCTTACTTCTCCCGTGTGTTCAAGGCTCGTGAAAAACTGACGCCGAAGACTTTCCGGCAGCAGGCTGCCTTTGCCTGAAGGCTTGGGCTATCCTCGCCGCTGACCGCTTTCACATAACAACAACACCAGCAGGGACCTCCCATGCGTATCCCACCGGGCCTTACTGAAGCCGATTTCACCCGCGCCGTTGGCGAATTCCGCCAGGCCATTGGCAATGACTGGGTGTTCACCGAAGACGCCGATCTCGATCTCTACCGTGATGCGTATTCACCCTTGTGGGACGAAGCCGAAGAAAAGATTGCCTCCGCTGCGCTGGCGCCGCAATCCGCCGAAGAAGTGCAGGCGGTGATGAAGATCGCCAATGCCTACAGGATTCCAATCTACCCGGTATCCACCGGCCGCAATCTTGGCTACGGCGGGTCGGCGCCGGTGTTGAGCGGCAGTGTGGTGCTGGATCTGAAACGCATGAACCGCATCATCGAAGTGAATGAAGCCAACGCCTTCGCGCTGGTTGAGCCCGGTGTCAGCTATTTCGATTTGTATCGCTACATCCAGGAAAAGAAACTCAAGCTGTGGATCGATTGCCCCGATCCCGGCTGGGGCAGTGTGATCGGCAATGCGCTCGATCATGGTTGCGGCTACACCACCAATCCTTACCGCGATCACTTTGAAGCGCACTGCGGCATGGAGGTGGTGCTGGCCAACGGCGACCTCGTGCGTACCGGCATGGGCGCGCTGCCCAATGCGGAAACCTGGCAGCAGTTCCGCTGGGGTTACGGTCCGTGGGTCGATGGGCTGTTCGGTCAAAGCAATTTCGGCGTGGTGACCAAGATGGGTATCTGGCTGCTACCGGAGCCGGAGGCCTTCCGCAGCGGTTCAGTGCAGGTGATGCACTACAACGATATCCACAAGCTGGTGGAAATCACCGCCCGCATGATGAACAAGGGCGTGTTGAATGCAGGCACCGGCTTGCAGTCGCCGATGCAGTTCGGTCTCGGCCGCAATCCGGAACTGCAGCAACGCTACGAACGCGCCAACGACGAAGACGTGCGCATCCTCGACGAAGCAGCGCAGCAGACCAACACGCCATGGTGGAGCTCGCAGTTCAAGTTCTACGGGCCGCCGGGCATCATCAATGCCTCGTGGGACTACGTGAAGCAGGTATTCACCGCCGAGATCGAAGGTGTGCGTTTTCTGGAACAGGAATACTTCGAGTTTCCGATGACGCAGGAGATCATCGATAAATCACAGGACGAGAACCATCTCGGTATTCCGTCACTGAGTGTGTTCTCGCTCGGTGCCCGCTCGAACTTCAATCCCACCGGCACCAACGGTCATCTCGGCTTTTCACCGGTGATCCCGATGACGGGCAAGGCGGTACTCGAATCGCAGAAAGTATTGGCCGAAGTGTTCCGCGAGATGAATGCCAGTACGGTGTTCAACGTGTTCCCGCAGTCGTATCACCAGCGCACCTTTGTGATTCTTGTCGGCTTCAGTGTGGTACGCGATCAGACCACCAACCAGCGCACGCGTGAAATCTTCCGCCGGCTGGTGCAAGTGGCTGCGGAACACGGCTGGGGTGAATACCGCACGCACACAGCATTCATGGATGATTGCGCTGCGGCGTATTCATTCAACGATCACGCATTACGCCGGCTGCACGAAACCTTGAAGGATGCGATCGATCCGAACGGTATCATCTCGGCCGGACGTTATGGCATCTGGCCGAAGCATTTGCGCTGACAAAGCATCTGGCTTGAATGGCGCTTGCCAGAGTGTTCGTCACCCCGGCGCAGGCCGGGGTCCAGATCAAGGCTTCCAACTATCCCAGGTGCGCAGAATCTGTCCGGCCACGTTGTCCTGGTTGGCGTCTTCGACCGGCTCGAACTTCTGCAGACGGCCGGCGAAGCAATCGGCGATGTACAGATTGCCCAGCTGGTCGGTCGACAT
>CAISOD010000190.1 GCA_903887045.1 uncultured Gammaproteobacteria bacterium | reverse complement strand
GAGCGCCTGGAGCAGCATCGCGTGAATCCTTCCTGCAATGGCTGCCACGGCGTCATCGATCCGCTGGGCTTTTCGCTGGAAAATTTTGACGCCGTTGGTCGCTGGCAGGACATTGATCGGATGGCCAGAACGCCTATCGATGCTTCCGGTGTCATGGCAGACGGTACCGAAGTCGGCAGCCCGATGGCGTTGCGCAATGCCTTCCTGTCGCGCCCCGACCAGTTTGTGCAAACCTTTACCGAGAAGCTGATGACTTTTGGCCTCGGCCGTGGGGTTGAATACCACGACATGCCAACCGTCCGGCGTATAGTGCGGGAAGCGTCGCAGGACAATTACCGTTTCTCGACCCTGGTGTCGAAAATCGTCAGCAGTGAGCAGTTCCGCATGAGGAGTACGCCAGCCGTGGAAATTGCGGGCGATTCTCAAGAGCCGGCGCAAGAACAGTCAGTCGCAGTCCAGTAGTCAGCCAACGCAGGGCCAAGACAACCCGTTACGGAACCGAGGGCCACAACATGTTCATAACAAAAAAACACCTCTCGCGCAGAACCTTGTTGCGTGGTGCCGGCAGCGCACTGGCGCTGCCCTTGCTGGATGCGATGATTCCGGCTGGCACAGCGCTGGCGCAGACAGCAGCTGCCCCCAAACCCAAGCTGGGGTTCTTCTACTTTCCGCACGGCGCCATCATGGACAAGTGGACTCCCGCTGCCACCGGTGGCGGTTTTGACGTGACGCCAATCCTGAAGCCGCTTGCCGCCTTCAAAGACCAGATGACCATTGTCAGCAATCTGCGCAACTCTGCGGCTGAAGGTGCTGGCGTGCACGCCACCTCGCCCGGCACCTGGCTCAGCTGTGCATCGCCGTTTACGGTGGATGCCAACGATCCGAACTATGGCATCTCGGCCGACCAGATCGCTGCCCAGCATCTCGGCACTGATACGCCATTCCCCTCGCTGGAGCTGTGTACCGAAGTCAAAGCTTCTTCTGCTTCCGGCGTCTGCAGTGCCGACTTCGGCTGTGGCCTCGGCTCCACCATTTCCTTCCGCACCCGCACACAACCACTGCCGATGGAACACAACCCGCGCAAACTGTTCTTCCGCATGTTCGGTCAGGGCGACACCGCACAAGAACGCGACTCGATCATGAACCAGAAATTCAGCCTGCTGGATCTGGTGGCAGAGAGCGCCAATTCGCTCAACGGCAAACTCGGCAGTGCTGACCAGCAACGCATGGAGGAATATCTCGACTCCGTGCGAGATGTCGAAACCCAGGTACAGAAACTCGGCTCGCAGGATTTCACCGGCATCGAAATTCCCGACGCGCCACTGGGCGTACCGGCCAACTGGGAACAACACATCAACCTGATGTTCGACCTCACCGCGCTGGCCTATGAAGCCGAACTGACCCGCGTGGCATCGATGATGCTGTCGGCCGAGATCAGCATGCTTACCTACAATCAGGTCGGTATTTCCGATGCTTACCATCCGCTGTCGCATCACCGTTATGTGCCGGACAAAATGGACAAGTGCGCCGTGGTGCAGACCTATCACTCCAAAGTGTTTGCCCGCTTCCTCGATCGCCTCAGCAAAACGCAAGATGGCGATGGCTCTATCCTTGATCACTCCATTCTGCTGTTCGGCAGCAACATGAGCGACTCGAATGCGCACAACGCCAATCCGCTGCCATCTGCCATTTTCGGCCGCGGTTATGGTCGGTTGAAAGGAGGTCAGCATCTGCAATATGCCGCCGATACGCCGCACGCCAACCTGGTGCTGACGCTGCTGGAACGCGCCGGCGTTCCTGTGGAAAAAATCGGCAACAGCACCGGGTTGTTTGCGGAAGTCTGATATGAACCCATGTCTTCGCCTTGCCACCACAGGTGCCTTTGCCGCACTGCTGACACTGACAATCAGCGTTGCGGTTGCGGAAGAGACACTGCCCGATCTGGTCAGTAGCGGCTCGCGCGCGGCGGCACTGGAGCTGATTGAAAGCGGTGCCGACGTCAACCAAAGCTCGGTTGATGGCACCACTGCACTGCACTGGGCGGTGTATTCGAAAGATCTCGCTCTGGTGGAAATGCTGCTGGACGAAGACGCCGATCCCAACGCGCGTAATGAATACGGCTCAACCCCGATGATGGTGGCCTCTGAACACGGCGACTTCGCCATCATGGAAGCGCTGGTGGATGCCGGCGGTGACATCGAATCCCCCAATGCCGAAGGCCAGACTTTGCTGATGGCAGTGGCCCGCACCGGCAACACCGCAACCGCCAGTTTGCTGCTCGACAAAGGCGCCAATGCCAACACAGTGGAAAACTGGGGCGGCCAGAGCGCACTGATGTGGGCGTCATCGCAACATCAACCAGCCATGGTGAAACTGCTGCTCGAACACGGCGCCGACGCCAATGCGCGCAGCAAGGATCACGACTGGCCGCGCTGGGTCACCTCAGAACCACGTGTCAAACCGCTGGATGAAGGCGGTTTTACTCCCCTGCACTATGCCTCCCGCGAAGGCTGTGTCGAATGTGTAGCTGCACTGCTGGACGGCGGCGCCAACATCAACACGATCGACCTGTGGGCGCAGACACCGCTGCTGATGGCCACGCTGAATCTGCACTACGACACTGCGGCACTGTTGATCGAGCGCGGCGCTGACGTAAAACGCTGGGACTGGTGGGGCCGCACAGCCCTCTACAACGCCATTGATCTGCACCTGCTCACCGGCAGCAGCCGTGGTGATCTACCTTCCACCGACAAGAACACCGCTCTTGATATCGCCAGAACCCTGCTCGAAAAAGGCGCTTACGTCGACATGCGCCTGAAGCACGAACCACCCTTCCGCGGCGGCGACCGTGGTTACACCGATGGCAGCCCGGATTCGCGCGTACTCAGCGCCGGCGCCACTGCCCTGCACAAAGCAGCCAAGGCCGGCGATATCGAAGCCGTGAAGCTACTGCTCGAATACAATGCCCGTGTCGACATTGCCAACGTGTTGTATGAAGTCACGCCCATCATGGCGGCTGCCGGCGTCTGGCGCGTCTATGGCATCTTCCGCGAAGTGCCGATTTCCGGTGAGTTCACTACCGATGCCGACGCCGCTGAAATCGTCAAACTGCTGCAGGCAGCCGGTGCCGATATCCATGCTCGCGCCGCCAACGGCCAGAACCTTGCGCATGGCGCAGCCAAGACCGGCTGGAATGAAGTGCTGAAACTGGCGTATGAGCAAGGCGTTGATCTCACGGCGAAAGACGTTGGTGGCCACACCCCACGCGATCTGGCCGAACTGAAGGGCCGCACCGACACCATTGCCCTCATCGATGAATTGCTGAAGAAGTAACCATGCCAAATCCCGTATCGAAGTTGCTGTTGCTGATTATGCTGTCGCTGACCGCCGTCAGCGCGCAGGCCCAGAAGGCCGATGATGTGGCGACCCAGAATGCGATTCTGGCCGCGCTGCCAAAAGGCGTCACGGCTGACACCGCCACTGCCGATGAAATCGCGCAGGCTGCTATCGAGCTGGCGTTCAGCGCCGACAAGACAAAACTCGAAGCCACTGTCACCCAGGTGATGGTGTCGCTGGGTGAGTTGACGCGAGCAGGCAAGTTCAAGAATGCCCCCCGCTTCGGCGAGTTGAATCCCACCGGACGTTTCTACACCAGGATCATGAACCTGGCTTCCAGCAACCTCGACGTGTCATCCAGCACCTATTACGGTCTGACTGTGCAGGACATGACCAGATTGTCGGCTGCCGGCCATGAAGGCATGAACTTCCTCAACGGCGCCAAGAGCAACGCCATTACCCGCAAGTAACCAGTCAGTCCATGCCCGTTGATCGAGCTTACTGTTATTCTCCATGCACCTAATTCAGAGGGTAAAACCATGCGAACAATAATCACACGCGCATTCATCATCAGCCTGCTGGCTGGTCTCAGTCATGCGGTGTTCGCGCATCATTCTTTTTCGATGTTCGACCAGACCAAAAAAGTCACCCACAGCGGCGTCGTGTCCGAAGTGCAGTGGACCAATCCACACGTGTGGATATTCATAGATGTGAAAGCAGACAACGGCACCGTTGAAAAATGGGGCATGGAATTCACCAGCAAGGTACATCTGGCCCGTCGCAACTTCTCGCAGGATCAGGTCAAGATCGGCGACAACGTTGAGTTCACCGTGAGCCCCTATGCCAATGGCAAACCGGGCGGCCGCTTCTACACAATCAAGCTTGCTTCCGGCCAGTACTATTGCGACGTCGGTGCCGCGCAGAAAGTCTGCGACGACAACAACAAATAACAACCAACAAGCCGCCTCTCACAATCATCAGAACATCCAGGAGGACTGCCTATGCAAGCCAACCGATTCACTATTTCCGCCTTGACCCTCGCACTCGCGCTGGGCGGCGCCGCACTGCAAGCGCAGGATGCACGCCCGGTCTACCCGGCCAGCAGCGACAAAGTCAGCTACGCCGAACTCGACAAACTGCCTGATTGGCGCGGTATCTGGCAGCCGAACATCGGCCGCATCACCGGCGACGAGCCCATGTTGATCGGCGAATACAAAAAACACCATGATGAAGAGCAGGCCAAACTGAAGGCCAATGCCAACTATGAAGTGCCGGAAACGCTCGACAACTGCGAACCCGATGGCATGCCGTCAATGATGACGATGCCCTACAGCCTCGAATTCCTCGTCACGCCGGGCAAGATAGTCATCAACCAGGAAGCGCTGATGATGGTGCGCCGCATCTTCACCGATGGACGTCCATTGCCGAGCCAGGACGAAATCGATCCGAACTATTTCGGTTATTCAGTGGGTCGCTGGGAAGGCGATACGCTGGTGGTGGAAACGGTTGGCACCAAGCCGGGCCAACGCTTGGGCATGCCCAGCATCACCAACAGCGATCAGCTGAAAATCACCGAGCGCATTTATCTGGATGCAGCAAACAAGGATCTGCTGCATCTCGATTTCACCTACGAAGATCCCAACGTGTTGTCACAGCCGTGGCACCAGAACCACACCTTCCGCCGTGACCGCACCTGGGACATCCTCGAATACGTTTGCGCCGAGAACAACCGCCATCCACTCGACGAAGACGGCCAGACCCAGGCTGATTTTTGAGCAGCCTTCGCAACACAAAAGTCAGCCGGAACCACAAAGCGCAAGGACGCGCTACGTCCCACAGATTCCCCCGGAACCGAACAGAACGGTTCACGCATCAAACAATCTGCAACTAATATGAAATCCCCTACAGGGGCTGCGCTGGCGCCTGATATCTTGCAATACTTGCCCGCCAGAAAAGACGGTGGCCGGGGTTTCGGTAACCCGCAAGCACACTGCACTGTCGCAATGAACCATCAAATAGCACCACCACAACTTTTTCAGAGCGGAAACACATTCATGAATCGTCGTGTCGCCTCGTTGTGCGCCTCTGGGCGCGCCTGCGAAATCCTTGCTGCCTTGCTGGTTTTCGGTGCCAGCGCCACCTTTGCCCACCATCCGGTAGGTGCCAAATTCGACGAGGGCAAAGTCACCACACTCAGTGGCCGCGTCACTGCTGTTGACTGGGCCAATCCGCACGTACACGTGTTCTTCAACGTGAAAGCGGCCGATGGCAGTGAGTCCAACTGGGCCACCGAACTCGCCAGCGTAGTAGAGCTCGACGGCAGCGGCTGGGCCGCTGATACGATCGAACCAGGCGACACCATCACCGTAAATGGACCGGTGGCACTCAACGGCAGCCGCCAGATCTGGGGCACCACGGTGCAGCTGGATGGCAAAACCGTGTTCACCGTAGCCGAAGACGTATTCAGCAGCCGTGGTGAAGCAGTCTCCGGCCCCACCCCGCGCTGGCCCGACAAGCAACCCCGCCTCGGCCCACCCAAAGGCGAAACCGGTTACTGGGCCTTGCCAAGCAAAACCTCGCTGATGGAAGACGGCGCTACGGTGGCTGTCGACAAGTACGGCGTATTGGCCAACATGAACGATGCCGCCAAAGTGGCGCCATTCCAGAAGTGGGCGCTCGACCTCTACTCCCTGCGCCAACGCAACTGGCTCAAAGACGACCCGATGTTCCTCAACTGCATTCCGCCCGCCGGCCCGCGCCAGTTCCAGCAGCCCTTCGGCTTCCAGTTGGTCGAAGACCGCGATCGCAGCCGCATATTCGTGTTGCTGTCTGGCGGCAACAGCAACTGGCGTTTCATCTACACCGATGATCGCACTGCCACCGGCCAAGTCACCGGCAACGACGACAACCCGCTGTTCTACGGCCACTCGCTGGCCAAGTGGGAAGGCGACACCATGGTAGTGACCACCACCGGCTTCAACGAAGGTTTCTGGTTCAGCAACGGCGGTTTGCCGCACACCAACAAGCTGACCCTGACCGAGCGCTTCACCCGCAGCGACCTCGGCACCCTGCATTACGCAGTGACAGTCGACGACCCCGGCGCCTACACCCGGCCGTGGACCAGCAGCTGGGACCTGCATTGGGTAGCCGGGCAGGAACTGCCCGAGTTCTACTGCCAGGACAACCGCCAGTAAACGCTGCCCCTTTGGAGATCACGACGATGAATCGCCTGTTGAAACACACCATCGCCAGCGCGCTCGTACTGGGCCTGGCCATCAGCAATGCCTACGCACAAGCACCGGCTGCACCTGCCGAACCGCCGAAGCCAGCGCCGCGCCACGCCGACGGCCGCATCAACTTCGGCCCGCCGGAAGGTGAAGTCGGTTTCTGGATCCGCCGCACCGCCAATCTGGTGGTGAACCCGGAATCCTACGAAGCCGAACGCGCCCAACGCGCACCGGTCAACATCAAGGACATCCCGATCCAGGACTGGGCCTACAAACTCACCAACTTCCGCCACGACTTGTTCCTGGCCAGCGAACCCTACACCCGCTGCAAACCCGCCGGCGGCCCGCGCCAGATCATGTCGCCCTACGGCTTTGAAATTGTCGACATGCCGGAACTCGAACGCGTCTACATCCTCACCACCTCCAACGCGATGACCTACCGCATCATCTACATGGACGGCCGCGAGCATCCGAAGAATCTGACGCCGAGCTACTTCGGCCACTCCGTAGGCCACTGGGATGGCGACACGCTGGTAGTCGACAGCGTGGGTTACAACGATGTGTCGTGGCAAAACCGCGACGGCCTGCCCACCACCGACAAACTGCATCTGGTAGAACGCTTCACCCGCCGCGACATGAACACGCTGGACTACAAAGTGACGATCGACGACCCGGGCGCCTACACCAAGCCGTGGGAAAGCGGCTACACCGTAGGCTGGACGCCGGGCGAAGAACTGTTCGAATACGTATGCCAGGAAAACAACATTTCGCCCGACGCCATGATCGGCGAAGGCCGCTACAGCACCACCGTGCCGTAAGCCGCAGGAGATGAATCAGATGATTACCAAGATGAAACAACTGTTTGCACTGCTGGTGTTGCTCACCACCACGCTTCCCTTGAACGCACAGGAAGGCCACCCACTCTCCGGCACCTGGCAAGGCGAATGGGGCAACAACCAATTCCTCACGCTGATCCTCACGTGGGACGGCAACAAGATCGCCGGCATCAGCAACCCCGGCCCCGCCACCATGGAAGTCGGCGAAGTAACGCT
>CAISOD010000189.1 GCA_903887045.1 uncultured Gammaproteobacteria bacterium | reverse complement strand
TGTGAAGACATCGGCGCCATCGTCATCCAGCAGTTCCGCGGACTGGCGGCGCGCGCGCCCTATTTCTCCAACGGCTCGGCGGCGAACCTGCGCGAGCTGGTCGACTTCTACGACCGTCGTTTCAATATCCGGTTTACCGAGCAGGAAAAAGTGGATCTCGTGAACTTCCTGGGGGTGCTGTGATGTCTGCACTGAATCGTTTGCTGGTTCCCGTCGTTGTTCCCTTCGTTGTTCCCTTCGTTGTTCCCTTGATGGCAGGTCTCAGCGTCAGCGCACTGGCAGCGCCGCCGGCCGGCTCACATCTGAGCTTCGTCAGTTGTCCCGCTGTACGCGACACCCGCACGGTACCGTGCTGGACCAGTGACTATCAGGGCGACACCTATTACCTCACCATCCAGAGCGACGTCAGTGCGCAGGTACAACCGCCCATGCTGGGTCATCAAGTGCTGGTGGAAGGCATCGTCTCCGACAAGCCTGCCATCTGCGGCGGCGTAGTGCTGGAACAAGTGCGGCTGTCGGTGATGCCGGAGCTGGATGCCAACTGCAACAGCATGCTGCCGGTGGATGAGCGCTATCAGATCGACTTCAATCCGCGCCCGCCTGGGCCCAGCAGCGGTCGACTCGCGTTCGATCCAGCACCGGGTGCAGCAGCGCCAGCACCACCGCCACCCAGCGGTGAACAGACAGTGCCGCTGTATTTCGATTTCGACAAAGGCGTTTCCTTCCGTCATCCGGATGCGCTGGTGAATCTGGTTTCGCTTGCCGGCAAGATCAACGCCACCAGCATGCGGGTAACCGGGGTGCGCGGCGCCCACCGACTCAGCGACGGTACGCTGCTGCAGGAAAGCGCCGGCATCGCCCAGCGGCGCGCCGAAGAAATCGCCGGCCTGTTGCAGGGCGCCGGCCTGAAACTGGCAACACAGATCGACTGGATCGATGGTGCAAGCGAAGCCGACGGTGTCGATGATTGGCAGAGCCGGCGCGTCACTGTGGTGCTGACGCCTGCAGCGGGCGCCAGCGGCCCCGAGCTTGCGATCAGCTACAGCGATCCCTCATTGCCGACCCACACGATCTACCGACCGCAGGACCTGCAAGGCAGCTACCCGGTGGTGCTGTGGGGCAATGGCAGTTGCGTCAACAGCAATTACGGCTATCGCGAATTCCTGACGCAGCTTGCCTCGCATGGATTCATCGTGCTGGCAGTGGGTCCGTATCGCGATTCGCCGCCACCGCGGCAACAGCGCCCTGCCGATCCGGCTGCCTGGCCCGAGTTCGAGACGCAGTCGCAACAATTGCTCGATGGCCTCGACTGGATTGCGGCCGAAGCCACGCGCAGCGGCAGTGATTGGCAGGGCCACGTCGACTCCACCCACGTAGCAGTGATGGGACACAGCTGCGGCGGCATGCAGGCGATGAGCGTCTCCACCGACCCGCGGGTAACGACAACCGTGATTCTCAACAGCGGCATCTTTCCCGACGGCGACCAGTACAACGCCCGCTTCGGTCTGATGCGTTCACAGCTGCAGGCACTGCACGCACCCATCGCTTACTTCATCGGCGGCGAAACCGACATCGCTTATGTGAATGCCGAACAGGATTGGCAGGATCTGCAGCGCGGCAACATTGCGGCGCTCAATGCCAACCTCGATGTGGGCCACGGTGCCACCTATGCCCTGCCACAAGGCGGGCCGTTTGCTGCCGGTCCGCTGGCGTGGCTGCAGTGGCAGCTGAAAGACGATGCGGCTGCGTCTGCTTTGCTCACCGCGAAACCCTGCGGCCTGTGCACAGATGGCCAATGGCGGGTGCGCTTGCATCAGTTGCCGTAAAACCGGAAATCCTTGCAGTTTGTATCGAGCTCGCTGCTGCTGAGGCCGGAAAGCACACTGACTCTCGCCAGCGCGCTGCGGCGGCGGGCAACATCACGCGCTTCCACTACTGCATCATGATGAGTGGATTCATGAATGTTGCGCACTACTGTCTCGGGCGAGGCCAACTGCAGGCCTGCTCGTTGCAAAGCGGCATAGAGACGGACCCGCACAGCAGTATCAGTCGGGTCATCCAGCGCCGGATCATGCAGCCAGTAGCGCAAGGCAAAGCGCAGGGAGCCATGGCTCCTTTCCATCAATACGCACCCAGTCACCGATCGACAGCGAATCATCCAGTTCGAGAAACAGGCCGCCGAGCACATTGCCCAGAGTGTCCTGCATTGAAAACGCAATGATGGCAGTGATGACAGCGGACGTTGTAACCAGACTGGAAAGATCGACGCCAGCCAGACGGATCACGGCAACACCACTGACGACCCAGCCCAGGTCCTGCACCACATCGCCGGCAAACTCTGCCCCTGCCACCAACAGCAGATAGCCGATGGCGTTGGCGGTAAAGTCATCCCAGCCGTGCAAAAGAATATCCATGCGCAGTGCCTGGCTGGTTACAGCGGTGTTGGTTGCATTTGCCTGCACTCCTAGCGACTGCAGGCCGGTGAAGGATATGGCCGGAAATGACGTGGATCAGATTGCCCGCGATGATTTTGTGTAAAGTGGTTGATGGATTTCCAAGCCATTCATCAATGGCATGAGCCAGAAGCACGTGCGACAGGCATGTACTACAGGCATGTACAACAGGCATCAACCAGCGGGGGAAGACAGCGATGTTTGAGATAGCGGAACTGGGTGTCAGCATGGACAAGGCAGAGTTCGAAGGCAAAAGCCGCGAACTGCAAACCTGCTTGCAAAAAGTACAGCAGCAACTGCGAAATTCCAGAAAGTCGGTCATCATCATCGTGTCCGGCGTTGAAGGCGCCGGCAAAGGTGGTGTAGTCAACCGGCTCAACGAATGGTTCGATGCCCGCGGTGTTGAGACCAACGCCTATTGGGATATCACCGACGAGCAAAAACTGCGGCCACGCTATTGGCGTTTCTGGCGCAACCTGCCCGCACGTGGCCGCATCGGCCTGATGTTTGGTTCCTGGTATACCCAGCCGATTGTTGAATATGCTTTCCAGCGCAGCGACGAAGCCGAATACAAACGCCGCCTGCAGGAAATTACCGAATTCGAACAAATGCTGGCCGCAGACGGCGTCATCCTGGTAAAGCTCTGGTTCCACCTGAAGAAATCGAAAGTGGAAAAGCAGTTGAAAGCCGATGCCCGCAGCAAGCATGCAGTGTTGCAACAATCGCCGTGGAACCGGAAATACTCCAAACAATTCGACCGTTTTCTCGATGTGTCGCAGATCGCCATCAGCATGACCGACACCGGCTGTGCTACCTGGCACATTATCGAAGCAGCCGATGTGCATTACCGCGACTACACAGCGGGCAAAACAATTCTCGACAGCATCCAACCGTACGTTGCTGAACAACCGGCGCAACCGGTTGCACACCACGGCAAAGAGCCGGCAAAAAAACCAGCGCAGAGTGCAGTCGTCAAGACGAGGGCCAAAGCGAAGGCAAAAACGCCAAAAGATTTCACGGTACTGGATCGCGTCAACCTGCAAAAAGTGATCGAACCGTCCGAATACTCGAAGAAGCTGGTGAAGTGGCAAACCAGACTCAACGAGTTGTGCTGGCAGGCTCGCGCGCAAAAGCGCTCACTACTGCTGATGTTTGAAGGCTGGGATGCCGCTGGCAAAGGCAGTGCCATCCGCCGGGTGACCCAGTCGATTGATGCCAGACTGTACAAGGTGATTTCGATTGCCGCCCCCACCGATGAGGAAGCAGCCCACCACTATCTATGGCGCTTCTGGCGCCACATTCCGCTCGACGGCTACGTGTCCATCTACGACCGCTCCTGGTATGGCCGCGTACTGGTCGAACGCGTGGAAAAATTCGCCAGGGACGACGAATGGCAGCGCGCCTACACCGAGATCAACCACTTTGAGCGCCAACTCACCGAACACGGCATCGTGCTGGTGAAATTCTGGCTGCACATCAGCCCCGAAGAGCAGTACCGCCGCTTCAAGGAACGCGAAAAGACGCCATGGAAGTACTACAAGATCACTCAAGAAGACTGGCGCAACCGCGACAAATGGCAGGACTACAAGCTGGCTGTGAACGACATGGTGGAACACACCAGCACCGCTGCAGCTCCGTGGAACCTTATCGCCGCCAACGACAAGAAATTCGCCCGCATTGAAATTCCCAAAACGGTTTGCCGGATGCTGGAAAAGCAGCTCGGATAATCCATCAGTCAGGGCCGGACAGCTTGCGGTACAGCGAACGCACACTGATCCCCGCGATCGTTGCCGCCTGCTGTTTGTCGCCCTGGCAATGCTGCAGCAAACGCTGCAGGTAGTGGCGTTCGTGTGTATCAAGATCAGTGAAAGTTTCCTGCTCCACGGCAGACACCGGCGCAGGTAACGCCGCCGCTGTTGCATCAATCTGCAAACACTGGCGTATCACGTGCTGGTCG